>NZ_JASD01000008.1:3000000-3300000 GCF_000622385.1 Sulfitobacter noctilucicola
GCGGAAGCCCTGAATGCAATCAATGCATCCGGAGTGGCGCTGCCGCCGGAGGCGCTGGGCGTCTATGCAGAATTCTATGACGGGATCGAAGAGAAGGTACGCTTTTATCCCCAATACTACCGGTTCTTTCTGTCGCTCTGTCTTGATCTGGAAGACCTTGGCATGTCGGGGAACAAGGGCAGGGGTCTGTGCCGCTGGGCAGCTGCGGCGGGTCTTGCGGATGCCGAACTGTCTGATTTGCAGCGGGCAGAGGCGCGACTGTTGCTGGCACGCAGGAATGCGGCAGATGCACCTGGTGAAGGGGCCTTAGGCGACAGGTTGCGGCAATTCATGCGCCGCGGTGACACGTTCGCATTGCCCAATAGAAAAGCGGCCTATGAGCTGACCCATATTGTCTTTTATCTTACCGACTTTGGCCGAAACCAGATCGCGTTGGGCGAAGAGGAAGTGACCAGCCTTGAATACACAGGCGTGATCGCGTTTCTTGACCAGAACTATGATCTGCTGGCCGAGGTTTGTCTGGCACTTTCCTACATCGGGCAGACCCCAAGCCCCATCTGGACCCAAGCCGTTGCGACAGCGCACGGCCATATTGTACCTTGCATTGGCGAGGGAGCGGTGACAGCCAAGGACGCCTATCACACTTATCTGGTGACTGGCTGGATGCAGGCCACGCTGTCAAATTCCGGGTTCGAAGCCGATGTGCCCGCCGGAAAGCTGCACTTCGCCGCTCATGGTCAAGCCCCCAGTGCGCTGCGCCCGTTGTCGGAATGCCTTGCGGATCTAGGGGTGTTGAGGAGCGGAGACTGGGACGGGATGCGGGGACGGGTCATCCCCTATCTGGGCGCGCAAAGCCGTAACATCCTGCAACAGGCAGAAGCCTCAACAGACAAGTTCGACAGGTTCTTTCGCGGATTTGCCCGAGCATCCGGCACGTTCGAAACCCGCACCGGATAAAACAGTCCCTGGCGCCTACATCGAGAAGGACGTACCACAGCCACAGGCAGAGGTGGCGTTGGGGTTTTCGATCACAAAGCGGGCACCGATCAGCTCTTCGGAGAAATCGATTACCGCGTTTGCAAGAAAAGGTAGCGAGATGCTGTCGACGACAACTTTCTGTCCATCGCCCTCAAGCACCAGATCGTCCTCTTTCGGCTCGTCCAGATCAATTTCATACTGGAAGCCGGAGCATCCGCCGCCTTCAACGGCAACGCGCAGGGCCTTACCCTGATCGGCGGCACCGATTTCGGCCAAACGCTCAAAGGCGCGGGGGGTCACGGATGGGGGCAGGTTCATGTCAGACCTCGGTTTTCTTCGGCTGCTGATTACAATATAGAAGCGCGAGGGACAGGCCACAAGGACCAGCCGCGATGCGCGCTCTATATGCCTCTGATCCGGCAACGGCCATGGGACGGCTGGTACCGGAAGAGGAAAGCACTTTTCGCTCCTGCTATCAGCGGGACCGGGACAGGATCATTCATGCCAGCGCCTTTCGGCGGCTGAAGCATAAAACGCAGGTGTTTGTAGAGCACGAGGGCGATTACTATCGCACGCGGCTGACCCATTCGATCGAGGTGGCACAGGTCGCCCGCACGATCGCAGGTGCGCTGGGGCTAAACGGAGAGCTTACGGAAGCTGTGGCACTGGCTCATGATCTGGGACACACGCCGTTCGGTCACACCGGTGAGGACGCGCTGCATTTGTTGATGGCCCCTTACGGCGGATTTGACCACAACGCGCAGGCGATCAAGATCGTAACATCGCTTGAGCGGCACTATGCCGATTTCGACGGGCTGAACCTGACGTGGGACACGTTGGAAGGGATCGCCAAACACAACGGACCTGTGACGGGTGATCTGCCTTATGCATTGGCCGAATATGACGCGTTGCACGATCTGGAGCTGCACACACACGCCAGCGCCGAGGCGCAGGTCGCAGCGCTGTCGGATGACATTGCCTACAACAATCACGATCTGCATGACGGGCTGCGTGCACAATTGTTTACCGAGGACGAGATTGCGGTCTTGCCTTTGATTGGCCCTGCTTATGCGGAAGTCGACAGGCTCTATCCACACACGGACAGCTACCGCCGCCGCCATGAGGCGTTGCGGCGGGTGTTCGGGATGATGGTCAGCGACGTAATCGAGACATCGCGGGCTGTGCTGGACGCATCAAGTGCTACGTCGGCTGCGGACATCCGGCATCTGGGACGGCCGGTGATCCGGTTCTCCGAACAGATGTGGCAGGACCTGCGCGAAATACGATCGTTCCTGTTCAACCGCATGTACCGCGCCCCTTCAGTGATGGACAAGCGCGCCGAAGTGACTGTGGTGGTGGAAGAGCTGTTCCCGCTCTATCTGTCACAGCCGGATTTGCTGCCACGCCACTGGGCACGCCAGATTGAGGAAGCAGGCAGCGACAAGATGCGTCTGGCGCGTATGGTATGTGATTATATCGCGGGTATGACAGACCGATACGCCTATGCGCAGCACGCGCGGTTGCTTGGGGCGGCGGAGTAAACCCGACCATACGGACGCCGCCGCATCTCCATGCAAATGATCGGGGCGCATGGCAGCGCCCGCACACAATTGACTGCCCGCACGCAGATGATACATGCACGGCAACAAAGGAACGTCGCTATGAACATTTTTGCCGAAATCCGTGAACTGATCCTGACAACGCTGGAGCAGATGGTCACCGCAGGTGATTTGCCAGACGGGCTGAACCTTGAGCCGATCACAACGGAGCCACCGCGCGATCCGGCACATGGCGATATGGCGACAAACGCAGCGATGGTGCTGGCCAAACCGGCCAAGATGAAGCCGCGCGACATTGCAGACGCGCTTGCGGGCAAGTTGGCTGAAGATCCGCGGATCACCAGCGCCGAGGTTGCCGGTCCAGGCTTCCTGAACCTGAGGCTTGCGCCGACCGTCTGGCAGGGGATTGCCAAGACGGTCCTGAGCGAAGGTACGGGCTTCGGGCGCGGCAGCCTCGGGCAGGGGCAGAAGGTTAACGTTGAATATGTCTCGGCGAACCCGACAGGTCCGCTTCATGTGGGACACACCCGGGGCGCGGTCTTTGGTGATGCGCTGGCGTCTTTGCTGGATTTTGCAGGCTATGACGTCACGCGGGAGTACTACATCAATGATGGCGGTGCACAGGTCGATGTGCTCGCCCGGTCCGTTTACCTGCGGTATCTTGAGGCGCATGGGCAAGAGGTCGCCTTTCCAGAAGGCACATACCCCGGCGATTACCTGATCGCGGTCGGGGAGGCGCTGAAAGACAAGGTTGGCGACGACTATCTTGATAAGGGTGAGCAGTACTGGCTGGAAGATGTACGCAGCTTTGCCACTGAAAAGATGATGGATCTTATCCGCAGCGATCTCAAAGCCTTGGGTGTCGAGATGGATGTGTTTTATTCTGAAAAATCGCTTTACGGCACTGGCCGGATCGAAGCCGCGCTGGAAGACCTCAAGAACAAGGGCCTGATCTATGAAGGCGTGCTTGAGCCGCCAAAGGGCAAGAAACCCGAAGATTGGGAACCGCGCGAGCAAACACTGTTTAAATCGACCGAGCATGGCGATGATGTGGATCGGCCGGTGATGAAGTCCGATGGCGGCTGGACCTATTTTGCACCCGATATCGCGTATCACTACGACAAGGTGCAGCGCGGCTTCGATCAGCTGATCGATGTCTTCGGTGCGGATCATGGCGGCTATGTGAAGCGGATGAAAGCGGCGGTATCGGCCCTATCCGACGGTAAAGTGCCGCTCGACATCAAGCTGACGCAGCTGGTCAAGCTGTTCAAGAACGGAGAGCCTTTCAAGATGTCCAAACGGGCAGGGACGTTCGTGACGCTGCGCGATGTGGTCGATCAGGTTGGCCCCGATGTGACACGCTTTGTGATGCTGACGCGCAAGAACGACGCGATGCTGGACTTCGATTTCGACAAGGTGCTTGAGCAAAGCCGCGAGAACCCTGTGTTCTACGTGCAATACGCCCATGCGCGCGTGGCATCCGTGCTGCGCAAAGCGGCAGAGGCGGGGATCGCAACCGATGATGCAACACTTGCAGCGGCCGACCTGAGCCTGCTGAATCACGAGAGCGAGTTGGGTGTGCTGCGCAAGCTGGCCGAGTGGCCACGACTGGTTGAAACAGCCGCACGTACAAACGAGCCCCACCGCGTTGCCTTTTACCTGTATGAGCTGGCAGGTGATCTGCACGGATTGTGGAACAAGGGCAATGAAGTGACCTCCCTGCGCTTCATTCAGGATGATGCGGCCACATCGCAGGCAAAAATTGCCCTCGCGCGGTCCACGGCGATTGTAATTGCGGCTGGTCTTGGTATTCTTGGGGTCAATCCGGCGGAAGAGATGCGATAACGCACCGTCCCGTCACGCACAGGCAACCCCAAGACCAGACCCGCCGGGCAATGTACCCGCTGGGCAATGAGGCAGAGATGGCAGATTTCACGTCTTCCCCCATGGCGGGGGATTACTATGATGATTCAACTTCAACCTTTGGATCAGGTCCCCAGCCCAGTAAGTTGACAACGCTTACAAATATTGCAGGCGCTGCTTTGTCCTGCGTGTTGGTGGTGGGTATCGGTGTCTGGGGGTACAAGCTGCTTGTACGTGATGTGAGCGGCATTCCGGTCGTGCGTGCCGCGGTAGGCGAAATGCGGGTGCGTCCCGAAGATCCGGGAGGTGAAACTGCCAGCCATCAGGGTCTTTCGGTGAATGCTGTGGCCGCTGTCGGCACCGCTGAAAAACCAGCCGACCGGTTGATCCTTGCACCCAAACCTATCGATCTGACCGAAGAAGATCAGGTCATGCCAGCCGCAATGGTTGCTGCGGAGCCACAGGTCGAAAGCCAGCCTGCGCTCCCCGCGGCACCGGTCCTTGAGCCGTCCGAAGTGAATGCTGCGCTGCAAAGCGGCAATGTAGATGATCTGGTGGCGCAGTTGACCAACGGTGTCGCACCGCTGGCCGATCTGGCAGAGGATCAGGCTGAAGTCGTGGCGGCCGTTACGCAAACGGTTGCTGTTGAAGTCACAGCCGTCGAGCAGCAGATCGCTGCGTTGCAGACCGCCCCCGGCGTGCGCCAGTCCGTCCGTCCCAAGAAGCGCCCGGCAGTGCGGGCCACGGTAACACCTGCCGCGCTGACCACTGAAGCAAGCCAGCCTTCCGGCGGCAATACAGCCGAACTTGATGCAAAATCCCTGCCTGCCGGCACACGTCTGGCACAGCTGGGTGCCTTTGACAGCGCCGAAGTCGCGCGTGAGCAGTGGGAACAGCTGAGCGTCCGCTTTGATGCCTATCTCGGGGACAAGCAGCGCATTGTGCAAAAGGCGACCAGCGGGGGACGCGTGTTTTACCGTCTGCGTGCGCATGGCTTTGAAGATATCGCTGATGCACGCCGTTTCTGTGCGGCACTTGTTGCGGACAACGCGGATTGTATTCCGGTGGTCACACGCTGATGCCATTCGGCGCAGCGATTATTGATGCAGACGGAACGCGCCTGACAGCCGAGGAAAAAGCGTTTTTTCGGGATGCCGATCCTTTCGGTTTTATCCTGTTTGCCCGCAATATCGAAACGCCGGAGCAGACCTATGCCCTGTGTAGTGAAATGCGCGATGCCGTTGGCCGGGAAGCCGTAATCACTGTCGATCAGGAAGGCGGTCGTGTGCAGCGTATGCGCGCCCCGCATTGGCGTGAATGGATGCCGCCTTTGGATTTTGTCGCGCGCGCAGGCGAGAACGCCCAGCGTGCCATGTATTTGATGTACCGGCTGATTGCGGATGAATTGCGTGCTGCGGGCATTGATAGCAACTGCGCGCCAATGGTTGATCTGGCGGGAGCCGAAACCCATGAGTTCCTGCGCAACCGCTGTTATAGCGATAATCCGGACCGTGTTGCTATTCTCGGGCAGGCTGCCGCAGACGGGATGCTTGCGGGAGGCGTTCTGCCCATCCTGAAACATATGCCGGGACATGGTCGTGCCACCATGGACAGCCATTTTGATCTGCCGCGTATTACAGCGGCTGCAGAAGATCTGGCACACACTGATTTTGCACCCTTCAGGGCGTTGCGTGATGTGCCCATGGGAATGACCGCCCACCTTGTCTATGAGGCACTGGACAACCGGCCAGCGACGTTGTCGCCCGTGATGATGGACCTGATCAGGCAGGAAATTGGATTTGATAATCTTGTCATGACAGACGACATCTCGATGAAGGCGCTTTCGGGAACACTCGCACAGAACGCTGCAGGTTCTATTGCGGCAGGTTGTGACGTTGTCCTTTTCTGCAATGCGCCACTGGCAGACCGGCGCGCCGTGTGCGACGCGGCAGGGACAATGACGCCAGCGGCCCAAACCCGCGCAGAGCGGGCGCTTGCAATGCGCAAAAAGCCCGATGACGTTGACATTCCGGCCCTTGAGCGCGAACTTGAAGCGCTTTTGGGCGGGGCGGGGCATGGCTGAGACCACATTCGAAGAAGATCAGGTTTCTGTCGCCGAGCGTATGGCTGCTGAGGCGTTGATCATCGACGTGGACGGCTTTGAAGGACCGCTTGACCTGCTGTTGACGTTGAGCCGGACGCAAAAGGTAGACCTGCGCAAAGTATCCGTCTTGCAACTTGCCCGGCAGTATCTTGCGTTTGTCGAAAAGGCCAAAGCCTTGCGGCTAGAGCTGGCGGCAGACTATCTGGTTATGGCGGCGTGGCTCGCGTTTCTGAAATCCCGTCTGCTGTTGCCTCCTGATCCGACCGAGGAAGGGCCATCTGGTGAGGAACTGGCCGCGCATCTGGCGTTCCAGCTGGAGCGCTTGCAGGCCATGCGCGATGCTGCTGCACGTCTGATGGCGCGGGACCAGCTGGGCCGCGATTTCTTTGCTCGCGGACAGACAAACGAGGTCGAGCGGGTCCGCAAGGTCACCTATACCGCCACACTGCTTGATCTGATGCAGGGCTATGCGCGGATCAGGACCAAGGATGAGTTCCGCCCCTTCGTGATGGACCGTGATGCTGTGTTCACGATGGAGCAGGCGTTGGAGCGCATGCGCGGACTGATAGGCTATGCCGGCGAATGGGGCGATCTGATGAGCTTCCTGCCCGAGGGGTGGGAAAGCGATCCGGTCAAACGCCGCTCCGCGACGGCTGCGACCTTTGCGGCTTCGCTGGAACTGGTAAAAGAGGGTCATCTGGAAATCCGGCAGTCAGAGACCTTCGCGCCGATCCAACTGCGTAAAAAGGATGAACCGCGTGGCGGATGAGATTGAAGAAAAAGAAGAAAGCCTGTTTGAAGCGCCACCCATGGCAGAGCAGGAACGGATGATCGAAGCGGTTCTATTCGCGACGTCCGAGCCTGTCACGATCAAGGAGCTGGAAGCGCGTATGCCCCACGGTTGTGATGCGGCAGAGGCGATGGTGTACCTACGCAAACGCTATGAGGGACGCGGGGTCGACATTAGTAAGGTGGGGGATGGATACGCCATGCGTACGGCTGCCGATCTGGGTTTCCTGATGCAGAAGGAAACCGTCGAAGTCCGCAAGTTGAGCCGGGCCGCGATCGAGACACTTGCGATCATCGCCTATCACCAGCCCGTCACCCGCGCCGAGATTGAAGAAATCCGCGGTGTCTCTGTTTCACGCGGTACGGTCGATCAACTGCTTGAAATGGAGTGGATCCGCTTTGGCCGCCGCAAGATGACTCCGGGGCGACCGGTCACCTTTGTCGTGACCCAAACATTTCTGGATCACTTCGGGCTTGAGAATGCCCGCGATCTGCCGGGATTGAAAGAATTGCGCTCTGCCGGACTTTTGGAAAACCGTCCGCCGCCGGGACTGGGCCCGCAACTGGGCGATGGCGACATCGAGGAAGAGACAACCGAAGGACAGTCAGAGCTGTTCGAAGACTAGTGAAATGCAGAAAAACAGTTTAAAACGCCTGAAAATCGCCGCATTCGATCCTATATATGAGGATGAGGCAGAAAAGGATCAGACATGAACCAGATTATAAACATGGTCATTCGGCAAGTTATGAACCAACTGGTGCGGCGCGGTGTGAACGCCGGTTTTGACCGGATGGGCCGCAAGGCGCAGCCACCGCAGCGTGCGGGTGGTGCGCAAGTCGTTGACGAAAACGGGAATGCCGTAGAACAACTGACACCCGAAGAGCGCCGCCAGCAGCGTCACGCACGCCAGCAGGCGCGTCAGGCAAAGCAGTCCATGAAAGCAATGCGGCGCATCACACGGCTATAAGCGCCGCAAAGACCTAGCTCTTGAAGTGTTTCGATAGCTTGAGGCCCTGACCTTGGTAATTTGACGCCAGATCCGCCCCGTAAAGTTGCGTGGGCGGTGCCATCATCCGTTCATAGACCAACCGGCCCACAACCTGCCCATGCTCCAGCACAAACGGAGCTTCATGACAGCGAACTTCGAGAACACCGCGTGATCCCGCACCGCCTGCAGAGGCGTGACCAAAGCCGGGGTCGAAAAAGCCGGCATAATGCACACGGAATTCACCGACCATCGCCAGATAAGGCGCCATTTCGGCGGCGTAGTCGGGCGGAATTGTCACCGCCTCGCGACTGACAAGAATATAGAAGGCACCGGGGTCGAGGATGATCTGGCCGTTGGAGGAATGAACTTCCTCCCAATAGTCAGCCGGATCGTAGAACCCGATATTGTCAAGGTCGATCACACCTGTATGCGGCTTGGCACGGTAGCCCACAAGCGTGGTCCCGGGCAGCTTGAGGTCGACCGAGAAACCCAACCCTTCGTCAATGACCGCCTCACCGTTTACGAGCGGTGTCTGGGCGTGCAAGGCACGCAGCGCGGTATCATCGAGGACAGCATCACCTGTGCCAAACCGGATCTGGTTCAGGCGCATGCCTGGACGCACCAGCACCGAGAACGAGCGCGGACAGATCTCAGCATAGAGCGGCCCCGAGTAGCCGGGAGCGATGCGGTCAAACTCGGTGCCGCCATCGGTAATGGTGCGGGTTAGGAGGTCGAGCCGTCCGGTTGAGCTTTTGGCGTTGGCCACGGCTGATACACCGGAGGGTAGGTCCAGACGCTCCATCAGCGGGACCACGTAGACGCAGCCTTTTTCCAGCACAGCACCGCCGTTAAGATCGACGCGATGCATCTCGAATTCCTGCAGACGGTCGACCACGGCTGCACCATGGCCCGCCAGAAAGGATGCCCGCACGCGGTAGGCCACATCACCCAAGCGCAGATCTAGACTGGCAGGTTGAATTTGCTCTGGCGTAACGGCAGGACGCGCGGTGATTTCGCCCGTCTCGATCATGCGGGCGATCAGTTGGTTGGGGATCACCCCCTGAGCAGCATCCTGTGCCATATCGTGGCCTTTCAAAATGCAAACGCCTGCGCACCCGTAAGGGCCGCAGGCGTTTGTGAAATGTCGGTGGTCGGGCTAGCAGGACTCGAACCTGCGACCTTCCGTCCCCCAGACGGACGCGCTACCAGGCTGCGCCATAGCCCGACATGTGGGCGTACATACCTGATCTTGTCAGGCGTGCAAGAGATAAACGTGCCCATGGGATTAGTCTGCTGTGTCCTGCGGCGCAGGGTTTCTTCGGCGGGCTGCCATCGAATCGCGCAGGATCGTGAGCTTGGACAAAAGCGGTGCGATCTGGCGGGCCTGATCCTTGCTCAGGTGCCGCGTACGGATCGCCTGAGAGAGCAGCGCAGGCTTGGCGTCGAACTCGTTTTCGGGTGTGAAAGGCGGCAGATCAATGATGCGCGGCTTGAGGGCGGCAGGCTCGGCTTCGACTGGTTCGTCGGCGGTTGCCTCCTGTGGCTCTGGTACCGGTGTGTCGGTCGCAGGCTCTGCTGCCGCATGCTCTGGCTCAGCCGGTTCCGGTTCGCTTTCGGCGGTGGGTTCGGCGCTTTCTGCTGGCGCATTATCGGTCGGCTCCGCTTGGTCGTTCATCGGGCGACGCAAGAAAGCGGGCAGGGTGGCGGTTGTGTCGTTGTCGTCTGTTTCATCGTCGTCGGCTTTGCGCGCGCTGACGGTATCGTCTTCGTTTTGTATTGCTTCTTCCGAATGGGCGATTGGCTCGGACACTTCTTCAGCGTTTTGCGCCATTACATCTTCAGATCCGTCCAGCGCGTCTTCTTCAGCGGCTTCGCCGGTTTCCGGCTTTACAGGAGGCTCTGGCGTCTCCGCTACGGCCTCGACCTCTGTTGAAGCGTCATCTTGTGATACTTCTTCAGCAGGTTGAGAGAAAAGATCATCGGTTTTGGCCTCTGTCGCGCTTTGAGGTTCGGGTTCCGGTTCCTCTTTTTCTGCAGGCGCGTCGGGGGCCGCTTCTGTCAGCGGCTCCGGAGTAGGCCCTGGCTCTGATACAGCTTCCGGTTCCGCCGCTTTGGTGACGCTGACATCCGGCTCTGCCGCTTTGGGCGCGTCGAAATTCAGGACAACGCCTTTTTCTTCCGGCTCCGGCACGGCCTCTTCCAGCATGGGGGCCTCGGGCGTGTCGTCAATCTCGGATTGCGTCAGCTCGTCCAGTTGCGGCGAAAGGGCGGCCACATGGCTCATGCCTTCTTCGCGCAGGATTTTCTGCACGCCTTTGATGGTCAGCCCGTCTTCATGTAGTAACTGTTTGATTCCACCCAGCAATTGCATGTCGGAAGGACGATAGTAGCGTCTGCCGCCTGCACGTTTGATGGGGCGGACCTGGGTGAACTTGCTTTCCCAGAAGCGCAGCACATGCGCTTGGATGCCCAGCCAGTCAGCGACTTCGGAGATCGTGCGAAAGGCGTCTGGCGATTTGGACATCAGATCAGGACTTGTTGCCGTCGGCGACCCGGTCTTTCATCAGGTGCGAGGGACGGAAGGTCAGAACGCGACGGGGATTGATCGGCACCTCTTCGCCGGTCTTGGGATTGCGGCCGACACGAGCGGTTTTGTCACGCACCGAGAATGTACCGAATGAGGAGATTTTCACCTGCTGGCCGGTCACCAATGCGTCTGACATGTGATCCAGAACCGCTTCAACCAGTTGTGCACTTTCGTTGCGGGAAAGACCGACTTCGCGGAAGACCGCTTCGCTCAGGTCCATGCGCGTCAAGGTTTTATTCGTCATCCCAATCCCCCGGAAGTTTCATATACCTTAAACGCGGGCAAATTTCAGAGTCAATATCAATGGCTTGCGCAGGCGTCTTTATGCACGCGGATCAGCGGTTTACCATCTTAGAACAACAGCGCCCCACGCCAGTCCGCCGCCAATCGCTTCGGTCACAATCAGGTCGCCCTGTTTGATCTGGCCTCGCTGGCGACCCACAGAAAGGGCCAGCGGGATAGAGGCCGCAGAGGTGTTGCCGTGGTCCTGAACCGTCACAACAACGTTGTCCATCGGCAGGTCGAGCTTTTTGGCAGTGCCCTGAATGATGCGGATGTTGGCCTGATGCGGAACGACCCAGTCGATGTCGGCGGTGGTGACACCGGCACGCTCCATCGCTGTGGTGGCCGTGGCGGCAAGCTTGCCTACCGCATGGCGGAACACCTGATTGCCCTGCATGCGCAGATAGCCGCTGGTGCCTGTGCTAACACCACCGTCCACATAAAGCAGATCTCGGTAGCGTCCGTCGGAATTCAGGTCCGTCGAGAGGATACCGCGATCGGTCGGTGCGCCCGTTCCGTTCTGCGCTTCCAGCAAGACAGCCCCCGCGCCGTCGCCGAAAAGCACGCAAGTGGACCGGTCCGTCCAGTCCATGATCTTGCTGAAGGTTTCCGCCCCGATCACCAGCACACGGCGGGCCTGACCGGAAACGATCAGCGCGTTCGCGTTGGTCAACGCAAAGACGAACCCTGCACAAACGGCCTGAACATCAAAGGCATAGCCCTGTTTCATGCCCAACTGGGCCTGAACCATGGTCGCGGCAGAGGGGAAGGTGAAATCAGCGGTAGAGGTTGCCAGTACGATGGCATCCACATCATCCGCCGTCAGGCCTGCGTCATCCAGCGCGGCCTGCGCTGCCGCTGTGGCCATCATCGATGTCGTCTCACCCTCGGCGGCGAAGTGGCGGCGCTCAATGCCTGAACGGGTACGGATCCATTCGTCGTTCGTATCCAGCGCCGCCTCGAATTCTGCATTTTCGACCACGCGTTCAGGCAGATAGTGCCCGCAGCCGATCACCACAGCACGCAGGTTGTTTCCAGCGGTCATTCGGCGGCTCCTTCGGCGGGCAGGGCGGCCGCAACACGGGCGGCCAGCTTGTCATTGAACTGGTTGGCAGAGAGTTGTGCCGCAAGCTTGATCGCGGCGGAGATGCCGGTGGCATCCGCGGAGCCATGGGATTTGACCACGGTGCCGTTTAAGCCCAGAAACACCCCGCCATTCACGCGGCGCGGATCGATCTTTTGTTGCAGACGCATCAGCGAGCGGTACGCCAGTACCGAAGAGATGCGCGACAAAATGGAATAGGAAAACGCTTCACGCAGGCGGGCACCGATCAGGCTGGCGGTGCCTTCGCCGGTCTTGATAGCCACGTTTCCGGTGAACCCATCAGTCACAATCACATCTGCGGTGTCGCCGGAAATGTCGCCGCCTTCCACAAAGCCGACAAAAGCGTAGCCCGCGTCGGACGCGTGATCGCGAATCAGATCGTAGGCTTCTTTCAGTTCGGCGCGGCCTTTGTGCTCTTCCGTTCCGACATTCAGCAGACCGACGCGGGGTTTGGCAATGTCCATGCCGTTGCGGGCATAAGAAACCCCCATCAGGGCAAAGCGCATCAGATCGTCTGCATCGGCTTTGATGTCTGCGCCGACATCCAGCATGACGTTAAAGCCCTGCGCGGTGGCGGCAGGATAAAGAACCGCAATGGCAGGCCGGTTGACGCCGGGCAGCTTGCGCAGGCGGATCATCGACAGGGCCATCAATGCGCCGGTGTTACCACAGGACACGGCCACAGCCGCATCACCGGTGCGCACCGATTCGATGGCCGACCACATGGAGGTGTCCTTGCCCGTGCGCACGACCTGACTGGGCTTGTCATCCATCGTGACCACATCCGCCGCATGGCGGACATCACAGCGGCCCTGCAGTTCAGCATACTTGGCGATCAGCGGGGTCAGCTGTTCGGAATCACCGTGCAAAACGAAAGCGATGTCGGGATTGATGCGTGCAGACAAAGAACACCCGGCAACAACGGCTGCCGGGCCTTTATCCCCGCCCATGGCATCCACCGAAATCAGTGTGCGCGCTTTGGTACGGGCAGGGGCAAGTGCGTCAGTATGATCGGTCGGTGCCGTCATGGATGCGCATGCCTCTTTATGTTGTGCGACGAAACTGAGCCCAGCTTAGGCCGCGTCGTCTTCCAGGTCGATCTCTTCTGACAGAGCGACGATTTCTTTTTCGTCGTAGTGACCGCAGGATGCACAGATGTGGTGCGGGCGCTTCAGCTCACCACAGTTGGAGCATTCGTTCGGGTTCGCAGCGGTGAGCGAATCGTGCGCACGGCGATTGTTGCGGCGCGACTTGGAAACTTTATTCTGCTGGACAGCCATGTCTGGTGCCTTTGTCATTCGGGGGGTTCGGGCAAATGGCCACAAACCCCGTGTTTCAGGTTCCCCGGATTGGGTGTTCCGCCGCTTTAGGCAAAGCGGCAGGCGATGTCCAACCTTAATTCGGGTGAGGGCGGCAAAATACTGCGAAATGCGCAGGGTGCAAGCTTAAATCTGCCAGCCTGACGCTTCCTTGCCGGTCAGGTTTCTATGTGTCGTCTTTTGACAGCTTGTCCCTGATTGCGGCCAGACCTGCGAAGGGGCGTGCATCTTCGTCTGTCATGGGGGCTTCGCCGGGTTTGGTATAGACGAGCTGGCCCAGTTCGGCTTCGTCCTTGCGCGGATAATCCGGCACGGCGAGCACCAGCGCTTCCATCATGACAACCGCAGGATCAATCCATGTGCCAAGAGGTTCAACATTTTCCTCTACCGTCATTTCGGCCTCGGGCTCGTCGGGGTCTTCGTATTCACGGATGAACTGGCGGACTACATCGGTGTCTATGCGCGTGGTCACAGGGTCCAGGGTGACGACACAGGGCTGTACCACGGTCGCACCAAGACGTCCTTCGAGAACCCAGTCGCTGCTGCCAAGCGGCTTGATCCTGCCCTGAAAGCTGAGTTTTCGAAGCGCGGAAAGATCAAGTTCCTGTGCAATCGCATTTATCTGAGCGTCGTCTGGGCGCAGTGAAAAAGCGTTTTCTGCCGTTTGGGAAAGGGTCGAGACGCGGATTGCCGTCCGGCTGGGGCTTGGCTGTGCCATATCTGGCCTACTTTCGTTTCTTGAACACAAGGTACTGCTTGGTGTATGCGGAATAAAAGCCAGACGTTGCAAGGGCAAGAGGGCAGACCACATGCGCACCATTCGCCGAAGACCTCTTCGAACCATGCAGGCTGCTGCACTTGTGACGGCGCTTGGCCTGAGCGGTTGTGCGCCTCAATTTTCGAACCACGGGTATATTCCGCCCGAAGATGATCTTGAACTGATCAGCATCGGTGCCGATACGCGCGAAAGTGTTGCGGAGAAAGTCGGCGTTCCGACGTCGTCAGGTGTTCTGACAGATAGTGCCTACTACTATGTGCGCATGCGGACCCGTACGATCGGGCCGCTTGCCCCTCAAGAGATCGAACGGCAGGTCTTGTCCATCAGCTTTGCCGATAATGGTGTTGTCGAGAACATCGAACGCTTCGGTCTGGAGCGTGGACAGGTTGTGCCGCTCTCGCGGCGTGTGACGACCTCGCCGGTCAGCGACAATTCCTTCCTGCGTCAACTCTTGGGCAATATCGGACGCTTCAGCCCGTCGGCCCTTGGGGGCTGACGCCGGATGACGCTTGAACTGCGGGGCTAGCGTACATGACCTATCATAATCCGGCACCGCAGAGCCTGATCCTTCTTGAAAAAGGCCGCTATACCGTCCGTGTTGCTGCCACAGCACCGGACATTGCGCGCACGCAGCAACTTCGCGCCTTGTGCTTTGGTATTGGCAGCGATGCCGATCAGGATGTCTATGACAGCCGCTGTACCCATATTCTGATCGAAGACCACCAGCAGGGCGATATCGTCTGCTGCTTCCGTTTGATGATGCTAGAAGGCAAAGATCTGGGGGACAGCTATGCCGCGCAATACTACGACGTGTCAGGGTTGGCAGCCTATCCCGGGTTGATGATGGAATTGGGACGGTTTTGCGTGGCACCCAACCGGCAGGACAGCGACATCATTCGCCTTGCCTGGGCCGCGATGACAGATTTTGTGGATCGGCAGGGCATCTCGATGCTGTTCGGTTGTTCCTCTTTTGCCGGGGTGGAGGCCGACAAGTACCTTGATGCTTTCGCACTATTGCGTGCCCGCCATCTCGCGCCGGAACGTTGGGCTCCGCGCACAGGATCGGCAGAGGTATTCCGCTACGGGGCCCAGTTGCGCCGCACGCCAGATGTGAAGCGCGCCAACGCTTGCATGCCACCGCTTTTGCGGACCTATCTGCTGATGGGGGGGTGGGTCAGCGACCATGCGGTGATCGACCGCGCCATGAACACGCTGCATGTCTTCACAGGTCTGGAAATTGCGGCCATTCCCGAGAACCGCAAGCGCCTGTTGCGCGCTTTGGTTTGAGTTTATTGACCTAGTGAAGCACGGGGCGCGTTGACCTTTCTAGGGGCGGCGGTTAGCTGAGCCGCATGGCACGTGCACCTCTTTTACAACTCAATGAAATTTCCCTGACATTCGGGGGCGATCCGGTTTTCGATGGGCTGTCGCTTGTCGTTCAGCCCGGCGACCGTGTTGCACTGGTCGGGCGCAACGGATCGGGCAAATCTACCTTGATGAAGGTGATGGCCGGACTGGTCGAAGCAGACCGCGGTGATGTGATCGCAGGCCCAGGCGTTTCTGTTGGCTATATGGAGCAAGACCCTGATCTGAGCGGGTACGAAACGCTCGGTGCTTTTGCATCTGCTACGCTTGAGCCGTCAGAAATGTACAAAGTCGAGCGGGCAGGCGAAGGCCTCAAATTCGATCCTGACCGCCCTGTGGCCACAGCCAGCGGCGGGGAGCGGCGGCGTGCCGCACTCGCGCGGTTGATGGCGGAAGAGCCGGAGTTGATGTTGCTCGATGAGCCGACGAACCATCTTGATATCGAGGCGATCCGCTGGCTTGAGGATGAGCTGAAAGGCACACGCACGGCCTTTGTCATTATCAGCCACGACCGCGCATTTCTGCGTGAGCTAACACGTGCAACCCTCTGGATTGACAGAGGAATGGTGCGGCGGCAGGAAAAGGGGTTCGGTGAGTTCGAGGCTTGGCGCGATGCTGTCTGGGATGAAGAGGACATGCAGCGCCACAAGCTGAACCGCAAGATCAAGGCGGAGGCCCGTTGGGCGGTCGAGGGCATCTCGGCGCGGCGCAAGCGCAATCAGGGCCGCGTACGCGCCTTGCAGGATTTGCGGGCAGAACGCGCGTCACAGATTACCCGTCAGGGCACCGCAGCAATGGCGTTGGATGCCGGGCCAAAGTCCGGTCGCAAGGTGATCGAGGCTATCGGGATCACCAAACGTTTTGGCGACAAGACCATCGTAAAGGACTTTTCGCTCAAGGTGCAGCGCGGCGACCGCATTGCCCTTGTCGGGCCGAATGGCGTGGGCAAGACCACATTGCTGAACATGCTCATCGGTCGCGAGGCACCGGACGAGGGCGAGGTGACGCTGGGCACCAATCTGGCGCTGGCCCTGTTTGATCAGGCACGTGCACAGCTGGATGGAGACATGACCTTGTGGGAATCGCTGACCGGCGATCCTGACATGCGGGTGTCCGGCAAGGCCGATCAGGTGCTTGTGCGGGGCATGCCGAAACACGTTGTCGGCTACCTCAAGGAATTCCTGTTCGATGAAGGACAGGCGCGTGCGCCCGTGCGGTCACTGTCAGGTGGCGAAAAGGCGCGGTTGCTGCTGGCCAAGATCATGGCACGCGAAAGCAATCTGCTGGTGCTGGACGAACCGACAAACGATCTGGATGTCGAAACGCTTGATCTGCTTCAGGAGCTTCTGGGGCAATATGATGGCACGGTTATTCTGGTCAGCCACGACCGCGACTTCCTTGATCGTGTGGCGGCCACGACCATTGCGATGGAAGGCGACGGGCGGGCCACGGTCTATGCCGGTGGCTGGACGGATTATCTGTCGCAACGCGGGCAGGATGATTTCTCTTCAAGCGTTATCGAGACAAAGAAAGCGGCAGTTGCCAAGGCCGCGCCCAAGAAGGCAGAAAAGAAGGGACTGAGCTTTACCGAGAAGCACCGGCTGGAGGCACTGCCCGCCGAGCTGGACCGGTTGGGAGCAGAGATTGGCAAGCTGGAAGAGCTTTTGGCCGATCCGGATTTGTTCACGTCCGCACCGGTTAAGTTTAACAAAGCCACTCAAGCCCTTGTAGAGCGTCAGGAAAAGCTGGCAGCGGCTGAAGAAGAGTGGTTGCTGTTGGAAGAAAAATCCACCGGTTAGGCCTGTGCCAAGGCGGGTTGGGTAAAGCCCGGCCATACCAGATGCGTCCCACCCGTGCGGCGCGGTTGCCCGCCCGCACGACGTTTGAACCGGTCCAACCCCGGTGTGCGCCCATCCAGTACGCCTAGATCAATATCTCTCACATTGCTGCGGGCGAAATGGCTCGCTGCGCGCCAGAGCAACAGGTTATGGGCGCAAAGGTGGCGTCCCTCATTGGTTATGTGGCCGATGTGATATGTCGCACTTTGGCCGTGTGTCAGGAAAACCATGTGCGCGACCGATTCACCACGATGGGAGGCTGCGAAAACATGCGTCTGGTCCGGTGCAGTTAGGGCGAAAGCGGATGTGAGCGCCACCGGCCAGTTCAGGTAGCCGCGCGCGGCCGATTGGGCCGTCTCAAGCTTCAGGACCATACCTTTTGGGTCAGGATCCAGCCGGTTGCGTGTCACCGTAAGGTGATGCCCCTCAGCACGGACCAGTTGATTGCGCCACTTGGGGTGCAACGCATCACGCCGCGACTTTGCACAGCCGCTTAGGGGGAGCACCGACAGGGTGCGTGGCTTCATCACGCGCAGGCTTCGGCCCAAGCGGCAGGGCAATTCGGGCGACAACACGATCAGGCTTCGGTGCAGGCCGACATGGCGCAATTGTGCTGTCAAATCAGCGGGAGGACTGGCGCGAGGCAGCATCACGACACGCAAGCCGGCAAAACGGCGTTGAAGAATAGTCAATCCGCCCGGCAGAGTGACGGGCTTCTGGCCGCACATCCGCAACGCCTGCACGAAGGCGGGGTCTTGCATCAAGGGGGTGTGCGGCGTCGAAGCGTGATCGAGCATGGCCAATAGGGCCATGCTCTTGGTTAAATCACCGTTAAGATCGCTTTAGCCGATTTGCACAAGCGCGTGGCGCTTTTTGCCCGCGCTTAGTTTGACGGGGGATGCGAGCGTTTCAGCGTTCAGCATCAGACCTGCATCGGTGAGCGGTGCATCGTCGATCTTGGCTCCGTTTTCAGCAATCAGGCGCTTTGCCTCTTTACCTGAACCCGCAAGACCGGATTTAACGAGCAACTGTACGATAGAGATGCCGTCACCGATATCAGCCGCACTCAGCGTGAGGGTTGGCAAATCGTCGCCGACACCGCCTTTTTCAAACACCTCGCGTGCCGTAGCTTCGGCCGCAGCGGCGGCATCTGCGCCGTGCAGCAGCGTGGTGACTTCGTTGGCGAGGATAATCTTGGCAGCATTGATCTCGGAACCTTCAAGCGCGCCAAGCCGGTTGCATTCATCTACTGGAAGTTCGGTAAACAATTTCAGGAACTTGCCGGTGTCTGCGTCAGTTGTGTTGCGCCAGAATTGCCAGAATTCGTAAGACGACAGCATATCCCCGTTAAGCCATATTGCCCCGCCTTGGGACTTGCCCATCTTGCGTCCATCGGAGGTCGTCAGCAGCGGAGTGGTCAGGCCGTAAATCTCGTTATCAAGCACACGGCGCGTCAGGTCGATGCCGTTGACGATATTCCCCCACTGATCCGACCCGCCCATTTGCAACAGGCACCCGTAGCGGCGGTTCAGCTCAAGGAAATCGTAAGCCTGCAAGATCATGTAGTTAAATTCGAGGAAAGAAAGCGACTGTTCGCGGTCAAGTCGTGATTTGACACTTTCAAACGATAACATCCTGTTCACACTGAAATGCCGTCCGATGTCGCGCAGGAAATCGAGGTAGTTCAGCGTGTCCAGCCATTCTGCGTTGTTCAACATCAAGGCATCGGTCTTTGCATCGCCATATTGCAAATACTTTGCAAAAACCTGCTGCATTCCCTGAATGTTGGCCTCGATCTGCTCTGGCCCCAACAGCGGCCGTTCATCGCTGCGGAACGATGGGTCGCCCACTTTGGTTGTGCCGCCGCCCATCAGTGTAATCGGCTTATGACCGCATTTTTGAAGCCAGCGCAGCACCATGATGTTCATCAGGTGACCGACATGCAAGGATTTCGCCGTCGCGTCATAGCCGATATACGCAGGCACGACACCGGCGGAAAAAGCCTCATCCAGGCCCTGATAATCGGTGCAATCGGCCAGAAAACCGCGCTCCATCATCACCGCGATGAATTCCGATTTGGGATGGTAGGTCATATGTCTTGCCTCAGCTTGCGTTTGCGGGGCATCTATAGGCCCAAAGAGGGGCCGAGGGAAAGGCCCGCTAGCACGAGGCAGAGGGCAAATGAGCAAGGCGATTGGCAAGGAAGGTCCCGTGCGTGCTTTGGGCGCGATGTCTGGTACGTCTCTGGACGGAGTAGATGCGGCGGTTCTGGTGACAGACGGGCACGATATTATCCGGTTCGGAGAGGCGGCTTACCGGACATACACAGCCCAAGAGCGGTCTGTCATCGCTGCAGGATTTGGCAAATGGCGCGGGCCCGAGGTCCATGCCGCCGCTGAAGTCGTGGAGACCGCCCATGTCGCACTGCTGGATCCGATGGAGCGGCCGGATCTGATCGGCTTTCATGGTCAGACGCTGGCACATGCACCACGGACACAAGGGACCTTGCAAGTCGGTGACGGTGCCTTGCTGGCCGAGCGTTTGGGATGTCCGGTGGTCTGGGATTTCCGCAGCGCAGATGTGGAGTTGGGCGGCGAAGGCGCGCCGCTTGCCCCGTTCTTTCATCATGCGTGTGCGCGTTATGCCGGTATTACCGAACCTGTGGCGTTTCTAAATCTTGGCGGTGTAGGAAACCTGACGTGGGTGGACCCTGCGATCAAGCGGCCGGAGGAAGACGGCGCATTACTGGCCTTTGATACGGGGCCTGCCAACGCACCGATCAATGATCTGATGCAGGCGCGGCTGGGATTGCCTTTTGACGAAGAGGGCGCGCTTGCTGCTAGGGGTGTGGTGGAGCAGGGCGCATTGGAACTGTTTCTGGCCGAGCCCTATTTCGCCCGCATCCCGCCCAAATCTTTGGACCGCAACGATTTTGCCGAGATGGTCGCCCTTGTGAACGAGCTTTCGGATGCGGATGCTGCTGCGACCCTGACGGCGATGTGTGCCGCTGGCGTGGCCGAGGCGATGCAGCACTGCCCGCGCATGCCATCGCGCGTACTGGTGACAGGCGGGGGGCGTCACAATCCGGTTTTGATGCAGATGTTATCCGTCAGCCTTGAGTGCGCGGTGGCACCTGTCGAAGACATCGGGTTGGACGGTGACATGCTCGAAGCGCAGGCGTTTGCTTATCTTGCTGTGCGTGTGGCGCGTAGGTTGCCGACATCCTGCCCTGGCACCACAGGTGTGCGGGCCGCCGTAGGCGGTGGCACGGTGAGCATGCCGTCCTGATCAACCGTGCTTCGCTTCAGTTTGTTCTTCCAGTGACCGGACGTAGTCGCGGCTGAAGGCCGTGTAGCTTTCGGAGGTGGATTTGAGGTGACTGCGCACTTTCGTATGCAAGGCGGGCAAGGCGTGGAACGGCACCATGGGCATGGCGTGGTGTTCGGCGTGGTAGGGCATGTTCCACGCCACAGCGCGGATCACGCGGTTTGTGAAGGTGGTGCGCGTGTTCTCAAGCATATCCGCTACGGGTGGGCACAGCCCATGTTCGGCCAGAAGGTACACCCGCAGAAACGGCTGACCGATCAGCGCAGGCACCAGCCAGAGCCACAGGGCTAGTGGGCTAAACAAAAGCGACAGTGCGATCAGTGTGTAGAGCGCCAACAGAACACGCGCCTCGCGCCGGATCGCCCCATGTTTTCGCGGTGGCAGATAAGGCGCGTCGATCTTGTACCACGCATTGCGCCAGATCGTGAGGGCATTGCCCGACCAATAGCCCCAGCCGCTGAGGTACAGCGCAAGATCACGGCGTGTCGTGGGGCGGCCCCCTCCGGCAAGTTCGGGGTCGCGGTCCGGATCGTTGGTGTGTTTGTGATGCGCCAGATGAAAATAGCGAAACCACGTGAACGGCAACAGCAGCGGCAGCGCGACCAGATGTCCAACGATGTCACTGATTTTAGGGTGCGCAAAAGGGGTGGCGTGAGTGCATTCATGACTGAGCGTAAAAAGAAACACTATTGCAATGCCGTAGGGCACCATCAGCAGTGGCCAAAGGGGACCTTGCCCCGCGATATAAATTGCCATCAGGGCAAGCACGCCGAAATGACCGGCCAGATGGATCAGCCCTTTGCGGTTCGAGCGGGCGTGCAGCGCTTGTTTATCAACCGGATCAAGCGATTTTATGAACTGGATGTGGTCCATTGCTATCGGGCTCCGGTTCGCCGCGGAATGTCAAAGCCTTTCGGGGCGAGCGTGAACCCGTCGAAACTGAACCCGGGGCTGACGGTGCAGCTGACCAGCGTGAAATCGCCTGTCGTGCGCGCTGACTGCCAGTGGTTTTCCGGTACGATAATCTGCGGCTGGCCGTTCTTGAGGTCGGAGGTCAGTATATGCTCCTCCGCCGGACCCTCATCCGTTTCGCTCAGCGACAGGATCAATGGTGCTCCTGTATGATACAGCCAGATCTCGGTTGCATCGACGCGGTGCCAATGGCTTGCCTCACCTTCTTTGAGCAGAAAATAGATGCAGGTGCCGGTCGGGCGGCCCTTGTTCTGGGCAATCCACGTCTGACGGTAATAGCCGCCTTCGGGGTGCGGCGCGAGGTTAAGATGCGCGATGATCTGGTCGGCGGTCACAGCGGTCGCTCGTAGAATAGAAGCTCGGGCAGCACCTCTGGCGGGATGGGCTGATAGGGGCCGCAGGCGGCGAACCCCAATCGAGTGTAAAGGCGTTGCGCAGCATGCAGGCTTTTTGAGGTGTCCAGCACGATGCGGGTGAAACCATCCGATTTGGCTTGGGCGATCAAAGCCTCACAAAGCTGGGCGGCAACGCCTCTGCCCCGCGCTGCGTCGGCAACGAAGACACGTTTGATTTCAGAAATTTGCGCATCAAGCGCATGGGTCATGCCGCAACCCAGCGGGGTGCCATCCGCATCGCGGGCCAGCAAGATGGTGCCTTGCGGCCTCGCATGCAGGCGCGGCAGGTCGTCCATTAAGGCGCTATATTTCGGGACCGGATAGAAGGTCTCGGTGATCTCGCGGTCGATCTCTGTATTCGTAAGCAGAAAGTCGCGGTAAGCCCAGCAAAGCTGCCGCACTGCGTCCAAATCGGCCGGTTTTCTTACTTCGGTGAGGGTGATCTGTGACATCTGCGGGAGAGGGGCAGCGCAAGGCCGCCCCGTTCCTTGCTTATTTCAGGATGCTGCGTCCGGCATATTCCGCCGTCTCGCCCAGCATTTCCTCGATGCGGATCAGCTGGTTGTACTTTGCCAGCCTGTCAGAGCGCGCAAGCGAGCCGGTTTTGATCTGGCCGCAGTTTGTTGCCACGGCAAGGTCCGCAATCGTCGCATCTTCTGTTTCGCCCGAACGGTGTGACATCACGTTGGTGAAACCGGCGCGGTGCGCCATGTCCACGGCCTTGAGGGTTTCTGTCAATGTGCCAATCTGGTTGACCTTCACCAGCATCGAGTTGGCAGAGCCGCGCTTGATGCCTTCGGCCAGACGCGCGGGGTTGGTTACAAACAGATCGTCGCCCACCAGTTGTACTTTATCGCCCAACTTGTCGGTCAGTGCTTTCCAGCCGTCCCAGTCATCTTCGGACATGCCGTCTTCGATAGAGATAATGGGGTAATCCGCTACCAGTGCCGCAAGGTAATCCACATTCTCTGTGCTGGTCAGACTCTTGTTTTCGCCGGAAAATTCGTATTTTCCGTCTTTGTAGTATTCAGTCGCCGCACAATCGAGCGCGAGATACATATCATCGCCCGGCTTGTATCCGGCTTTTTCGATGGATTTCAGAATGAAATCAAGTGCATCTCGGGTAGAGCTGATGTTTGGTGCGAACCCGCCTTCATCGCCGATACCTGTCGACAGGCCTGCCGCTGACAGCTCGCCTTTCAGGGTGTGAAATACTTCGGCACCCATACGCACGGCGTCGCGGATGTTGTCCGCTGCCACTGGCATAATCATGAATTCCTGAATGTCGATCGGATTGTCCGCGTGTTCGCCGCCATTGATGATGTTCATCATCGGGACGGGCAGGACGCGGGCAGAGGTGCCTCCAACATAGCGAAACAGCGGTTGTGTGCAGTAGTCGGCCGCCGCCTTAGCAGACGCGAGGGAGACACCAAGGATCGCATTTGCGCCCAAACGTGCCTTGTTATCGGTGCCGTCCAGCTCGATCATGATCGCGTCGATCTCGACCTGTTCGGTTGCGTCGATGCCGACAAGCGCTTCGGCAATTTCGCCGTTGACTGCGGCACAGGCCTCGAGCACGCCTTTACCTTTGTAGCGGGCCTTGTCGCCATCGCGCCGCTCTACCGCTTCATAGGCACCTGTAGACGCACCGGATGGCACCGCAGCGCGTCCCATTGTGCCGTCTTCGAGGATCACGTCGACTTCGACAGTCGGATTGCCGCGGCTGTCGAGGATTTCGCGGGCGTGGATGTCGATGATGGTGCTCATGGCGCTGTCCTTATGGTTCTGGTCGCCCTGTCTTAACCTGTGCACGGGCGGTGGGAAAGGCTTTAGGCGGGAACTGCAAGCCTGCGTTCGCGCCAGACGGTATAGATGCCGGAGGCTACGATGATGAATGCACCAATCAGTGTCAGCGCGTCGGGAGATTCGTCAAAGATCGTGACACCGATCACCAGTGCAAAAACCAGACGCGAGTACCGGAAAGGGGTCACAAAGCTCACCTCGCCCACGCGCATGGCTGCGACGATCCCGTAGTAGGCGAAAAGCCCGATAAACAGCGCGCCCAGAAAGAACAGCCATTGCACGCCACCGGGCAGCACGACCAGGCTGCCAGAGGCTGCCATCAATGCGGACCCGGCGGGGATCAGCACGACAAACCCCAGAAAGCTGAGCTGCATTGTGGAAAAGGTCGCGGGCGTGCGCCGCGTTGCCAGATCACGCAGAGCCAGCATGAAGACGCCGATCACAGCCAGAAGGGAGAGCGGCTGGAAACTGTCCATGCCCGGACGGATAATAAGCAGGACACCAAAAAGACCCACGCAGATGGCGCTCCATCGCCGCCAGCCAACGGGTTCGGCAAGAAACAGGGCAGCGCCCAATGTCACGACCAGCGGTGTGGCCTGCAAAATCGCAGAGGCGCTCGAAATCGGAGTGAGCGAGATGGCGGAAACAAAGGCCACTGTGCCGACCATTTCGCCCAGTGCCCGCAAGCCAATCGGTAACGAAAGCATATCGCGCGAGAAGAGGGCTCTGCCTTGCATCAGCACAACCGCGCCAAAGGCAAGTGATCCGCCGATACCCAACATAACAAGGATCTGGCCAACGCTCACCGTGTCGGACAGCAACTTGATAAACGAATCCTCTATGGCAAAGCCAAGCATGGCCAGCACCATCAGCACAGCGCCGCGAATATTGTCCATGGGGGAGTGTCCTTGCCTGTTTGCCCCTCAGATGACGGGTTTGCGGGGCAGGTGCAAGGGCAGGGAGGCGCGGTGCTATTCGCCCGGTTTCTTGGACGGCACACCGTAGAGTTCTAGCCGGTGTCCGCGCAGTTCATAACCCAGTTTTGCCGCGATCTTTTCCTGTAGTGCTTCGATCTCGGGATCTACAAATTCGATCACGGCACCGGAATTGAGATCAATCAGATGGTCATGGTGATCGCGCTCTGCATCTTCATATCGTGCACGTCCGTCGCCGAATTCCAGCTTGTCGAGAATACCGGCTTCTTCAAACAGTTTCACGGTGCGGTAGACCGTCGCGATCGAAATCGCAGCATCACGGCCCGAAGCGCGAGTATATAACTCTTCGACATCGGGGTGGTCTTCGCTGTCCTCAATGACTTGCGCAATGATGCGGCGCTGACCTGTCATGCGCAGTCCCATGTCTTCGCAGCGGGTGATGATGGTTTTCGGCATAACGGTACTCAAGCGTGGCGTGGCGTCTGATGTAGCGTCCTTTTGAGCGCGGTGCTACCTGCCTTTTTGCACAGCGGTTGACTTATGCGGTGTGATACCCCATTTGCACTATCAGCGATGCCTTCTGCCGCGTGAGCAGTGCCCGACCCGAAATGCGGTCCGGCTTCGACAGGCCCGCTGATGTTCCCAAAATCACGCGTGGGGCGCAACGCCTGCGGACAGATCGGTGGCATTTGGCCTCTTTCTGCGATCCGTTTTGGCGTGACCCTATGGGATGTCGCCTGGCACCCCCGATATGCGATGGCGTGTGGAATATCCGCGCGCGGAAAGAAGATATATGAGCGATTTCGATATGATGGGCCTGCCCGCCAAACTGGTGGCACGGCTGCATGAAATGGGTCTGAAAGACCCGACACCGATCCAGAAACAAGCCATTCCCCACGCCCTGAACGGCCGTGATGTGATGGGTCTGGCCCAAACAGGTACCGGTAAAACGGCGGCCTTTGGCGTGCCGCTGGTGGCACAGATGCTGGAAGACCCGCAGCGGCCCGCACCAAAACACGTACGTGCACTGGTCTTGGCGCCGACCCGTGAGTTGGCACAACAGATTATGCAAAACCTCAAAGGTTTCTGCGAAGGCACGCCGTTGAAGGCGCAGATGGTTGTGGGTGGCCAGTCTATTAATCCGCAGATCAACCGGCTGTCCAAGGGCGTCGATATGCTGGTGGCGACACCTGGCCGTTTGCTTGATCTGTTGGACCGTAAGGCTGTGCGGCTTGATGCGACCACTTTCCTTGTGCTCGACGAAGCGGACCAGATGCTCGACATGGGCTTTATCCATGACCTGCGGAAAATTTCGGCGATGATCCCCAAGAAGCGACAGACGATGCTATTCTCCGCCACAATGCCCAAGCTGATGAACGAGATCGCCAACAGCTATCTCAACAGCCCGATCCGCATCGAAGTCTCGCCTCCGGGCAAGGCTGCGGACAAGGTGACGCAAGAAGTGCACTTTATCGCCAAGGCAGAGAAAACATCCCTGTTGATCGAGCTGATGACCAAGCACAAAGGCGAGCGGGCGCTGGTCTTTGGCCGCACCAAGCATGGCTCCGAAAAGCTGATGAAGACGCTGGTAAAGGCGGGATTTGATGCCGCCTCCATCCATGGCAACAAAAGCCAGGGCCAGCGGGATCGCGCTATCGCAGGCTTCAAATCGGGCGAGATCACCGTGCTGGTGGCCACTGATGTGGCGGCGCGGGGGTTGGATATCCCTGATGTAAAACACGTCTATAACTATGATCTGCCAAATGTGCCGGACAACTATGTCCACCGGATCGGTCGGACTGCACGTGCCGGTAAAGACGGTGCTGCCGTGGCATTCTGCGCGCCGGACGAGATGGGCGAATTTATCGCGATCCAGAAGGTAATGAAAATCCGTATTCCCGTGGCCTCCGGCCGTGCATGGGAAGGGG
The DNA here is from genome assembly GCF_000622385.1 of Sulfitobacter noctilucicola. NCBI lineage: Bacteria > Pseudomonadati > Pseudomonadota > Alphaproteobacteria > Rhodobacterales > Roseobacteraceae > Sulfitobacter > Sulfitobacter noctilucicola. The sequence goes on from NZ_JASD01000008.1 coordinate 3,026,917, forward strand.
ACGAGATCGAAGAGAAGCCAAAGCAGCAGCGTGGCCGTGGTCGCGGTGGCAGACCCGGTGGCGGTGGTGGCGGACGTCCGTCCGGTGGCGGCGGTGGCGGTCAGGCCGCAGGCAAGCCCGGCGGCGGGCGCAGACGCCGGCGCGGTGGCGGCGGTGGCAAATCAGGCGGACAGCAAGCCGCTTGAGCCCCCTAAACAGGTAAAACGCAAAACGCCCCGGAGCATATCCGGGACGTTTTCTTTTGTCTGGTCAGAGGCTTAGGTGTAGAGCGACGGCACGCCCATCTGTGCGTGAATTTCATTCACTTCCGCTGCTTTCATGCCATAGCCTTGCGCAAGCTGGTGCAGGTACTGCGCCTCTTTCTGGGTATCAAGGTCGATACCCAAGACGGACATGGCGTAAATCTGCGGACCCATGCCTGCTGGCGTTTCGCGCACCAAGGCGTCGACATCTACAGGGGCCTGCAGCTGCGCCTGTACAAAAGCCGCTTCTTCCTGATTCACGTCACCAAGTTGATCAAGCAGCTTTTTCTTTTCTGCATCATCAAAGGTTCCGTCAGACTTTGCCGCCTGGATCATCGCAGCCAGCATAAGTCCTGCGGCAGCTTCCTGTTCCTGAGAAGGCTCGATCTCAGGCTCCGGTGTTGCGTCGAACTGTGAATTCAGCACGGCACCAAAGCTCTGGTCGTTGGTCTGGGGGCGATTGTTCATCGCACCGGTCAGGCCACCCAAAAGACCACCGCCGCCTGCTGCACCGGCCAATCCGCCGAGAAGTCCACCCAGACCGCCGCCCGTGCTGCCACCTGAACCACCGCCCAGTTGCTCCAACATACCGCCCAGACCGCCCGGCGCACCGCCAGCGCTGCCACCGGCACCGCCCAAAAGGCCGCCAAGCATATCCTGCAAACCGCCACCTTGTGCGCCACCCGCCGTGCGTGCGCCACCTGAGGCACCAGCCAGACCACCCAGTAATCCACCCAGACCGCCGCCGCTGCTTGCGCCGCCGCCGGAATTCTTCATCATGGCGCTTGCCCCTTTAGCAACGGCCACGCCTACAGCCACTTTGGCCAGTGTTTTCATCAAACTCATGCGGAATTCCCCCTGTTTCGAGTCGTTGAGGACACTGTGACATGTTTTCTGCCGGCCACGAGGGGAAAATAACGGACCTTACCGCAGCTTGCGTCTTTGGTCATTGACACGTCCATGAGGTTTCGCGTTCCTGATCGACGTGGAACGCAAAGATCATATGGACGCTTTTGGCGCTGCTGCGTTGATCGCCTTTGCCTTGCATCTCGCCTTTAATCAGGTGGTGATCAAGGTGACGTCGGGCGGCTTTGCACCGGTCTTTCAGGCGGGGTTACGCTCTGTCGGGGCGGTCGTTGTCCTGCTGATCTGGATGCGCTTGCGCGGTATCAGCTTTGGCATTCCGCGCAATGCTTTGGTCGGCGGCATCGTTTCGGGCCTCCTGTTTACCTTCGAATTCTTGTTCCTCTACTCGGCGCTGGATATTTCTACGGTGAGCCGGTCATCGGTCATCTTTTATACAATGCCGGTATGGTTGTCGCTGATGGCGCACTTCCTGTTTCCGGGTGAACGTTTGACGATTGCCAAGTCTGTCGGATTGCTGTTGGCGATGGGAGGGGTGGTGATCGCGTTGGCTGATCGCGGTGGCGGACAGGTCAGTTGGGCTGGTGATCTGATGGCGCTGGCATCGGCATTCTGCTGGGCGGGTATTGTGCTTTGCGTGCGTCTGACGCCCTTGTCAGCGGTGCCGCCTGCGCAGCAACTTCTGTTTCAGGTTGTCATTTCAGCGCCGATATTGTTGGGGCTGTCCGTTTTTCTGGGACCAATGATGCGTGATGTTGCTGCGATCCATGTCGCAGGTTTGCTGTTTCAGATCGTGGCAGTGGCCAGTCTCGGATTTCTGGTTTGGTTCTGGCTTATGTCGATCTATCCGGCATCATCGGTCGCGTCGTTCAGCTTTCTATCGCCTGTGGCCTCAGTCATCATGGGATGGCTGCTGCTGTCCGAGGACGTGGCCCCATCGGTCTGGGGGGCGCTCGTGCTGGTGGCGACGGGGATTTACCTGATCAACCGCAAGCCGCGCAATGCAGGTTAGCGTTCAGTCTGCAGCAGATTTGACAGGTCAGGTTCCGCAGAATGTAGCAGGCACGATTTCTTGCTGGGATGGGGGGCGTGCCAAGTTGGGGTCCGTCAGGTCATAGGGGGTGGCAAGCGCTTTCATCAGGCGTTCGAAGGGGGCCATGTCACCTGCGACAGCGGCGTCGATCATCTGCTCGATGCGGTGGTTGCGGGGGATGATTGCAGGGTTTGCGCTTTGCATAACAGCTTGCGCGTTTGGTGCGCTGTTCAACCTCACTTTCCATTTTTCTTCCCAAACTTCATATGCTTCACGATTTGCAAACTGATCTTTCGCGTCTCCTTTGCAAAGCGCGTAGAACGTATTTGCAAAATCTGCGCCGTCTGTCTGCATCAAACCCAGTACCTCTTCGATCAGGCCGGTGTCGCCGTCCTTGGGTGCGTCGATACCAATCTTCGCGGCAAAGCGTTTGAGCCAGCCTTGCTCCAGCAAATGGGGCATGGCGTGCACAATTTCCGTGGCCTCCTCGACGGCGGCTTCTTTGTCGTCCATCTGCTGGATAAGGCTGGTGGCAAGTTGCGCCATGTTCCAGACGGCAATACCGGGCTGTTCACCAAAAGCATAACGGCCCTGCGCATCGATGGAACTGAAGACACGGTTCTGGGCGAAGGCATCCATGAAAGCGCAGGGACCATAGTCGATGGTCTCTCCGGAGATGGCGCAATTATCGGTGTTCATAACGCCATGGATAAAGCCGACAGACATCCAGCGCGTCACCAGATCGGCCTGCGCTGCACAAACCGCGCGCAGCAAGTCCATCGGGCCGCTAGCATCTGGATAGTGCCGTTGAATGGCATAATCAGTGAGGGTCTTGAGATGGTCAACTTCGCCGCGGTGGGCAAAAACCTGAAAGGTGCCGACACGTAGATGGCTTTTGGCGACGCGGGTCAGAATTGCCCCGGGCAAGGCTCCTTGTTCGCGCCAGATGTCTTCTCCCGTGCTGACCGCCGCCAGCGCTCGGGTGGTTGGAATGCCAAGCGTATGCATCGCCTCGGACACGACGTATTCCCGCAGCACCGGACCAAGCCACGCACGTCCGTCGCCCATCCGTGAATAGGGGGTGGGACCGGAGCCTTTCAGTTGAATATCGCGGCGGATGCCGTCGGTGCCGATCACTTCACCCAACAGAATAGCACGGCCGTCGCCAAGCTGTGGGTTAAAGTTGCCAAACTGGTGCCCCGCATAAAGTTGTGCGAGCGGTGCTGCGCCTTGGGGTACTTTGTTACCGCCAAAAACAGCAGCAGCTTCGGTCAAATCACCAGTTTCGATACCTAGTAGTTTGGAGAGATCATCGTTGAAAGCCAACAGCTTGGGCTGTGACACTGAAGTGGGTTCAATTCGTGTATAGAACGCATCGGGCAAAGCGGCATAGCTATTGTCGAAAGGAATATGCATCTGCTCAAAGCACCCGTGACATGAACATATATTTTTCGCGTGGCGCGAAACCGGCGCGGCGGTAAAGCTTTAGCGCGGCAGCGTTATCGCGATCTACTTCCAGATGGATGGCACGTAGACCGCCCTCAGAAAGTGCGCGAGGCAAAGCGATCAATGCCTCGGTTGCAATCCCGCGCCCACGCACACCGGGCCTGATGTAAAGCTCGTCCACGATGGCATCCAATCCGCCGAATTCGACGGACCAGCCAAAGCAGATCACAATGTACCCGATAGGCGCACGCGCAGGGCCGATCAGATAGACAACACCGTAAGGCGAGCCACCCAGCAAAGGTTCGAGTGCCGCGCGTCGCGTTTCGTCGGTCTGGGTGATCCCTTCTTCGGCATGAAAAGCCGCGCACAGGGCTGCGATGGAATTCAGATGCTCGGGCTTCGCTAGCGTAAGGGCGGCGCTCATAGTCGGGCCAACCGTTCGGTCAGCAGTGCGAAAAAGCCGTCGGCGTCGAGGTCGCCGATAAAGAGCGCATTTGGCGCACGGTCTGTTACCCGCCACCAGTCAGCGACGGTCATGCCCATGGTCAGCTCTGACGTGGTCTCGATTTCTACGTTGATGTGGCGACCGGTGAAAAGATCGGGATTTATCAGATAGGCGGTGACACAAGGGTCATGCAAAGGGGCACCGGCGGATCCGTATTTTTCCTTGTCGAAACGTTCGAAAAAATCGGTCATTTGCGCCACGGCGATGCCAACTGGCGTGTCGAGCGCGCGGAACGCATCGTTGCGCGGCTTTGTCACAAGTGCCTTGTGCGTTACGTCCAACGGCATGACGACGATGGGTACACCTGATTTGAATACGATATCAGCGGCTTGCGGATCGACGTAAATGTTGAATTCTGCCGTGGGTGTAATGTTTCCACCCTCGAAATATCCACCACCCATAAGCACAATCTCGGCCACACGGGCGGCGATATCGGGGGCTTTTTCAAACGCTGTGGCGATGTTTGTCAAAGGACCAAGCGGGCAGAGAGTGATCGTGCCTGCGTCATGTGCGCGTAGTGTTTCGATAATAAAATCAACCGCATGTCCATCAGTCAGTGGCATGGTCGGGTCCGGCAGGTCGGGTCCATCCAGACCGGTTTTGCCATGAACATGCTCGGCCGTGACCAGATCGCGGCCCAGTGGCCGGTCGCAACCGGCATATACAGGCACATCCGTTCTGCCCGCTAACTCACAGACAATACGGGCATTTTTACTGGTAAGGTCCAATGGCACATTGCCCGCGACACAGGTGATGCCAAGAACGTCGATATCTTCGGGGCTGGCCAATGCCAGAAGGATTGCGACCGCATCATCCTGACCGGGATCTGTGTCGATAATGGTTTTGCGCGGTGCCATGAGATGTCCTTTTCGCAATTAGATAGGGGAATTCAGAGCCGAACAAAAGAGCCGCGTCATCCGTTGGCGGGTTTCGCCTTTTCCGCTTCTTTGACTGCGTCCCACAGGGCATCCATTTCTGCCAGATCGCTGTCAGCGGCCGTTTTACCCAGTGCGGCAAGGCGTTCTTCGACCCCTTCAAACCGCCGTATGAATTTGGTGTTGGTGCGGCGCAGGGCGGCTTCGGGTTCAACCCCGAGATGACGGCCCAGATTGGCCATGACAAACAAAAGATCGCCGAATTCTTCTTCGACCTCTGTCTGGGACAGGGTATCGCGCGCTTCGACAAGCTCGGCGGCTTCTTCGGTGATCTTGGCGATCACATCGCTGGTGTCGGGCCAGTCAAAGCCGACGCGGGCGGCGCGTTTTTGCAGCTTGTGGGCGCGTAACAGGGCCGGCAGTCCAACGGCGACGCCATCCAAGGCGCCGCCTTGCGCTTTGCCCGCGCGCTCTGCCGCTTTGATCGCCTCCCAGTCGGCGGTCTGCTGTTCTGCGGATTTCTCACGGCTTTCATCGCCAAAGACATGCGGGTGGCGAGCGACCATCTTGTTTGAGATATTGCGCACCACGGACTGAAAGGTGAAATGTCCGGCCTCTGCACCCATCTGGGCGTGATAGACCGATTGCAGCAATAGATCGCCCAGCTCGCCCTCCAGCTCGGTCCAATCGCTGCGGGCAATGGCATCAGCGACCTCATAGGCCTCTTCAATCGTATAGGGAGCAATGGAGGCGAAATCCTGCTCTATATCCCACGGACAGCCCGTCTGCGGATCGCGCAGGCGGCGCATGATTTCAAGCAGTCGTTCGATGCCTGCGTTTTCGTCATTTATCAGGTCGTCGGCCATTGTACGTTCTCCCGCTGTGGTGTCAGATAAGGTCAACCATTCAAAGGAGTCCACCCATGGCCGTGATCAACCGGATCGCCGATTTCGCAGAAGACATGACCGCGTGGCGGCGGCATCTTCACACGATCCCCGAACTCAGCTTTGACTGTCCCAAAACGGCGGCATTCATCAAGGAACGCCTAGAGGAAATCGGCGTGGACGAGATTCATGAGGGCATCGCGCAGACGGGTATTGTCGCGATTATCAACGGGACAGGAGACGGGCAGACGGTCGGGCTGCGCGCGGATTTTGATGCGCTGCCGATCGAAGAAGAGACTGGTGTTGATTATGTCTCTACGCATCCCGGCAAAATGCATGCCTGTGGCCATGACGGGCATACCGCAATGCTGCTGGGGGCTGCAAAATACATGGTGGAGACGCGCAATTTCTCTGGTCGCGTTGCATTGATCTTTCAACCCGCTGAGGAAGACGGCGGCGGCGCGCAGGTGATGTGTAACGAAGGCATGATGGATCGCTTCGACATTGCCGAAGTCTACGGGATCCATAACTATCCCGGTGCCGAATTCGGAGCGTTCTACACCACACCGGGGCCAATCATGGCAGCGGTGGATATGTTCACCATCACTATCAACGGGCGCGGCGGACATGGGGCGATGCCACATGAAACCGCCGATCCTGTGGTTGCCGCTTGTGGTATGGTGCAAGCCATCCAGACCATTGTGAGCCGCAACACGCCATCTGCCAGTGAAAAAGTTATCTCAGTCACACAAATTCACACAGGCTCAGCTAGTAACATCGTGCCTGACACTGCAATGATCAACGGCACCATCCGCACGTTTGACAAGGACGTGCAGGCCTTGATCCGTCGCCGGATGGAAGAGATCGTTGCGGGACAGGCGGCCAGCTACGGCGTGGAGGCATCGCTTGATTACGAAGTCGGCTACCCTGCGACAGTAAACGCGCCAGCAGAGACTGCCAAAGCCGCTGACGTTGCCCGCAAGGTTGTGGGCGATGCTAAGGTTGATGATGCTTTTCCCAAAGTCGCGGGATCAGAGGATTTCGCATATATGCTGGAAGAGCGGCCGGGGGCGTATCTTTTCCTTGGTGCGGGCGAGGGTGCGGGACTGCATCACCCCAAATACAACTTCAATGACGAGGTCGCACCGGTCGGCGCGTCCTTCTTTGCTCAGCTTGTTGAGCAGCTTCAGCCGGCGGCCAAATAAATGGGGTTGCAAGATGCAGCAAGCCAGGTCGATCAAGCTTTTACGCGGGATGACCTGAAGGGACCAAGTTTCGAGAATGCCTTTGGCGGGGCCACATCATTCCTGCGGCGCAAGTACACGAAGGACCTGACTGGCGTGGATATCGCCGTGACGGGTGTGCCGTTTGATCAGGCCGTGACGAACCGCACAGGCACACGTCTGGGGCCACGCGCCATCCGTGAGGCCAGCACATTGCAGCCCTACGATCCACCATACGGCTGGGATTTTGATGTGCTGAGCGAATTTGCCATCGCGGACTATGGGGATCTGGCGTTCGACTACGGGCATACATCGAAATTCCCTGCTGCGTTGACGGCGCATATCAAAGGAATTCTGGATGCGGGTGCGGCTTCGGTCACGCTGGGCGGAGATCACTATATCAGTTTTCCGATCCTAAAGGCCTACGCGGAAAAGTATGGTCCTATCAGCCTGTTACAGTTCGATGCTCATTCAGATACATGGCCGGATGACGACATGGACCGCATTGACCACGGCACGATGTTCTACAAAGCCGTGAAGTCCGGCATCGTAGATCCACTGACATCTGTGCAAGTGGGCATCAGGACAACCAATCCGGACACTTTGGGTGTGACGACAATTGACGCAGCAGAGGTCCACCGCAGAGGGCCGGAGGCCGCGGTGTCGCGGATCAAGGAAGTGTTGGGGGACAGGCCGTGCTACCTCACGTGGGACATTGATGCGCTTGATCCGGCCTATGCACCGGGGACCGGAACGCCGGTTTGGGGTGGGCTGACGTCTGCCCAAGGGGCCGCGATGTTGCGGGCCTTGGCAGGGATCAACATCGTCGGGGGGGATGTGGTTGAAGTGTCGCCGCCTTTCGATCCGACAGGTGCCACGGCGATTGCGGGGGCGCATGTGGCAACCGAAATCCTATGTTTGCTGGGTCACCGGATGAGGACGACATGAGCACCAAGAACCAGCCGATCAGCGGCAATGATCTGGCCCGGTTTTCCGGTCCGAATACCTTTATGCGGTTGCCGTCGGTTAACGACCTTAAGGGGCTGGATGTGGCGGTGCTGGGCATTCCGCTGGATATCGGCACATCTTGGCGGTCCGGCACGCGGTTCGGGCCAAAGCAGGTGCGCGCCGAAAGTGCGATGCTGCGGCCTTACAACCTGGCGACAGGTGCTGCGCCGTTTGATAGTTTGCAGGTTGCAGACATCGGCGATCTAGCCATCAATACGTTTTCGCTGAGCGAGAGTTTACGTATCATTGCAGAAAGTTACGATGCGATCTTGATGTCGGATGCCATGCCGCTTGCCATTGGCGGTGACCATTCGATGACGCTGCCGATCCTGCGTGCCATTGCCAAACGGCACGGGCCGGTCGCCCTTATCCATGTGGACGCCCATGCTGACGTGAACGACGAGATGTTCGGCGAGAAAGAGGCCCATGGCACCGTTTTCCGACGTGCGTATGAGGAAGGGCTGATCCAGCCCGCCAAGACCTATCAGATCGGCTTGCGCGGCACGGGCTATTCCGCAGAGGACTTCAAGGAAGCCGCCGGATGGGGTTTCCAGCAATTTCCGGCTGAAGAACTGTGGGGGCGGAGCCTGTCCACACTTGGCACGGAAATCCGCCGCGATATCGGCGATGTTCCAACATACGTGACCTATGATATCGACAGCCTTGATCCGGCCTATGCGCCTGGCACCGGCACACCGGAGATTGGCGGGCTGACCACACCGCAGGCGCTGCAACTGATCCGCGCGCTTAAAGGTTTGAACATTGTGGGCGCAGATCTGGTCGAGGTTTCGCCGCCCTATGACACGACAGGCAACACCGCGCTGACGGGCGCGAACATCCTCTATGAGATGTTGTGTGTCTTCCCCGGGGTCGTATACCGCTAGGGCTGCAGATTCGAATTTTGAGGCAGGATGAAGGCTAGGGGTGCGATGATGATTTTCTGGATTTTGGTGCTCGTTGTTATCGGCGTGTTTGCTTTCGTGCGGCTCGCACCCTCCGATCCACAGCGCTGGCACAGACAGTCGAACGTTGCGGGCATGGGGGAGAGTCGTCCTGCCTCCGGCTACGTTTGGCGGGAACCGGTAACCGATGATGGTCTTGCACGGCTGAAAGCGCTTGACGATGTAATACGCGACACGCCCCGCACAAAGGTGCTGATCGGATCGGTTGCGGAAGGCAAAATTACCTATGTAACGCGCTCGAAAGTCTGCGGTTTCCCTGACTATACGACCATCGGTATTTACGAGGGGCCCGTGCAGGGAGTGCAGACACGATACCTTGAGATCAACGCCAGACTGCGTTTTGGCAAGTCAGATCTTGGGGTAAACCGGAACCGAGTTCAGGGCTGGATTGCGTCCGTCGAGGGATGAGGACAGGCAGCCTTCCTGCACTTCGCGCCACATCGGCACGTTAAGCGACATCTGGCATTGCGCCATGAACATGCGCCCGTCTACTTGCAAACAAATCGTTTCGCCAAGCTCTACACGGTTGCGGCTTTTGTCGGTGCAATAGCAATCCACCGTCTTTCCACCGGGGTATGTCACGTCAGCCGCGGCGGGCAGGGACATTAGACTAAGAACGATTGCGAACTTTTTCATGATCGAATCATACCACAAAGCGGGTCTTGACCAAAGCCAATCCATAAGCGACAGGTGATCGCATGATACCCATGGACCGCCTTGCACAGATCACCCAGCGTTTTCAGTTTTTGGAAGCGTCCATGTCGGCTGGATCAGACGGGGCAGATTTCGCGGCTTTGGCGAAGGAGTACGCGGACTTACGGCCCGTTGTTGAACAAATCGAAGCCTATCGGGAATTGCTGGACGGACGCGCCGAATGCGAGGCGATGCTGGCCGATCCCGAGATGGCCGAGCTGGCACGGGACGAGATGGCCTCGATCAAAGAGGCGCTTCCCAAGGCGGAAGAGGCCTTGCAGATTGCGCTGCTTCCCAAGGATGCGGCAGACGCCAAGCCCGCGATGCTTGAGATACGCCCCGGTACTGGCGGCGACGAAGCAGCGTTGTTCGCAGCTGACCTTCTGCGCATGTACCAACGTTATGCGGAGGCCCGTGGTTGGGGTTTTGACATGGTCGAAGAACAGATGACCGAACTTGGTGGCGTCAAGGAAGTCGTGGCGCATATCACTGGCCAGAACGTCTTTGCCCGTTTGAAATATGAAAGTGGTGTGCACCGTGTGCAGCGTGTGCCGACCACGGAAAGTGGCGGACGGATCCACACGTCTGCCGCAACGGTTGCTGTCTTGCCGGAAGCCGAAGACGTTGACATTGAAATCAACCCGAACGATTTGCGCATTGATACGATGCGGTCATCGGGCGCGGGCGGGCAGCATGTGAATACCACCGATTCCGCCGTGCGCATCACGCACCTTCCTACGGGGCTTGTAGTCACCAGTTCCGAGAAATCCCAGCACCGGAACCGTGACAAGGCCATGCAGGTCCTCAAGGCGCGGCTTTATGATATGGAACGCAGCCGCGTGGATAGCGAACGTTCTGCGGATCGTGCTTCGCAGGTTGGATCGGGCGACCGGTCCGAGCGGATCAGGACCTATAATTTCCCTCAGGGCCGGATGACCGATCACCGGATCAACCTGACGCTCTACCGGCTTGATGCCGTTATGCAGGGCGATCTGGACGAGATTGTCGATGCATTGACTGCCGATGCGCAAGCGCGCCAGATGGCCGAGATGAACCAGTGAGCACCGCCGGCGAAGCGATGGCGGCAGCGGCTGCGCGGTTGCGGGCAGCAGGTGTGCCGGACCCTGCGCGGGACGCGCGGATGCTGTTGGCCCACGCGGCATCTGTTGATGCGGCCCGCGTGACCCTTATCGCACCCGAAGAAATTGCCCCCGAGATTGCCGAGCGGTTCGAGAACCTCATTTCTTTGAGAGCTGTGCGCGTGCCGGTGTCGCAGCTTGTGGGTTCCCGCGCATTTTATGGCCGTGACTTCCGTATCAGCCGCGATGTGCTTGATCCGAGACCCGAAACGGAAACCCTGATTGATCTGGCGCTAAGCGCACCCTTTGAGACGGTCCTTGATCTTGGAACCGGCTCGGGCTGTATTCTGGTCAGCCTGCTGGCCGAGAATACGGAGGCGCGTGGTGTGGGAGTTGATCTGTCCGAGGCGGCCTGTTTGCAAGCCAGCGCCAATGCGGTGATGCACGGTGTGGCTGCACGGGCGGACATCTACCAGTCTGACTGGTTCGCTGAGGTGCAGGGGCGTTTTGATCTGATTGTTGCGAATCCACCTTATCTGGCGATGGCTGAAATGGATGGTGTCGCACCTGAATTGCGCGATCACGAGCCGCACATGGCGCTGACGGACGGGCTGGACGGCTTGTCGGCCTACAGGATCATTGCACAACAGGCGCAAGGGTTTTTGACAACATCAGGCCGTGTGATGGTCGAAATCGGCTGGCAGCAAGGTGCCGCTGTGCAAGCAATTTTTCGCGATTCCGGTTGGGCTGGCGTTGATCTGGCGCTGGATCTCGATGGCCGAGCAAGGGTGGTTTGCGCGGGTCAACCAGCGTAAATCGGCTAATCTGCGCCACATTGGTCGAATTTATGCGGTTTTACTCTTGCCCCACGGGCCTGAGCGTGTTTATTCAAGTATGTTGCAGCGGTGGATGCCTTCGGCGGTCCCGCGCGGCTTATGCCCAACAATTCAGTGACCGGTTTTTTCGGCGCGTATATCGCACCATTCGGTATCAAAACAACCAGCACACAAGGCTGATATCTTTTCATGAAATCTACCAGATCACGGTCCCGGTCGAAGAATAGCCGCAACCGCAATAACAACAATCAGGGCGGCAATGTCGTCAACCGCGTTTTTGACAGCTCCGGTCCGGAGGGCAAGGTGCGTGGCACGCCAAGTCAGGTGATTGAAAAGTACAACCAGCTGGCCCGCGACGCGACCCTGTCGAACGACCGCGTGGCGGCAGAGAATTTCCAGCAGCACGCAGAACACTATCTGCGGATGTTGTCCGAAGCGCAGCGCGAACAGGACCAGCGCCGCGAAGAGCAGGAACGCCAGAACCGCGAGCGTCAGGCAGAGCGGGACCGCGAACGCGCGGAGCGTCAGGAGCGTGACAGCAATCAAGGTGGCGGCCAGCATGGCGGCAACCAGCCCCGCACGCCCGACGCAGGTGAAGCACCACAGCCAGAAGTGGAAGCGCCGGTTGAGAATACTTCGGCAGAAGACGATAGCGGTCTGGTCGAGACGCCAGAGAGCAAACCCAAGCCAAAGCGCGCGCCCCGGCGCAAGCCAAAGCCCAAGCCGGCTGCTGAAACCCCGCCGGAAGGCGGCGGCAACGACGATCAGCCCGAAGCGGCAGAATAATAGATATACAGATCAGGCTCCGTTCCATCGGGGCCTTTTTTGTGGCTCAGTCGGCGGGCAGGGGTGCCAATGAGCCTTCGGTGCGTTGCGCATACCGGATCAGACCGCGCTTCTCCAAAACAGCCTTGCGGCGCAGCCATTCGTAGCGCGTGTCGTCTCGCACCGGCGCCCAGAACAGCTTTCCGGCGTATCTCCACGGATCAATCACCACACCGTTTTCCATGACGTCGCCTTTGGCAACGATCACGAGCGTGCTGTGGTCGATCAGCAGCCGTGTTTCCGAATTGGCGATGGCGCGGGTCAGGCCCAGAGTACGGAAGTTCTCGGCACTCAGTCTGGCCTGCATGTCTTCGGCCCAGTGATAGCAAAGCCCGCGTGGCCGCAGCCCAGCGTTGACCTTCGCATTATGGATCAGCGCCGGATCAGTGATGCCGTAGGCTTGTGCCAGACGGAATGTTGTCTCGTATGACAGCGCCGCAGCACGCCGGGCCTCGGCAGGGTCAACATCGGGGGAAAGTGCCTGTAGCGATGCCGCCAATGCCGCAACATCACGGGCCGCACCCGGCTGGGGACCACGCGCCGAACAGGCCGAGAGCAGCGCTGTGCAAAGCAGGACGATCAGCAGCTTCACGCGCGCGCGACTTCCCGCGCCAAGGCGCAAAACCCTTCGAGCGGAATTTGCTCGGCTCGGTCAGTGGGCTTGATCCCTGCGGCAATAAGCCTGTCTTCGATGTCGGGGGCGATCCCCTTGAGGGAGGCCCGCAACATCTTGCGCCGTTGGTTGAAACCGGCAGCCACAACACGGCTCAGCACGGCCGCATCTGCGGGAAACCGTGGTTCGGGCAGGGCGGTCAGGTGAACAACACTGGAAGACACTTTAGGCGGGGGCGTGAAAGCACCGGGTGGCAGTTGCAAGACAATCCGTGCATCCGCCCGCCACTGCGACAGGATGGCAAGACGGCCATAGGCCTTCGAACCGGGCTGCGCCACGATGCGCTCTGCGACCTCGCGCTGGAACATCAGCGTCAGGCTTTGCCAGAAAGGCGGCCATTCTTTCGGTGTCAGCCAACGCACCAGAAGTTCGGTTCCGATGTTATATGGCAGGTTTGCGGCCACGCGGATCGGTAGCGTCAAATGTGCCAGCGGGTCAATTTCCAGCGCATCGCCTTCGACCACCGTCAGACGGCCGGGATAGGCAGCAGCGACATCGGCTAAGGCGGGCAGGCAGCGGGTGTCCTTTTCGATGCTCAGCACGTGGCGCGCGCCTTCGGACAACAGTCCGCGGGTCAAGCCACCGGGGCCGGGGCCGATCTCAAGCACATCGCATTCCGTCAAATCCCCTGCCTGACGCGCAATCTTGGCCGTCAGGTTCAGATCAAGCAGGAAGTTCTGGCCCAGCGATTTGCGTGCAGACAACCCATGGGTAGCAATCACTTCACGCAGCGGCGGAAGGGTGTCGATCACACTCATGCGGAACCCGCCATTTTTTGCGCCATCTTCAGCGCCTCAATCATGCTTGCCGGATTGGCAATGCCGCGTCCTGCGATATCGAAGGCAGTGCCATGGTCCGGCGATGTGCGGATAAACGGAAGACCCAGCGTGACATTCACACCCTTGTCGAAATCGAGCGTCTTGATCGGAATAAGCGCTTGATCGTGATACATCGCAATGGCTGCGTCATAGCGGCTGCGGGCGGCGGCATGAAACATCGTGTCGGCGGGCAGAGGTCCGCTAAGCTCGAACCCTTCGCTGATCATCTCAGCGACCAGCGGTGCGATCCACGCGTCCTCCTGCTTGCCCATCGTGCCACCTTCGCCTGCATGGGGGTTCAGGCCGGCGATGGCAAGGCGGGGTGCCTTGATACCGAATTGCGTTTGCAGGCCAGCATGGGTGATCTCGATCACGCGGCGCAGGCGTGCTGGGGTGAGCTGAAGCGGGACCTGATCCAGTGCGATGTGGATCGTGGCGGGCACGACGCGCAGCTGTTCGGACGCCAGCATCATCACAACCTCGTCTACGCTACCAAGAGCGGCGAGGTATTCCGTATGACCGGGATAGGCAAAACCGGCACCATCCTTGAGCGCTTTCTTGTGGATTGGCGCAGTGCAGAGGGCAGATGCCGCGCCATCGCGCACCAACGACACGCCAAGAGCGATCATATCAATGACATGGGCAGCGTGAGCCGGATCGGGTTGGCCTGCTACGGCGGGTGATCCGAAATCCCGTGCGATCACCGGCAATACATCAGGGCTAAGACCCGCGGCTTCTTGCGGCTGTGTGATAACCTGATGCGCAACGCCTTCCGGCAGATGGGCGGGGTCGCCCAACCAAACCAAAGGCACCTCTCCGGCGAGGGCCGCCCATGCACGGGCAGCGACTTCGGGCCCGATCCCTGCGGGTTCGCCGCAGGAGATCACGACCGGCAGCGGCTGGGTCATTGCACCACGATACGCGCATCGGCGCGCAGCTGCTCCATCAGGACGTTGGCAAAGCCCTGCAACTGGTCCTGGCGCAAACGGCTCTGAACATCTTCGCGGCTGGCCTCGGAATTGCTTTCAGCGACGCGGTCACAGAGCATCAGAAACACCAGCGTTTGGCCGTTGTTGCGTGTGAGTGCTGTCGAGACTTCGTTTAGGTCCAACTTGGCCAGTTCGATGCCAAAATCCTGTGCGATCTCGGCGGGTGCTTTGGTCTCGCGGTCCAGTGTGCTTTCGGGCTGGCCTTGCGCGATGCCGTAAAGGTCATCGCAAACGTCGACCTGGCCGCGCAGGGTTTGTGCCGCAGCAAGTGTTTCGGGGCTGCGACCACCGGCCATGTAATAGGCGGCATATTCGATTTCTGAATAGCGCCGTGCGGGGGCTCCGGTTTCTTCGATGCCACGCAGTTGGAACAAAGCCACGGCGTTCGGGATCGGAAGCGGTGCGGATACGTCGCCCGGTCCCAATGCAAGCAGGATGGGATGCAGGGCAGGCGGCAGGTTTTCAAGAGGTGTCCATGGCATACGGCCTCCGCGACCGCGCGAGGCGGTAGCGGAATACTGGCGCGCATAATTCGAGAATTCACCCTCGGACGTGGATTGCGAAATTCGTTCGGCCAGCGCTGTAACCCGTGCAGCGTCACGCGGCGGGGCGGGGATGATGATCTCTGACAACAGAACACGAATGCCGTCGGCGCTGCCGCGTGTGTTGCCCAACGCGCGGTCGATGTCCTGCTCGGTGACATTGACGCGGCGCAGGTATCGCGCGCGGATCAGTTCCCGCCAGCCCAACGTGTTGGATACGAAGTCCCGCAGGGTGGTGCGGTCAACGCCCGATTGCTCAAGCGCCTTGATGAATTCATCTTTGGTAAGGTTGGCGCGACCTGCAAACTCTTCGAGCCCTTCTTCAAGCCCTTCTGGCGTCAGCTCAAGCCCCGCGTCGGCCACGGCACGCGCGCGCAGGCGGTCGTCAATCAGGGATTGCAGTGCGCTGTCATAATCCGATCCGGGTGCATTGAGCAGCTTCAGAAAGCTCTGGCGCTGCTGGACCTCAAAGCCTGTGACAACGGTATCGTTGATCCGTGCCACCGGCTTGAACAGGTTTTGCGCATGCAGGCTGTGCGGTCCAAAGGCCAGAAGCCCCGCGACAGCAAGTCCTTGGATCAGTCGGGAAAAAGTCATCGTGGTCACCTTTTACAGGAGCGTATGTAGCGTTGATCGCCGGAGGAGGCGGCAAAGCCCCTTAGCCCTACGTTAAATCCGAATTCGGTGGTAGGCTCAACCGCGGTTGAGGAAGAATAGCTGCGCGCGACGGTCATATTGATGGCGACACATTCGTTGTCATAGCTCAGACCCAGCCCGGCGGTTGCGGCACGGTCGTCTGCGACGTTGAACCGCCAGTCGGCGTTGACGGCCCAGTGGTTGTTAATTTCGTAGCGCCCGTTCAGCAGAATTTCCGACACATCCTCGGTGCGGTCTTCGGCCTCATCCGCCTTGAGCCAGACATAGGAGCCGCCGATGGCTCCTCTGGCAAAACCGTAATTGCCACGCACTTCGGCCTTGGAGAGATTGAGATCGCCATCGATCAGGCTGCGACCTGTGATCCAGATCCCGCCGGGACTGCGCAGGCGGCCCGCCAGCAGGATGTCGGAGGAAACGCCATCCAATCCGGATGAGGCGGTAAAGGAAGGATCGGCATCGGCGCGGAAGACCTGACCAACCGAGATATGGCTGTCCCAACCCTGAGGGTTGATGCGTGACCAGTTCAGACCAACAGCGCCCACCGTGCCGCGTTCGCGTCTGTCGGGACGTGGAAAGCGGGACAGCGACAAAAGGTTGCCTTCGTCAAACTCTATGCGGGTGCTTTCGTCATTGGGAATCTCCAGTCGGCTGCCACGGGTCCAGCCAAGTTGCACAACAGGCTCAAGCATCTGGGTGATCCCGTCACGCCCGCGCCGCAGCATGGGATAGCGCAGGGCAACGGCGGCTTGCGGTACCAGATCGAAATGGTTCTGGTCGAATGACGCGTCCTGCGTAATATCGAAAATATTGGCGCTGATACCGGCCTGCACATCTGCGACAACACCCGAAGACCACGTGAACCGGCGCAGGTAATCGGCGCGCGCATGAAGCCGCGCCACATCGCGGCCATCCGTGACCAGATCATCATCCGGCCCGTCTGTATCAAGGTCCGAATTGCGGCGGTGCGCATGGGCCTCAAGCCGCAGGCGGACCTCTCCGCCAACAGATTTTGGGAAAAACCGCCGCTCGTATTCACCATCGACGACGACGGTTGGCAGATTATCGTTAATATCATCGGCCCGCAGGCTTTCGAAGTTGTATAGCGATGCCCGCACCAGCGCATCGCGGCGGGCGCGGCTGACAGTGATCTGGCTTTCCAGCCGGTCCTGATCGAAGTAGCCGTATTCATTGAGGTAGGCACGGTCGGTCGTGGCCTCGATGTCAAAGGTCAATTGATAGTCGCGCGGCAGGGAAAAGGTCCCGTTGCCGAAAAGGTAGCCACGGTTGGTATCGGGGCGTTGGTCATCGCGGGTAACGGCGGCGTTCAGTTCAATACGGCCGGTACGAAACGCTTGCCTGTAGCGCAGCTCAAGCGTGCGCGTCACGCTTGAGACGTAAGGCGTGACAGTCAGATCGCGGTGATCGCCCAATTTGATGAAATACGGCAGTTTCAGGCCGGTGCCCAACTGCGAAGTGGTTCGGATTGAGGGCACGAGGAAACCTGATGCACGCTCCAGACGTGGGCCCGGCAAACGCAGGCGCGGCAGGTAAAAGACAGGCACGTTCAGGATGCGGAACTGCGCACTGTCGAGGTAAAGCTGCTGTTCCAGCTGATCGTGTATCACCCGCTTGGCCCTGATTTGCCACAACGGCGCTCGCCCGTCATCGCAGACTTTGCAGGACGTGATGGAGGCTTTGGTCAGTTGGTTGTAGCGCCCGTCAACGCGGTCGACCTTGAGCGTGGCAATTTGCAACTGGCGGTTCAGGATGACCCGTGCGCCGGTCAGAATGCCGTTGCGCAAATCGGCATCAAGCTCACCAGCGTCGGCAAAGATCAGGGTCTGGCCGTCTTCTGTCAGGGTAATCGGGCCTTCGATCACCAATCGGCCAGTGTCCTGACTGTAGCGCACAGCGCTGGCTTGCAAGCGTGCGCCGTTCTGAAAGGCTTCGACATTGCCTTGGGCCACGAGCGTACGGTCGGCGGTGATGAATACCTCATCCGCGATCAGCATGGCAGCACCGGATTGCGCGTCCTGTGCCGCAGCGGGCAGGGCGCACATCAAGAGCGACAGGGAAAGGATCAACGCACGCAACATCACCCGTCCTCTACATGCAGCAAAAGGCCGAGGGCCAGCAGGATCGCTGCAATCGGCGGTGCCCATGCGGCCAACAACACCGGAATCTGCCCGTTTTCGCCAAGAATGGTCGCAAAGCTGCGCACGAAATAAAGGCCAAACCCTAACAGCACGGCGGATAGAACGGCCACGCCTGTTCCACCAAAGCGGGTGTGGCGCATGGTAAAGGCGCTTGCCACCAGCACCATCGCCATCAAAAACAGCGGACGCGCAAATTCAGTCTGGAGCCAGACTTTGTGGCGGCGTGCGGAAAAGCCGGCCTGTTCAAGCTGGCGGATAAAGGTCGGAAGGTCGTAGATCGACACCGCTGCCGGTTTGCCGATGCTTTCGCGGATACGTTCCAGTGTCAGCGACGACGGGATTTCCAGCGTTGAATGGAACTCGGAGAGGGCTTCACTGTTGATGCCTGCTTTTAGCGGCCATGATTTAGCGTCGCGCAGATGCCATGCGCCGTCGCGCAGGGCCGCGCTACCGGCCTCGATCCTGCGCACAGGTCCGGTTTCGGCATTATACGTGATAAAGCTGACGTCATAGAGCACAGAGGCATCTGCATTTGACCGCCATGCGCGGATTACGGTCTGGCCCTCGGCGGTGCCCTGACGCAGCCACAGACCTTCGTCACTAATCGACAATGCCGATGCACCGCCCGCGCGATAGCTTTCCGACAATTGAAGGTAGCGGTTGCCGGTTGCCGCGACGATCGGGTTCAGCATGCTGACCGCCAGCACCCCGATCACGAGCGCCACAAACACAGGTGCGATCAGCGCGCGCAGCGCGGACCGGCCCGAGGCACGTGTGACCACCAGCTCGGACGAGCGGGCAAGGGATATAAAGAGTGCAATCGTCGCAAGGATCACAATCAGGGGCAGGATCACGTTGATCGTTTGCGGCGCATTCAACAGCGTCAGACCGAGCAATTTTTGCCACCCGATGTCCGCACTGCCAAACTTGCGTGCCTGCTCCACCGCGTCGATCAGTATCACCAGCGCCAACAGCACGCCGGTGATCAGCAGAAAGGTCATTGCGAAACGTCGGGCGAAATAGATGTGCAGGATCATGGTGACACCCTGCGTCTGCGCAACCGCGCCAGCCATCCCGGATTGGCCGTATGCCAAAGCATCGCCGCTGCAATTGCGGCCCCGATCAAGGACGGCACGTATAGCAACGGCCAGTTTGCCGCGTCGCTTCGCACTGTATCGACCATGGCACCGCGAATGCCGTCGATTGCGATCAGCAGAGCGAAGGCCACCGCAATCTCGCGCCAGACGCCAAAGCGGGAAAAGCCGCCGACCAACAGGGTCGCAAACCCGATCAAGGCCGCGACAATGCAAAAAAGCGGTTGGGCAAATCGGGCATGCACTTCTTCGGCAATGACGCCTTCGCTGTCGCCGGTTCGTTCGGCAATCTCTTGCCAGCCCATCATCAGGGTGGGCGTGGTCAAGTTTGGCGCGGACTGGATGCCGGACGCATTTTCCGACACCAACGACGAAATATCGAACGAAAAGTCACGAAAGTTCGCTGTGGCGAGCCTTTTATCCGTCCGGTTAAGGCGCTGTGCCAGCCCGTCCACCATAATCAATGTTGTGCCCGCTCCGTTGCGCACCAGATACGCCTCGGCAGCGGTATAGATCACACCTTCCGCGGGATCGCGGCGGTCGGAGAGAAAGACATCGCGCAGCACGCCGTCCTGATCAATGACGCGGGTGTAAAAGGTCACGTTATGGGTCGGATGCAAGAACCGCCCTTCGCGCAGAAGGCTAGCAGTGACGTTCTGGGATATCTCTGCTTCACGCTGTGTCAGCTGGTTCTGGGCCATAGGAACCAGAAAGTGGGACAGCACGCTCATCATCAGCGCCACGCATAGGCCATAAACAAACACGGGTCGCGCCAGCCGCCAAGGGCTGGAGCCAGTGGATTGCAGGACAGTCATCTCTGATTCCTGCGACATGCGGTTGGTGACATAGACAGCGCCTGCAAAGGTCGCGATGGGCAGGACTGTGGTAATGAGCTTGGGCAGGCCGAGTGCCGTAAACTCAAGAAAAACAAGGGCGGATTGGCCGTCACCTATCAACCGGTCAAACAGGATGACAGCGCGGTTGATCCAGAAAAGGGCCACCAGTACGAGGGCAAAAAAGCCAAAGAGCAGCAATAGCTGTGACAGCATATAGCGGTCTAGTCGCGCCACTCTGATCCCCCACGGATGCCTGTACTTACTCTTTTGATGAATTGTCTAAAGCAAAATATGGGCGGGGAAAACTGCTAACTGGTCATGGCTGGGTCTTCGCGCTAGGTCTTGTGGCGAAACGCTGGAAAAGGCCCATGACATGACTGCACTCACCCCCTTCGAATTTGCTGAAACGGACATTGACGCCATCGCAGGCCACAAGGGCCGGATCGCTGTATTTGTTGACCCGGAGGGACGTCTGGACGCCGGTGCGCGGCGTGTCAACAAGCTGACGCGCGGCGCGTTGGCGCGTCTGGTCGAGGCGGAGGGTTTCGCCAAATCAAAGCCCGGCGATGCGCAGGTTCTGGCTTATCCGGCGGGATTGGCCGCCGATGCGGTGGATGTGGTGCACCTGCCGCGCAAGACTGATAAGGCCGCAGCCCGCAAGGCAGGCGCTTCATTGGCCAAATCCCGCAAGAAGGCAGATGTTCTGTTGCTGGCAGGCGGTGTTCGGCACCCCGCCGAGGTGGCTTACGGATTGATGATGCGTGACTATGCATATGAAGATCAGAAGTCCGAACCCAAAGAACGCGCGGGTGCGGTGACAGTGATGTGCAGCAAGCCGGACGATGCGCGATCCGCTGCGGCCCCGTTGATGGCGGTTGCCGAGGGGGCCTTCATGACCCGCGATTTGATCAATGCGCCTGCAAATGTGCTGACGACGACTGAATTCGCAAACCAGCTTGCAGAGATGAAAGCACTGGGCCTGAAGGTTGAGGTGCTGGATGAAGACGAGCTTGCAAAGCTTGGAATGCGAACGCTTTTGTGTGTTGGTCAGGGGTCTGACAGCCCGTCGAAAGTCGTCGTGATGCGGTGGGACGGTGGCACCAAAGGCACCGCACCGCTAGCGCTTGTCGGTAAAGGGGTGGTGTTTGACACCGGTGGTATCAGCCTCAAGCCCGGCGCGGGCATGGAAGACATGACCATGGACATGGGAGGTGCCGGTGTGGTTGCAGGTGTCATGCGTGCGCTGGCCCAGCGGAAAGCCAAGGCAAATGTGGTCGGTCTGGTCGGATTGGTCGAGAACATGCCATCGGGCAACGCGGTGCGGCCCGGCGATGTCATCAGATCAATGAAGGGTGACACGGTTGAGGTGATTAACACAGACGCAGAGGGTCGTTTGGTCCTGTGTGACGTCATGTGGTATGCGCAAGACCGCTTTGAACCCGCAGCGATGATCGATCTGGCCACACTGACCGGTGCAATTATTGTTGGGTTGGGTCATGAGAACGCGGGCGTGTTCTCGAACGATGACGCACTGTGTAACGCTTTCCTCAAAGCGGCAAAAACCGAAGGCGAGGGCGCTTGGCGGATGCCATTGGGGCAAGCCTATGACGATCTGCTGAAGAGCCGCATCGCTGATATGAAGAATATCGGTGGGCGCGCGGCGGGGTCTGTCACTGCGGCTCAGTTCCTTCAGCGGTTTGTGAAGGATGGTGTGCCGTGGATCCACCTTGATATTGCCGGTGTTGCTTCGGTCAAATCAGAGACGGCGCTTGCACCGGCGGGTGCGACAGGTTGGGGCGTTGCCGCATTGAACCGGCTGGTCGCAGATAAGTTCGAGACGGACTGACATGGGAGCGGCCTACTTTTACCATCTGACACGCAGGCCGTTGGTGGAAACACTGCGCATGCTGCTTGGCAAATCGTTGGAGAACGATTGGCGCGTTGCGGTGCGTGGTACCAACGCTGGCGGGTTACAGCAGCTTGATCAGGCCCTCTGGCTGGGACCCGAGGCGGAGTTTCTGCCGCACGGAATTGCCGATGGTGAGCATGATGCAGACCAGCCGGTTCTGCTGACCACAGCAGAGGCGGCAAACCGCCCGAATTGTCTGATGTCGGTGCACGGCGCAGCCGTCACCGCCGAAGAAGTCGGCGCGATGGAGCGGGTATGTGTGCTTTTCGATGGCGAGGATGAAGAGGCGCTGCAGACCGCACGTGGTCAATGGAAGACATTGAAGGATGCGGGGGCATCAGCCCAATATTGGTCCGAGGAATCGGGGCGTTGGGAGAAGAAGGCAGAGACATAGTGGCAGGGTGCGGCGCGCTGCACCTACCGCGTCAGGATCAGTTCGCCACCTGTGATTTCAATGCGGCCCCAGCGTTGCAGATATCCCATTCCTAAAAGTGACTGCTCCATCTCGCCTTCGTTTACGACTGCGGGCACATCGCGGTCCATGACATTGCCAAGCGCCACCTGGTCAAGGCGGACAAAGGCCGTGCGCACTTCGCCATTTGCCGTATTGGCGCGGCCCAAATAGGCCAGATCATCAGGGTCGATCCCAGCACGCTGGGCATCTTTTTGCGTGAGCACCATATCGGTGGCACCTGTGTCGACCACAAAGCGGATACTTGCATCGTTGATCTGCGCTGTAAGGTAGTAGTGTCCATCCCGCGCGCGGGGCACCGAAATCTGGTTGCTCCCTGAAACGCTCATCTGCGGACTGCGGGCATCGCGACTGATATCTTGCCACAGACCAACGGCGGCTGCACCGCCGATAAAGATCATTGCCCAGACGGCTGCATATTGCAGCGTTTTGTTCATCCCTTCGCGCCCCTGCATCAGGAACCAACCGCCTACCATGGCAAGTAGAACAATCAGATAGATCAGGTTTGCGATGTCGAAGTCGGCCATGCGTGCTCCTTGCGCTCTTTAGATCGATATAGGAGCGTTTTGGAGAAATGTCAGCCGGGGCCGGGACCGAAACCGAAGGCTGCTAGACCGTCAAGAACAAACTGGACGGAGAGGGCGGCAAGAAGCATGCCGAGGACGCGGGTAATCACATCAATCCCCGTTTTGCCAATCAGGCGGTCCACATAACTGCTTGCCAACAGGATCAGTGCCATACCCACGAGCACAAGTGCAGTGATAGACAGGACCATGACAAGCCCTTCGCCCCCCGGTTTTTCACCGATCAGAAGAATGATTGAGGCGATGGCACCCGGTCCGGCGATCAATGGTATGGCGAGGGGGAAAACCGAAGGGTCGTCGCTGTGGTCCTCTTCCTCGGTCCGGTCCTCGCGGCGCTTGGTGCGTCGTTCAAAAAGCATATCGAGGGCGGTCAGGAACAAAAGGATACCGCCTGCAATGCGGAACGCAGGCATGGAGATACCGACAAACCCCAACAGCGCCTCACCGAAGAACGCAAAAAGCGCCAACACAAAGCCCGCCACACAGACGGCCCGTATCGCGATACGCCGCCGCTGCGTGGGCGTCATACCGGTGGTCAGCGCCAGAAACAAAGGTGCGATACCAATCGGGTCGATCACCACGAACATCGTGACAAGGGCGGTGATCATATACGCTGTGTCGAGTGTCATAGACCGTTACTCAATTGCGGGCCGCGCCCAATTCATCTGTTGCAGAGCCGTTGGCCCCTCGATCAAAAAATGCCTAGCCTGATGCTATCAGGAGGATGAAGATTTTTCTTTAAGAAGATGCTTTTTCAAGTTTTTCTTCGGCTTGCATCCAGAGGCTTTCTGCGCGTTCCAGTGCGTCCATCACTTCGGCGTACTTCTTGTTCCACACCTCAAGCTCACCGACTTTGCCGTCCTCGTAAAGGGCAGGATCAGCGAGCTTTTTGGCGAGTTTGTCGCGCATTTCGTTGATCTTGGTGACGCGGGCCTCGGATTTGCGCACTTCGGAGCGCAGGCTGAGGATTTCATCGCGACTGGCACGTTTTTCCTTGGGCTTTTCTTTGGGCTTGGCATTCTTGCTGACAGGTTTGGTCGGGGTCAGCAGCATTTTGCGATAAGACTCCAGATCGTCCTCATAAGGCGTGACCGTACCGTCAGAGACAAGCCAGAGCCTGTCAGCCACCATGCTGAGCAGGTGCATGTCGTGGCTTACAAGGATAACGGCACCTGAATAATGCGTCAGCGCCTCGACGAGAGCTTCGCGAGATTCGATATCGAGGTGGTTGGTCGGCTCATCAAGGATCAGCAGGTGTGGAGCGTCGAGCGTGGCCAGAAGCAGCGACAAACGCGCCTTTTGACCACCCGAAAGACGGCCCACTTCGGTTTCGGCCTGATCGGGGCCAAGACCGAAGCCTGCCAGCTGGGCGCGGAGTTTCGAGTGCAGAATGCCGGGGCGGGCAGAGATCATATGCTGCAAAGGCGTTTCGTTCACATGCAGCTCGTCCACCTGATGCTGGGCGAAGAAACCGATACGCAGCTTGTTGGCGCGGATCGCTTTACCGCCCATCAAAACCAGACGGTCAGACAGAAGTTTCGACAAGGTGGATTTACCCTGTCCGTTTTTACCCAGAAGCGCGATGCGATCGTCCTGATCGATGCGCAGATTCAAGCGCGACAGAACGGGCGTGTCTTCAGTATAGCCGACAGCGCCGCCTTCGATGTGGATGATTGGCGGTGACAGCTCTTCCGGTTCGGGGAAGGTGAACACACGCTTTGCCGCTTGTTCGGGGCTGGCAATCATATCCATCTTCTCGATCATCTTGAGACGGGATTGCGCTTGTTTTGCTTTTGATGCCTTCGCTTTGAAGCGGTCAACAAAAGCCTGCATGTGGTCGCGGCGCGCCTGTTGTTTCTTGGCCATTGCGGCCTGCACAGCGCGTTGTTCGGCACGCTGGCGGGCGAACTGGTCATAGGGGCCTTGGTAAAACGTCAGCTTGCGCTCTTCGAGGTGGAGAATCCCGTTTACGGCACGGTTCAGCAAACCGCGGTCGTGGCTGATGATAATGACCGTATGCGGATACTTGGCGAGGTATTGCTCCAGCCAGATTGATCCTTCGAGATCGAGGTAGTTCGTCGGCTCGTCCAAGAGCAGAAGATCAGGCTGCGCAAAGAGCACGCCAGCAAGTGCCACACGCATGCGCCAGCCGCCTGAAAAGGCAGAACAGGGCATCTGCTGTTCTTCGGCGTCAAATCCCAAACCCTTGAGGATAGAGGATGCGCGCCCTTCGGCAGACCAGGCGTCAATATCGGCCAGACGGGACTGGATGTCAGAGATGCGGCCAGGATCGGTCGCGGTCTCGGCTTCGGCCATCAGCGCGGCGCGTTCGGTATCCGCCTCGAGCACGGTATCGAGCAGAGATGTTTCGGACGAGGGGACCTCTTGGGCGACACCACCGATCTTGGCGCGGCTGGGCAAAGAGATATCGCCTGCGTCCAAACCTAATTCGCCCCGGATAATACGGAATAGGGTGGTCTTGCCCGCACCGTTGCGCCCGACAAGGCCCACTTTGTGACCTTCGGGAATGACGGCGGAAGCTTCCTCGAACAACGGGCGGCCTTCGACGGAGTAATTGATTTCTGAGATGCGTAACATGGCCGCGCTCTAGCAGACCCAAGCAGGTCATGCTAGCGGCATCGCATGAAAAGAACACCGCCTCACCTGGGCACGCTGGTTGCGTTGACTGCCCTTACTGTATTGACGCTGAATATGTTCCTGCCGGCGCTGCCCGAAATGCAGAAAGCCTTTGGCGTGTCCGAGGCGGTGATGGGCCTTGCGATTTCGGGGTACATGGGAGCGGCTGCGGTCCTGCAACTGATTATCGGGCCGGTGTCCGACAGGCTGGGACGGCGTCCTGTCGCGCTGAGCATGCTGGCGCTTTATGTCGTGGCTTCAGTGATCTGCCTGCTGGCGCAGGACGTTCACGTGTTCCTGGGGGCAAGAATCGTTCAGGCGGTCGCCGTAGGCGGCGGAGTTCTGGCCTCCGCGGTCGTGCGTGACATGTTTGACGGGCGCGTTGCAGCGGCCAAGCTTGCGACTATCGCCTCGGCCATGGCGATCGCACCGATGCTGGCCCCGATGCTTGGCGGTGTGCTGACAAGCGTCATGGGCTGGCGCGCGGTATTTGTTGTCTATGCCGTCATCGGGACCGGTTTACTGGCGCTGATGTGGCACGATCTGGGAGAGACGCAGGTCAAGACACCCGGCCAGCCGCCCGAGCGGATATCCGGCCTTTTAACAACACCCCTATTCTGGGCTTACGCCTTCTGTCAGGCATTGGGAGTAGGGGCATTTTACGTCTTCCTGACAGGATCACCTTTCGTGGCTGTTGCGCTGTTTGGCCTCACGGCGGCGCAGGTCGGTCTAGGGCTCGGGTCAATCACAGGCGGTTTCATGTTGGGATCAGCAGTTTCCGCCCGATTGGTGTCACGCACTGGCCCCATGGCCCTTATTTTGACGGGTCGGCTTTTGCCGCTTGCCATCCTTTCTATCGGTTGGCTCTACTTTTCGTTGGGTGGGGATCAGGTGCTGGTTCTATTCGCTGCGACATTGTCGGTTGGATTCGGGAACGGGCTGACACTTGCTAACGCCAATGCCGGTGCCTTGTCCGTGCGCCCCCGGCTTGCTGGGACTGCTGCAGGCGTGGCAGGTGCGCTTGCGCTGGCGATCGGGGCGGCACTGACTGCAGTGGCCACGGCGCTATTGAGCCTTGCTGCAACGCCGGAACGTTTGCTTTCGATGATGATCTGCGTGGTGTTTCTTTCGCTCATCGCGGCTCTGGCGGCGCGGCGGCTGGACAAGGACGTGTGAAACGCGCGCGGGGACCTTTCCAATCGGTTTTTGCTATGGTAGGCGCGCGGCAATTGACACACCTTTAAACGGAGCATTCCATGGCCCTCGAACGCACATTTTCCATCATCAAACCAGATGCAACAAAGCGCAACCTGACTGGCGCAATCGTCAAGAAATTCGAAGACGCAGGTCTTCGCGTTGTAGCCTCCAAGCGCATCCACTTGAGCAAAGCGCAAGCGGGCGAGTTCTACAAAGTTCACGCCGAGCGTCCGTTCTATGACGAGCTTTGTGAATTTATGGCTTCTGCGCCAATCGTTGCTCAGGTTCTCGAAGGCGAAAACGCCATCGCGAAGAACCGCGAAGTTATGGGTGCCACAAACCCGGCAGACGCAGCAGCCGGCACGATCCGTGCGGAATTTGCTGAAAGTGTTGGCGAAAACTCTGTTCACGGTTCAGACGCGCCAGAGACAGCTAAAGAAGAGATCGCATACTTCTTCTCAGGTCTTGAATTGGTCGGCTAAGCCGCTCTGAGCTTATTGCGAAACAGAAGGCCGCAGAGATGCGGCCTTTTTCTTTGAAGCCACGCGGTTCAAATGCGTTTCCAACAGATCGACGTTTCGGGTTTTGGACCGCCAACCAATGTCGAAAATGTCACCTACGAGGGGGATCGAGCCGATCAACAGGTCTATCCCGCTGTTCATGCCCATCCGCGCAAGTGTTGGGGCAGGAACGCCCATGCGGTGCGATTCCTTGATAATGTAGGCCGAGGGGGCAAGAGCAAGCGCATCTCCGATGCCAGGCACGAGGCCAAGCACCGCGTCCCAACCAACCCGTACACCGACAATAGGCAGCCGAACTGCATTATCCATCCGGTTGGCCAAGCGGCGCAGTCGGTCAAGATCTTTTGCGTGGGGGTGGGGTGTGTTTTGCGTTTCCATAGAAAAGAAACGCGCGTCTTTCACATCAGTTCCCGCCGGAAAAGCAGAAGGGGGGCAAACCCTTACAAGCTTGCGTAATCCGTGAAGACCGGTGTCGGTGCTGGTTTGGGGGCTGATGCCTGCGACGCGGGAGCAGACGGAGCGGGTTTTGGTGCTTCTGAACGTGCCATCGGAGAATTCCTTATGCAGTGCCAGAGCCTTCTGTCCGGCTTGATCCTACAAGCATCGTACAAGGACGCGGCCAAAGCTGGGCGGAATTGCGGCGATAATGTGGCAGGGACAGATCCGATGCGCAGCGTCGTTAGTCAGGCGTCTTGATCTTGTAAGTTGTTACCTGTTTCCACGTCTCTCCAGGGGACACAGTAATTTGGGGGAACGCGGGTTGATGCGGCGCATTCGGCCACCCTTGCGGCTCAAGCGCGACGCCTGCGTAGGGGCGCAGATCACGACCTTCCGAAAGGATGCCCGCTCGCTCCGGTAGGAAAGCGCCGCTATAGACCTGAAGGCCCGGCGCGGTTGTCGCGATCTCTAGCGTTGTGCCATCCGATCCGGTCAGTGTGGCAGCGTGTTGAGGGTCAGCGCGATCTTTCGCAGCAAGGCAGAAGTTCACATCCAGAGCAGGGTCGAGTTGCAGGGGCACGGAGTGCCGGTAATCGAAATCCGTCTGTGCGACCTGAGAGATCTCACCTGTGGGCAGTGAATCCGGCCCCGTCGGCAAATACCTGTCGCCTGTCACCATCAAACGGTGCCCGCTGACATCTGCTAACCCGTCGAGGTTCCAGTAAGGGTGTGCCGCAATGTTTATCGGGGTAAGTTGGTCCGTTCGAGCAGTGATGGAAAGCGTCAGGGTGTCGTCGTTCAAGGCGTATTCTGCGGTCAAATGACGCTCACCCGGCAAGCCTTGATCTCCATCCCCGAGCGTAAGACCCAGCGCGACGGCAGTGGGTGACTGCGACAAGATCATCCAATCGCGCGCATGGATGCCATCGGGGCCGGAATGCAGACAGGTTTCGCCGTTCTCGTTACGGGGCATCTGATAGGTTTTGCCACGGATTGTGACGCGCCCGCCTTCAATTCGATTTGCGACGGGTCCGACAATCGCACCTGCGTAGACCGCGACTTGCTGATGATCGAGCGGGTCCGCGAACCCAAGCACCAGATTGCGTTGTGACCGCCCGGCCCGAACTGCTGTAAGCGTGGCACCGCTCAGAAGGATCTCTGCGGTGAGACGTTCGGATGTGAGGGTGATGGAAGCTGGCGCAGACATGCGATGACCGTCGCGTGAAACGGCTTGGGGTTCAAGCATTCGGATGGTGAAAGACGGGATGTTGATAATGGAGAGGAGACGGGTTCCCAGTTTTGAAACATTCCAGAACCTGTGCGCCATACACCCTGTAATTACTGCAATCTGGTGCAGCCAATAACCTTTGCCGGCTGCAAAGAAAAGGGAAAATGGCTCCGACGGTAGGGATCGGAGCCATTTTCAAAGACCTTATAAGCCATTGAAAAATATAGATATGACCGCAACGTAACCGAGGGTGATGTCGCAGTATGATGCCGCAATTTATCCATAGCCTATACCAGATGCTCACGCAACTGAGGCAGTAAGTTTTTAAGAGTTTTTGAGCTCTCTTGGAAGGTGTATGGTTGTGTCCGCATCGGACAGGATTTGACAACCGGGGGGCGCAATGTACACGCAATTGGCCGTCCTGCGAATGCACTTAGCTTGACACTCAGCGCTCGATAGCTCAACTTTAAGTCGAAGAAATATCAAGGCCTAGAATGCTGGATTCGTTGTTGAAAAATTGGCAGGACGCTCTCACCGAGGTCCTTGCGTCGCTACTTGGGACACTCGGAATTGTTCTTCTAATTGCTCTTGTTCTATCTGGTCAAAGCATTGAGATTGAAGCATCCTCAGCATCCTCAGCATCCTCAGCATCCTCAGCATCCTCAGCACCCTCAGCATTCTCAGCATTCTCTCGATACTTCAGCGGGGGCCAGATTGGACTATCGGTTCTTGCTGTTTCTGGGCTCATGTTTCTGGCGTTGCGGAAACACGGGTCTATGAACTCAATCATCTCAATCGCAATTTACATTCTTTTTCTTGGACCAGTGTTCGCTACTGCGTTTATTGTTGGTTTGAACCCAGGCTTTGAAAAATCTGTGCTGAGTGAGGTTAACCTTTCGCGCCTGTGGATGTTCTATTTTTGGCTTCATTTCCTTTGGTTTTGCATTCTTTTGCTGGCACCCACTATTTTATCAGGGGAAGAGGCGGGAGCGGCAGAAAAAAAGAGGGTTGGAAGTATAGCATTAAAGGCGGCGAAACTTGGAAAGTAAGATGGAAAATGTCCGAATAGCGGTCTCGCGTGTCTCTCAGCCGATCGGAGAATTTTATGTTGGCCGAATAGAGTCGCGTGCACTACGAGCCATTTCATATGTTGAAATTCGAGAGTTTCTCGAAGGCAAGCAACGAAAGATTGCTGGCATTCAGCGTGAGAGGAATGAAGGCCGCATCAATGAGATTAAGCGCTACGTAAATCTAGAATACGCTACCTTTCCAACTTCCGTTATTATCTCGGTTCCTCCTGAATGCGTCGAATTTGAACCTCTAATAAATGACTCAAGTGGCGAACCATCTTTATTTAATATGACACTTCAAACCTTTGGCGAAGAAGGTGAAGAAGACTACACGCCGCTCGACCGTGTTGCTTTCATCATAGATGGCCAGCACCGAGTAGCAGGGTTAGAGGGCCTACAGGACGGAAAGCTATTTGATGTCAATGTTTCAGTTTTCATAGGCGCGTCAGAGGCGGATAAAGCCGAAATCTTTGCTCGGGTTAATCAGGCGCAAACAAAGGTGAACCCCAGCCTGGTTGTGGACCTTGCTTCGTTTTATGAAGAACGCGGGCCCATGAAGTTTGCTCACGAAACCATCTTGGCTATGAACCATGATGAAGATGGGCCATTTCATGACAAGATTAAGCGACTTGGAAAGGCTGAAGCAGGGAAGGGGCATATTCAAACGCTTGCGCAGGCAACTGTCGTAAAGCCCGTACTCGACTACATCACGCCGGATCCGGAAGGCGACCGCAATAAGCGTTACAAAGGCATCTTTTCATCGAAGAGGCCCGTAAACGCCTGGACTAGGCATATCTTCCAGCCCTTCTACGACGACGACAACGATGCGGCAGTTTTTCTCTGCCTTACGAACTACTTCAATGCGGTTAAAGCGAGATGGCCAAAACTCTGGGACGATGCGCCAGCAGGCACTGTCCTGAACCGAACCACTGGATATGGTGCTCTGATGAAGTTTTTGCGCCCCGTCTATTTGTCTAAATGTGACAAAGGTGAAATACTGACCCGTGAAGCTTGTGACGAAGTGTTTCGAGGTATCAGCATTCCTGACCGCGAACTAACGAGAGAGCACTTTTTGCCAGGGAGTTCAGGAGTATCCACGCTCTATAATCGGTTGCTTTCCGAGTCTGGATTGTCGGACAAGCAACCGAAACAACCAACACTCTTGTAGCTGCAAAGCGCCTTCAGAAGTGCCCGAAATACTTAGCGTGCCATTCTGCAAAGCTGATGTCGAAGTTATGCTCTTTCAGGACTTCTAGTTTTCGACCGTCAAATTGCTTGTCGATCGTAACACTACGAATGATAGGTGTGCTACCATTGGGATCGATCCATACCCCTCCACGGTCGAAGGCTTTGTGGTGGTTGGGGCAGAACGGAAGAATGTTAGTCAGGTGGTCAGGGCCTTTGAAAGGGTCCCCAATTGGCTGAACATGGCCTGCTTCCGAATAGGTTGTTCCTCGAGCATCGACTACAAGCGCTATGCCGCAGATCGCGCATTTGTTTTCATATGCACTTTTGACCCATGATGCATGTTTCCTGTTGCGGACTTGCCTTTGAGCTTGTGCGTAAACTCGCTGAACTTGAGTAAGTGTCAGATCTGCAGGTTTCCTGGGTTTTGATGCTTTCTTCGATGCATCAACGCGTCCTGTCGGAAACGCTGATGGTTTAGGAGTAGGGGTTTCAACGTGAACACTTACCAGGCGCTCTGGTCCACCAAGGTCAAGATATTCTTCAATAATCGGCAAAGCTGCAAAAGGAGCAAGTGTCGGGTTCGCCGCCGTTAGAGCCCAAAAGTCCTCATCTTGAACAAACTGCAGTATATCGGATGCCGAAATACCCATGCCGATTTCGCCATCCATCATACATCGGTCGAGGAACAGAAACAGGGCGCTGGCCCACCAGTCTTCTCGCTCTGAACTGGTGAGGCCGATAAGGCTTGAGCGATCATATAGGAAATGGAGATTTGTTGCGAATTTGTGCGGGGTATTCCCACCATAGATCATGTTTCCTTCCATGAAGGTTTCGATCCGCTCGGTAGTGATCCTACGTGTGTTCCAACTGTTGCCATCCCATACTTCTTCAACAGCAAATCTTCTGGCCCAAGGTGCAGGATATGCTTGCCAAGGGCGCGCGCCTCTCCAAGTGCCAACGCGGCTGAAGTTAAGCGCGGACATAGCTAACCGATCGAAAGATTGATCGTGAGGGTTCGCTAGAGCCTCGAGAACCAGCTGATCAGGGATAATATAGTTTTCTCCGTCAATCTCTTGGTTGTAAAGAAAAAAATTCAGAGGGATAAGTGGGTCGCCGGTGGCGACCCTTGAGATAGTTGCTCGCGCGTTATCTCGAGGAACAGGCGTCATTTGTCCGTTGAAGATGGCATTGATCACTCGATGAAGCAAAGTAAGGCCGGGGGCTGCACCCCAACCAAAATTTTTAGAGAAAGATCCGGGGCGGCTTTCGAGTGTAGTCCAGTCCAAGGGTCTGAATATCCATATTAATACTATTCAGAAGAGACACTAGAGTTATATGAGTAGGTTTTCCAGCTCGGTTTGTAATCTGCACCTGCCTCGTTGCCCCAGACAGTCCATCCCTGTCGAACCCCTCGACCGAAGAGTTCCAAAAATGGTCCCCACGAGCATTCTTCGATGATACTGTACTGTTCATCGGGCTTCCGGCTGTGCTCGCGCTTGCGCGTTTTGAAAATATCCCCGTCTGGCTCTGGTGCTTCCATGTAGTTCACTTGAGAGCGGCCAGGGCTAAGCGTACGTACGTTCTTACCGCGGGTACCAAAGAGTAATATCTCGGTAACATTGCGGAAATAGAAGCCTACTCCTCGTCCGTCTGGGCCACCGTCTTTACGAACTTTCTCCCAGATGATGTTCGACTTGTATTCGAAACCCCAAGCTTTGAGGACTTGCAAGCCTTCAGGTAGCAGCGCATTTGGCACCCAAAGGTAGCAATGAGCTCTATCTGTGAGGTGATTTGCTACGGATAGATCGCAGATCTCTTCTAGCGCCATTGTCGAATAGCGCGCCAAGCGCTTATGTTCTGGTGAAACTTTTCCCGTACGGTTTTGAAAACGCCAAGGCGGATCCGCCATGACGGTGGAGAATTTGTCGGTGCCAAGAAACTGGCTGAGATCATTAGAGGCGGTCATTGTGTTGTCCTTATGCGCTCAGCTCGGAACGTTTTTCCGAAAATTCCAGCTTCAGACGATCCAGTTTTTCTGGGGGCAGAGCAATGTTGGGCGGTTTCAAATCGACGGTGAGAAAAAATCCGCGGCAGGTCGGTGATGAGATGAGGATGGAGTTTGCAAGTTTGTTTCTAAGCGCGCACGAGAAGTAGCCCTTCCTTCACACTACGTTGTCTATCTTCCTTCCGGCCCATTGTCATGTGCTCGTGATCTGTTGTCAGGATTTCAATTTTCTTATTGGGCAAGGCCTTTTCACCAATCGCTAGAAGCTCATCCAATGAGATCATCCCTGTGTTTGAATAACTGAGCACGAGGGACGAGTCGCTCGCCTTGACACCTTCAAAAAGGTCTATAAATGCGCCACGAACTTGGGATTTGATGCAGAAAGGGGACTGATGGCGTTCCTCGCGGTAACGCCCTTTCACAACTTTTCCTCTTTGGGTTTGAAGCTTCGGAAAGTCATATAGGACCAGCGTTTCCAGTGCGTGGTAAAAGCGGCTGTAATGGACAAAACAATACGGGGGGTCCGCGTAGACCGTACCGCCCCCGAAGTTCTTGAGGCAGTCCTTGAAGTCGAGGGCAGTGGATTGATGGGGTGCGATTACTGGTCGATCAGGGATGTACTCTAATACGTCGTTGTACTTTCGTTCGAAATACTGGCCAATGGAGCGCTTGCGATAGATCAGGATGTCCTTGTGTGATGAATGTGTCTTGGCATCCCTATACTGAGCGTAATGCCCTGTCCCTTGACTTGCATAAGCCATAGCGAACATCAGCGACGACATTATGACGGGATAGATTGGGGTGGATCGGAAGCCCTCAGCAACCTCCCTTAGGGCATCAATCCAGAGGCATTGTTCGTAGCTCCACCAAGTCCCAGAATAGTTCTTTGCGAACAAGTGCCATCTGTAATCAAAATCCTGCGTCATGAGCGCCCTCTGGTGTTCCTCATGTTCGTTGAAGACCGCGAACGGCATATCGCTACCGTAGTCCACCACCAGCTTGCGCTTGCGGCGCTCTAGGATATCATCAGCAAGCGCCAAAAGGTGGTCAGCGCTTGGCGTCGTCTGATCGCGATAGGCTCGGTTGTAGGTATCAGCGAGTAAGCCAGAATAGGATTGAATGTCGTTTGAGACGACTGTGGCTTGCTGTCCAATCGCACCTGATAAAGAACCGCTTCCTGAGAACAAGTCACATATTGGGCGGTCGTCGCGTACGTGGTTGATGCCATTAAGAACGAATCCAATGATTTTGGACTTTGACCCCATGTACTTAACAAGGCTTGGGTATTCCTGCACTTTCAGGCAATGTGAGTCTTGGACAGTTGTAGGCAAGGCTTTGCACTCCGGCGTAAACTCTATCCCAAAACGGGATAGTGTTTACTAGAGGGGCAGAGTCTCTGGGTCAAGTGAGAAAATGGATAACGATCAGCAAAACGTGCAAAACACAATTCAACGAGAGATATTGATCGGTATTCGGATAACTGCACAGCTCACGCAAACGCAGCTTTCCCAAAAGCTGAGGCATCCTCAAAGTTACGTCTCGAAATACGAGTCCGGACAACGGAAACTGACTTTGATTGAGGTCAGGGAAATTGCTCTCTGTTGTGGGATTAGCTTACCTGATTTCGTATCTTTATTTGAGCAGGAAATGAAAATAAGCGAAGGCTAAAACAGATTGCGTTTAGTAATCATGCGCATGGTGATGCTGTGCCCAAGGTTGGAACATATGTTTTCCAACCTTGAGACGCCGTCCGTCCCCATGTTAAATCAGCCTCGGGTTGCTCAGCCCTTCGACCAGAGTTTCAACCATCCTTTCAACTTGCCGCAGTGATACGCGAGCATGCTTTTTCTCAAGCATGCGCAGCCCCTCGTTCAGCAGTTCGCCGCCAAGATCATGCTGATCATCGAGCAAGCGGTCGCGCAGCAGGCGGGTTCCGGCGGCAGCCAGATGGTCAAAGCTCGGGGTATCCAGACGGATGATCTTGCAGCGGTCCAGAAAGGCAGCGGGCATATGGTCGACCGAATTCGTGGTCATGATCCAGCTCACTTGCGTCAGGTCGAAAGGGAGTTGGTAGAACGGGCAGGACCATGCGCGGGCCGTGGTCGGCTCGATCATGCTTTTCAAGACTTCAAATGCGCCGGGCAGCTTGCCGCCGCCGCTGGTGGCTACCTGTTCCGGGATTTTGTCGACCTCGTCCAGGATCACTAGCGGGTTCGCAATACGCTCGCGCAGCATTGTCCGCACCACGCGACCGGGCGTGGCGGAGCCCCAACCGCGCTCAACGCCTGACACCGAAAAGGTCGCGCCATTACTTGCGCCCACGTCGATATCGACCGATGGCACGTTGAACACCCGACACAGATCACGCGCCCAGCTTGATTTCGCGATACCGGGTGGACCAAGGAGGATCAGCGGCGGTGTAAGTAAAGGGGCGGGGCCGGTGAGGGTGCGCAGCCGCATTTGCTTCATGACCGCCGTTGAAGCCGAGGCCAGCCATGGATAGATCGCGTGCAAATTTGCGATCAGCTCTTCCATCTGGTCACGGTCAACCACGCCAACTGCACGGGCGTCGTTGGCGGCTGCGAGCAGTGGATCGCGGTCGTCGCGTTTGAGGTGGTTCAACCGCTCAAGGCTCTCCGTGCGGCGGCGCATGTAGCGGCGGCTCCAAGTGATCGCTCGGCTGGGTGTCCCCACGGAAGGCGGACAGGCCTAAGAGGTATTGCTTGAGGACGTATCGTGCAGATCATCGAGAAGAGCGTCCAAACAATCCGGCGTAGTTGTGATCGCGGGCGCAGTAGTCCGCCGCGCTGCGCGGGCTTGCTGGCTGCGCATCAGGCGATCACGGACTTTCTCGACGGAATCTTCTGGCGATGTGGGCAAGTCAAACCCGACGAAACGGGCGGGCACGGTAGAGGTGGTCATGGGGGAGGGCCTTTCATTCGCCCCAGAAGGGGCAGCATTCGATTACAGAGCAGCAGCCGTCATGGACCCGGAAAGGGTCTTATGAGCCTATGCGACTAATTCGAATGGAAAGGTGCTTCATCATGCAGATATGTATAGTGGGCCGACCGCGATGGATGCAAGGAGGAAATATTTGCTTGATGTTGTGGCATTCAAAGCCGCTCTCAACGCGTTGTAAGAAAAACAATTTTGCATAACGTTAGGGTCCAGCAGTCTGCTGGTCGCAGGAGGATCAGGAAGGGCTTGGCCCGGACGGATCTGACGAGAAGGGGGCTCGGGGGTATCCCCTGAGCGAACGTCATGTTGTGGGAGGGGCCTTGCCCCGACCGCAACATGTCTAGTGAGTAGCGCAGCGGCAATTCTCACGGGTTCGTGATGCTTAATCCACAGAAAACCGCCGCGACTTGTGCCGGGATTTTCAGGGCTATCGGGTATTCTTGGGGAAAGCAGATAACCCGAGGTTCACCATGTCCGTTCATGCCAAGTTTGACAATCCCCGACCCGTCGACGTCACAAAGCCGCCAATTGTGCTGCGGTTCCAAGGACTGCATCCGGACAACCTCGGCCGCTTCGATATGCATGATCATCGCAACGGTGGTGACCTCTCTCATGTTGATCTGGATGCGTCAGAGCTGAATGAGGTTCTGCATTGCGAACCCAAATGGCAGGACACGATTAAGACTGAAGTCGCTGCTGCAAAGCGCAACAATTTCCGTGAGCGGATGGAGGCCTTACGGAAGAAGGGCCGCAAAGCCGAACGCGAGGCGCTCATCGCCGAAGGGGAAAGCGATCCCTGGCGGCGGTGTTCCGGCGGTCCCTTGCGTGAGGGTATCCTTACGGTCAACAAAGAATGGTTCGGCGGGACCGGGCAAGCCGAATGGGACGCGGAGAAGGTTGCCGCGTTCAAGAAAGCTGCGATGGACTTTCTGCTCAAGCACTTTCCGGCGGGGCAGTTGCGCTATGCCAATGCGCATCATGACGAGGAGGCCTTTCATATCCATTTCGTTGCGGTGGTCTGGACAGAGAAAGTCACCGCAAATCGCGGGCTGCAGGTTTTGTTGCAGGCCTCAT
Source organism: Sulfitobacter noctilucicola (assembly GCF_000622385.1). NCBI lineage: Bacteria > Pseudomonadati > Pseudomonadota > Alphaproteobacteria > Rhodobacterales > Roseobacteraceae > Sulfitobacter > Sulfitobacter noctilucicola. The sequence continues at coordinate 3,064,438 of NZ_JASD01000008.1, forward strand.
TGAACCCGCTTTTGAAGAATTACGAACGTGCGCAGGATCTGGCAGGAGAGGCTTTCGCCCCCCTTGGCATCGCTCGAGGGGAACGGCGGGCCGAGGCGCGGCGGGTGGCGAAAGAGACTGGCAAAGACGTGCCCGAAAAGCGCCGCCATATCCCGCCTTCGGAATGGCGTGCCGATCAGCAGGCCGCGGGCCATGAGAAATCCAGCGAGATTTTGGATGCTGCACAGAGCAAAGCCAAAGAGATGGTCGATGAAGGACGGACCGTCGGCAAGGCCACGATCCGGAAATCGCGCAAACGTGCGGTCAAGGAGGCGCGTCGCAGGAAAGAGGCCGCGACGCGCGAGGTGGCGGCGGCAGAGCGCCGCCGCAAAGAAGAGGAGCGGGCAGCGGATAGCGCCCGCAAAGAGCGGGCTGATGCCGAAGCTACGCTCGGTATCATCGAAGAAAAGGCAGCAAATATTGTTCAGACAGCGCAAGCGGCGGCGGGAGAGATTCAGCAGGTGAAGGAGGAGATGGGTGTTGAGGTCGAGAAATTGCAGGGGGTGAGGGCGGAAACAGAAAAGGCAAAGACAGGGCTGGCTGATGTGTTGGTGGAGGTTGAGTGCGCTGCGTTGGAACGGGATCAGGTTAAGGATGAGGTGGCGGAGCAGGGCCACAAGCTTGATCTCCTTCGGTCGGCGGCGAAGAAGGAAAGTGAGGAATTGGCCCTGGCTTCAAGAAAAATTCGGTCACTGAGGTCGGCAAGGCAGGCCGAAGCGCTGGCTTTAGACACGGAGAAAAGAAAGCGGGCGGTGGCAGAGGCTGAGTTGGCGGATGTAGAGGCCAAGGTGGTGACTGCAGAGGCAAAACTCTCAAAGGCGGTGTCTTTGATCAAAACGCTGGTGGAAGGCATCGATATGCTTGGCGGTGCCGTCTTGCGCTGGATATCGGGGCCAAAGCCAAGCGAGGAAAAGCTGGGCTGGGGGCCGAATGCGCCGAAAACCAAAGAGGACCGCAGGCGGATTGCGGCACGCATTCAGCCTGTGATGCCGAAACTGATCCCCCTCGCGCAATCAATCAGCCGCACGATTGAAGAAACCTTGAGCCTCGAGCGCGCAAAGATTGCCGCAGATGCAGCATATGTTCTCGAACAGCGCGAGAAAATGGAGGCGGAGCAACGGGCCGAGTTGACCCGCATTCTGAATGCAAACTCAGAAACCGACCCGACGTCTGACGGGCCGGGGACATGATCAGATCAGGGCTGGCAACCTCTCGATGGCCGCTTGCAGGACAGCGGGCGGCGTAGGTTTGCTATAAGTGCGCTCATGGGTGTCTTTACCCTCATGACCGACGATATCGCGCAGCACCTTGTCGGTCACTTCGGGAACGTGTTCCAGCATGCCCTGAACGTAGTGGCGCAGGCTGTGGAACGACAGGCCAGCACCTTCGGTGCCAAAGGTTTTGTCGACGATCTGGCGCATCCGGCGGCCAAGTTTGCGGCCATGCTTCCCGGTTGCAGGTTCGCGCAGGTCGGGGAACAGCTCGGCTTGCCCCTTTGCGCGGGCGGCTTCCACAAAATCCAGAAAACCCAGCGTGATCAAACTGCTGTGGATCGGCACGAGCCGTTTTGAAGAGATGTTCTTGATCCGCCGCATTTCGGAATCCTCGATGCTGAGGCAAGGGATGCCATCGCGCTCAACAATGTCAGCAGGGGCCAGACCGGCGATTTCTTCACGCCGCGCCCCTGTAAAAGCGCCAACCAAAGGCGACCAATAAACGCCGTTGCGGTAGATATTGGTGCCCGGATCAGTTTGGTGATGTTCGGACTTCGATCCGGTCCAAGCTGGAGATTTGAACAGGCGGTGCAATTCTGCCTCGGTGAACGCCTGTTTCTTGTCACAGTCGCGAACAGTGTCCTTGCGGGGCAGTTTACCTGGTTTGAGCTTGGAATTAACCGCAATGCCCTCATCCGAGGCCCACTCAATAATCTGGCCCAGATGCTCAAGATGGCGGTTGATCGTGCCGATGGACAGCCCGACCTTTTCCGGTGGCAGTTTGGCGGCACGGGCCATGATTTCTTCACGGGTGGCATTGCGGTCTGCAGGGCTTTTGCCCCAACTTTTCGGCAGCTTGTAAAGCGCCGCGCGAAATCCCGTGGCATCCGTTTGCCGAATCTGGCGCACGTCGCGAATGCCCGTCAGCGTGGTAAACAGGCCAGCAAAGCTCTCATATTGGCGCAGGGTCTTTTCCTCGATGCCTTCGCTGCGCTTCATGTCGTTCATGCGGGACACAACGGCGTGCATGTCGGGATCGAGAGTGTCTGCTTCTACCTCGGGGGCAGGGACAAGCTGCAGGGGGGCGGCGGGCGCCTCTGGCTCTGGTGTGAGCAATTGAGAGGCCCTGTCCCAAAGGTCATCCGCCGCCGTTTCGATATCTGCCAAGGCCTCTTCGTGCCGGTTCCATGCAGCGGACTTCCCAGCGATCAGCAAGGATACCAGCTTTGCACGTTCAAAGGCCGAAAGCTGTGGATGGCCCGTTAATGCCTTGAAATCGCGTTGAATGATGTTTTGGCGAGCTTCGCTGCTGAGGTCATCGCGGATGATGTCCAGATTCAAAGATACCAAGGGCTCATCAGACGTCGCACCGTGCAGGCCGTCGGCATTCACTTTTGCCCAAGCGTCAGCAGTAGCTTGATCGTGCCGATTGTCGTCAGCGGGATCGCGGGAGTCAAATCGATGCAGCAGTTTTAAATTCTCGATCTTCTCTCGCTCTTTGGTGATGACACTGGCAAGCCAGCGCCGCGCCATGTCTGACGTGATGTGTTGGTGTCTGAGTTGCTCCATAACGATATCGCTTTCCGCACTGATCCTGCGGGACAATATATGTGCGCAGCGTAGGTCTGTCGTCCCTAGCGAGAGCTTGATATCGACGATTCCTGTGGATTGTCGGCGTAATCGACGCCGCCATTGATAGGTATTTCCGCGTTTTGAGAGATGGGGTTGGTTCAACATTCGTTTCAGATCCGATTGGGACGGATACGAAACGGTCATGCCATCTGGCTACAGGAGGATGTAACACCCTGATGCCACACCTACGAAGCCACGCTGTGACTTCGGTAGGTATTTCAACAACTTACGTTGTAAATGGCTCCGACGGTAGGGATCGAACCTACGACCAATTGATTAACAGTCAAGCGACGACATTTATTCACTTAGTGCATGTTAATGCGGTTCGTCAGTAAAAACAGTGGTTTGCACCTATTTTGCAACGATAATCAATCGGTTGACAGTGCGCCGGAATGCGCCTTAGTGACGTGGTGCGTTGCAAAACGTTGCAAAAACGGAGCATGACAGATGACCACCGCTATCGACTTCACCAAACCCGCACGCCTGCTGAAAACCCCACCGGGCATGTATCGACACGACGGCGACCGCTTTCCGGGCCTCTATCTCAACGTCGGCAAAACCAAGAGCACTTGGTATATCAAGCGCCGCGTTGACGGGAAAACGAAGTCGATCAAGGTCGGGGCGTTTCCTGCCTTGGACGCCTCCACGGCGTTTAAACAAGGCGACACCAAGACAGGCGTTGCCAAGAGTGACATTCAGACGGTGCGCGATGGGTGGACGTTCTGGTGCGACACGTCGCAGGCGCAAGGCGGTATGTCTGACGATCATAGACACCGCATGTCCCGCCAGCTTGAGATGCACGCGAAGGAGATCATGGACAGTAACGTTGCGGACGTGACCTCGGCCAATGTGCAGGCAGTCCTCAACCGCTTGATGGCAGACGGCAAGCAGGCGACGGCGCGCGCTGTGCGCATCGGTATTGGTAACTCGTTCAACTTCGCGCCTGTGGTCAATCCCGTCGCCCAGAAGAAGACGCGCGTTGCCAAGAGCGACGAGACAGAGGCGCAGTGGACGGCTGCTGCCAATGCTCACGACCTCGACGCCGACGACTGGTCAGTGATCTGGGAGGCGATCATGGCGCGGCGGGAGAAGAACGTCATTATCGGAACAGCAGTTGCCGTCATGTTCCTGACAGGCATCCGTTCCGGGAATGTTTGTTCACTGTCATGGGATCAGGTCGATTTGCAGAACAAGACGATCCATCTGACCAAAATGAAGAACAAACTCGCCCGCACGCTGCCCGTCATGGACACCGTGATCGACATGCTGAAAGAAATTAGGGGGACAGGCAGCGAGTGGGTGTTTCCGGCGTCGTCTGCCACGGGATACATCACTGACCCCAAAGGCACGTTCGCACAGATCAACGACGAGGACGTGCGCGTGTTTCTGCCCCACGACGGGCGGCGTCACTTCATGCAGGCGTCAGCCGAAGCGTTCTTGCCCGACTACGTCGCCCACTTCCTGCGCGGTGACAAGAAGGCGGGAGAGGGCAGCGACATGTTGATGAAATACCTCAAGCGCATGGGCAATCGCCGCGCCGTCGAGGACATTGAGAAAGTGTATTTCGAGCGAATAAAGGTAGAACCTTCTTTCTAAATTGTTTGTTAACCAATGCTGCACTAAGGTGATGGTGCACTTGATGCCGCGTCGTGAGACGCCGCGCGCCGTGACGGTGGGTGCGAAACTAGCTTAGGGAGCGCCGCGCTGGAAGCGGACCTGAGTGACAGCCCGCACCAGCGAGTATCAACAGAGGGCCCTGTTTGTTCAAAGATGGACAGAAGGACCTGTTGATGGCTCAAGAACTACGCGCACTCGAGTCGCGCATTGAAGAACTCGAAATACGTTTGAACAATCCTCGCATGATGACTCCTCTCCAAGTTTGCGACTTCCTGCAAATCTCGGAACGGGCGCTCTACGACATGAAAGAGCGCGGTGACGCTCCGCCCGCGATTTATTTCAGTCAGCGGACGGTGCGCTATGACCTGCATGAGGTGATGGCGTGGGCGAAACAAAAAGAAGTGGGGCATGTGTGATGGCAACGAAAGCAGACACAGTCGTCGTCGCTCAGGCGGAAGCGATACGTCAATTCACACTCGGTCAGAACATGCGCGTCGAGGCGTGGATCGCGGAGAACTGGGAACGCGTCGGTCTGACTGGACCGATACACAAAAGCACAGTGTCAAAGGCGCTCACGTCGATGCCTGTGGTCAAACCTGTAGCTGACGCTCTGGACGTTCTTTTCAGTGAAATGCGTGACGATCCTTGGGCGTGGTGCAAACCACCAAGCCAGATCGAAGACATGCCTCTCTACGCTCCGATAAACTGGTGGTTCAAAACGCTGCGCCTCAAAGACGCTATCTCGTGGACGCGATTTGAGCGAATGTCGTCCCAGCCGCTGAGCGAGAAGGATCGGTCGTGGGTGCAAGAGCGCCTCGATGAATGGTCGGAGAAACTCAAGGCGGCGTGCGATCAGTTTCAAACTGACCGCGCGCTTGTTCGTGCGCTCGAAGCCGACGAAGACCCAGAATTTCAGACGTGGTTTGTCGTTGATGGAGAGTGGCGGCTCGACGAATTAGGCGAGCGCGTGACCCCTGAGAAGGAATTGCGCCGTCGTGCGGGCAATGCAGGCCTGCATGGGCGGTCAGAGGAAGAGATCGGTTTGGCGTGGGCGCTCGCAGATTCTGTGCTGACGCTTCCTGATATTCCGACGGCGAAGTTGACCTATTCGCGTCCTCGCGCTGTGTCCGGTGTCACGCATTTCTCGGAACCAGTTGAACCTTGGAATGATCAGGAGTTTGAAGGTGTCGAGGTTGCTGAGTTTGCCTACGACAAGCCCTACACGACCACTGAGACCTATACGATCAAGCACAGGGTTTGCTTCTACTGGGCCGGTGATCGTTACAAGGTCGAAGACATCGAACCTTTCGCGATGGTCAAGGACGGACCTGATTGGCGGGAGGCGACGATGCAGGAAAAAGACCTGTTCATGACTGGGATCAAGCGCGAACATCTATCGCGGGACGAGATGATGGCTATCCGCGATGAGTGGATCGACGAAACCTTGGCTGGGATGGTACTGCGCCAAGACGAGCGCGAGCCGCCAAGCGGCGGGAACGGTTGGAAGTCACCACCTACACGTCGCGAAGAATACCCAGATGGTATTCCTCGCTCACTAGCTGAGGGTAGTTTCGAGGCGATGATTGGCAGGATCGACGATGAAGCGGCGGCCGACGAGCAGCGTGAGGTTGCTCGCCGACGGATGGCATTCATGCGGCAATTGCGTCGCAGGTAGGGAACAGTTCGTCCAGAAGCTGACGCCGTTTGGCGTCGTCAACGCGGTCCCGCAGCCAAGTATCACAGGTTGCGGGATCGTTTAGTGCGTTTGCGCGAGCGAGGCGGTTGATCAGTCGCGGATGAGCACATGGTGGGAAGTCAAAAGGCATTGTCGGGGTTCCTTTCCGTTGCTGTGCAACGATTGTAAGCGCAGGCGTGGTGCTTCTTCGACCGCGTTTGCAGGTAGAACCTATAACTTGGTTATGTGCGGCATGTTGCGTCTGACGTTTCCTGCGGTGGGGTTATCGTGCGCACTGGTGCGCGCGCGCGTAAAACAACGACGGTGGTGTAGATGTTACACCGCTGTTTACGCACGAGGGTCAGCGAAAAAATTACGTTGCAGGGTGCAGGGTGTGCAGGGTGGTCTTGAAAACAAGTGGTTTGACCAGAATTTGTGTGCAGGGTTCGTGCAGGGTGCCTGTATGATCAAGGCAAATCGTTTTGAACGGTTCGCGCGCGTGCGCGTATGTAAACCACGCGCACGGGCATGATCACCCTTACTGGGATTGTTCGCCTCGCGTGCGAGCGCGCACGTAAGACATTGGTATCCTCGGTGATCTTGGGTCAGCTGATCTCCCCTCGACATCTTCGCCTCTTTGTTGCGAGCCAGTCGCAACTGAACCGTGCAAATCAGACCGATTGATCCTTAATCAAGTGTCAGCGCGCGATTGATACTTTGAAACCAAGCGGTTGATGTGCTGCTCCGCAGCTTTTGCAACGCGTATTGCAACGTAGGCGAATAACTGACCGAAAAGGTCACTGGAATATAGGCATATTGTGCGCATCGCCGCGCTTGCCATCGACGCATACTCCCGACACCGCGCCAGAGACGCGATCTGCTGCGGCGCACGCGGTCGTCTTGGTCAATTTCGACACAGTATGCCCGATGATGGGGCAACGCCCGTCTCTGACGCGCTGCTTCGGCACACCCAACGCGTCGAAGCAAAATCAGGTGCAATCCACGCTCCACCTCGTTCTGTCCACATCCGCCCCACGGCTGGGTGATACGCATCATTTGTCGAACCGCTGTGACGAAACGCGCGCCCAAGGCAGGTTCGACTGGCTTGGCACTTGGGCGCGCATCAAAACGAAAAGGGCACCCCATGACGTTCTCAGCATCAACTGACGGGTCAACGGCGACCATCACGGTCACGGTTTTGAACAGCACGGCAAACCTCAAGGTCGAGGATGCCTCTGGTCTTGGCGATCAACTCGAAGCATTGGTCAATGATCAAACGGCACATCCCATCGACAACTCACCCGCCTATATGACCTACCCAACCGACACAGGCGTGCGCATCGCGAACCGCCTAGGTCAGATCGACATTCCGTGGCGTTGGATCATGCCCGTGGCAAACCAGTTGCGCCAATGACGGAGTGGCGACCCCTCCCACTGACCCAGCGTTCGCTTGCGGACGCCGACCTGCCCACGCGCGGCGTGTTCAAACTGGGCAACGACCTGACCCCGCGCGTCGTCTATGTCGTCTGGTTTCGTGAACCTGAAAAGTGGCAAAAGTTGGCAGCGGAGCAGATCGTCTACGCTGCCCATGTGCGCCATGTCTCGCCCGGCACGACCTATCCCGGTTGTCCTTGGGCATGATCACGACAGACGCGCCAAAGACGCCCGAAGCGACCCTTGTGACCGCGATCATCATGCAGGCCTACCGCGACCTCTTTGTCACCGTTCGCCAAGAGAGCAACGCCTCCTTCACGACGCAATCGGATCAAGATCAGGCAATCACCTTCTTGACCGACCGCTCTGGCACACTGGCGAGGCATCGAAACGACCTCTGCTCCCTGATCGGATGGGACGGGAATGTGCTTGCCGCGCGCTTGCGTGCGATGATGGAAGGAGATGACTTCCCGCACCCGTCCACTGACCCCAAACCTGCCGCCCGCGCACAGCACGAAGCAGCCGTCGAACGTCTGCGTCGTCGTTGGCAAGATCTTAAATCGCCACCCAAAAGACCCGCTATTTTGGTCGGCAATTTGATCGCTGCCGAATAAATTCATCTCACGAGCGCAACGGTGCGTCGCTCCTGATCTGTCCATCACAGGTTGAGCGTGGCGTCCCGATGCTGCGCTCAACTCTGGACACAAAGGAGCATCCCATGCCCGACGATACCACTGCCGCCCTGCAAGCCCTCATGCAGCAGGTTCAAACCCTCACAACCACTGTCACTGATCAGGCGAAACGCCTCGACGACCTGCGCGAGTTCAACTCGCGTGTTCTGGACGAGAAGAAGGATATGCAGCGCCAGCTCGAAACCTCGAAAAAGAAAACCCTCGTGGACATCATCAACGACGAAACCCACGAGCGCAAAATGCACGCGGCAGGCCTCGAACAGGACGCCGATGGTAACTGGTATCCCAAAGGCGTGCGACCACCCCACAGCTTGACCCGCGAGGATGCTCGCGACCCGGCCAAGTATCGCGCAGCGAAGGAAGCGGCGGAGAAGGCAGGCGCGACCTTGACTGTGATCGACAGTGGCAACGGTGACGTGACGACACGCAACACCAGTCGCCCCACTGTCACCCCAACCAAAACGTTCACCTTTGACGACACGCACGAACGCGTCCGGTATTTGCGCGCTGACATGCAAACAGGCAACGGCATCGTGAACCGCCGGATGCAGGCGGAGAAAGAGGGGTACACGATCAAAACCTTCCACTCGCCTGACGAATTACCTGCGCACGCCCGCACGAAGTTTGACCTGATGGAGCGTGCGGCAAACGCTGAGTCCTCCTAATGGCAAGGGGCGGCAACAAACACTCTGGCCGTCGTGCGATTATCGACATGCGTGCGGACAAGAACGAGATCATCAAGGACATTGTTCTCGAACGCCGTTCGCTTGCTGAGATCGCTCGCCGCCTTGGCGTCGATTACACGACGGTGCAACGGTATCGGGACGACAAGATCACCGAAGAAATGCGCCGCGAGATCATGGCCGAGAACCGTATCGCTGCCATCGAAGCGGACACTGAGGTGATCAACCAAGACCGTATGGACATTGCCATGACCTACGAGTCCTTGGCGAAGCGGGTCGAACGCTTGATCACCAAGGCAGAGCAAACCGAAGACGACTCCTTTGCGCTGGCGGCAATGGAAGGCTTGCGCAAGGTGTTGCGGGACATTGCAACGATGCAAGGCAAACTCGCGACGAACCTGACCGTCAACGTGTCTCTGGCCGAAAGCAAAGAGTGGGTCACGCTTCGAACCATCTTGCAGGAAGTGTGCGACGAAATTCCTGCCGCCCGCGAACCGCTCCTGCGCCGGATGCGCCACCACGTCCTGTCCGTCACGAAGGAGGACACAATCCTATGACCCATCGTGAATTTGAAGGTTGGGACGCCCACGCACAGCGCGTCACGGCGGCGTCAACGGCAGGCAACCCCGACTGGGCGCGACTGCCCCACGCGAAACGCATCATGGTCGCGGAAGGCGGCAAACTGTTCTTCACTGGCAACGCGTGTAAACGCGGACACATCTCGCCGCGCAACCAGCATGGCGATTGCACCCAATGTCACTTGATGCGCCTTGCGGAGCGTCGCGATGCCGTTTGATGCGCTCCGCGACTTTTGCAGCCTGATCGAACGCGACCTCGATCCCGGTGCGGAGATGCTTCACTTCCTGCGACAGGAGGTGCCGACCGCCACGCATGTTGACCCTTGGCAAGTTGAGGCGATCACGTCTGACGCGCAAACGGTTGCACTGCTCGTGTGCCGTCAGGCGGGTAAATCCTGCGTCCTCGCGACACGCGGCGTTCGCGAATTGAAGCGCGGCGGCACGATCATTTGCGTCGCCCCCGCCGAACGTCAGACGCGCGAGATCACACGTAAAGTGCAAGCATACCTGCGCGCAACTGACCTCGTGGTTGAGCGGGCGACGCAAACGGAAATCGAATGCTCGAACGGCGGACGTTTCATCGCTGTGCCTGCGTCGGGTGCAACCATTCGGGGTTACACTGCCGACTTGCTTCTCGTGGACGAAATGGCATATTTGCCCGGTACGAACGGCGGCGAAGATGTGGTTGTGTCGATCCTGCCAATGCTGCGCGACAACGGGCAAACGTTCTACGCCTCAACGCCTGCCGGAAAGAACAACCTGTTCGCCAGCCTGTTCCTCGAACCGAAAGACAGCGTGCATAGGATCAAGGTGCCGGGAACGTCGATCCCGCGTCTTGCCTCACGCGTTGAACGCCTTCGGGAGCAGTTGTCAGCAACCCGTTTTAGACAAGAGGTTTTGTGCGAATTTCTATCGGACGGGCTGTCTTATTTCGACCTGTCCGCGATTGAGAACGCGACCAGCATGGAGAACGCTATATGTCCTCGCTTTTGAACCTCAACTACATGCCTGACGGTCGCGTGATCAACGAGACCGGACATGACCCCGCAATCGAGAGAGTGACCGGATTTGTCAGATACTTCGTCGGTGCCGATTTGGGGCAGGCGAATGACTTCTCGTCTGCTGTGGTGATCAAGGATCAGCAATTGCCCATCCATGATGGAACCCGCGTCAAACTCGGCCCGCGCGAGCGCACGGTCGTCTTTGCCGACAAGTTTCGCGGGGTGTCCTACGTCGATGTGGTCGACTACCTGATCCGCTTGCGCAACGCGCCGCCGTTCGGTGGCAAGTCGCAACTCGTTATCGACGGCACGTCCATCGGGCGCGTTGTGTCGGACATGATGCACGAGCAGTCGGTAGATCATACGGCGGTGCAAATGACTGGCGGTCAGGAGTGGCGTCGGTCAGGGCGATACGTCAACGCAAGCAAAACCTTGATGATCGAAAACCTCGCCGTCCTGTTCGCGTCAGGCGACCTCAAGTTTGCCCACGACCTGCCTTTGCGCTCCGAGATCGAAGAAGACCTTGCCTCGTTCACCACGCAGACGACAGCGGCGGGCAACCAGATCATCACGCAATCGCGCAATGCCTCTGGTCACGGTGATACGGGCATTGCCTTGATCGTCGCCGCCTTCGCATCGCAATACCTCATGCCGCAAAGCATCCGCGTCAGCAAACTGGTCGGGATGTACTAGGCAACCTGCACGCGCTATGGTTGCGTCATGGCAAAGGATTCAAATCGGGGGCGTGACCTCCCACGCGCACCGCAGTACGTTAAGCAGAAGCACGAACCCGATGAAAACGCGGAAGCGCGTCAGCGGCAGATCGCCCGCGCCAAGAAGATCGACAAGATCAAGAAAGACCTTGCCAAGGTCGTTTCAAAGCGCGGGTATGACAGCCTATTTGGCGCGGCCAAAATACAAACCGAGAAGGCAATCGAGAAAGACAGGAAGGTTGTCGAAACTGCGCTTGCGCACAACGTCCCTGTGCATTCAAAACTTCTCGCGGAGTTCGGCTTAGAGGTTGAGGTGAGCCCGCAGGTTCCCGACGACGACGGAAAATCGCCGTTCTAACCCACGCTCTCGCCTCGCTCGTGCCTATCGCCCCTGCCGTTGCCCGACGAGTTCGACGAGACACGGGCAAACACCCCCGAAAAATCGCGCGCTGACGGGCGTCTCGGTGTTTTGGGCATCATTGCGCCTGCTCGCCGATCCCGCACATTAGACGCGCGCTTAGACGTCACTGTTCGATGCGACCTGTTGAAGGTTCGCCGTTACGTCCACGACCCCTTCGGCATTCCAAATATCGTCGCGCAGGAGGAAGCGGTGACTGTTGGTGTGCTCGGTGAATTTGGAACGATCCCGCACGAGCTCAGATGGGATTAACGCCGCACGCGAGACGACAAAGGCAGCGTCAAACAGGACACCCGCCAACACATCGAACCCGCTCATGTCTCGTATGGCGGACAGTTGCCGCGATGTGTTGAGCTGGTGCAGCCGTCGTCCTTTGATCTGATACCGGATGCCTTCGGCGTCTGTAGCGTCGAACCCTTTTACGGAGTTTGCCGCTTGATCCCATCCGAATGCTTGGCAGAACAGCCACTCGGCATAGTCGCCGGTCGGGTTGTTCGCGCTTCGCAGAATTTCGCGATCCCGCAATTCGTTCAGCACAGCAGTGTGGGTTTCAAGTAATTCTGCGACAGTGTATTTCTTCAAATTCATAACCCGACCTTAATTGTCACTAATCGCTTTGTCATTCCGTCGAGCAATTCCGTGCGACGTTTTCCGCCACATCGACGGCGCGACGATCAACTCGACCACTGCAATCGCCAGCGCAACGACATGCAAACAGCAGTAAGCGGGAAGTGCGAGCGCGTCGCGCTTTGGGCGACCGGTGCGGCGTGCGGCGACCATAAAGGTCACAATGGTCAGAGCGTAACCTGCGAACAGCATCGCGGTCAGTGGGGTGTCCGGCTGCGTGATGATCATGGTGAGGCCTATGGGATGCGACGCGATGCACAGTAGTTGGACGGGCAATTGGAATGCAAAGGCGAGCCGCGTCCGCAGGGGCAGGTCGTCCTGCCAGTGAACCATTGTCGTCTGACAGAACCCTTTGAGCCATCGCGACCGCTGCTTGACCCAGCATGTGACTGTCAGGGGCGCTTCTTCGCCCGTCGCGGACATAACGGTGTGGAAGGTGTAGTTGCGAGCAAGTCGCAGAGACAGGTCGGCGTCTTCTGTGACGTTGTGCGCATCGAACGCACCGACCGCTATCAGCGCGTCGCGCCTTAGGTATTGGCTTGTACCACCCAGAAGAAACGGGAGGCTCAAACTGTCCAAAAGCGGCAGCACGCCGCGAAACAGGACGGCATACTCAAGCGCCCAAAGTCGTGCGATCAGCGGCCCGTCATGATCACAGGCAAGCACGGCCTGCACGACGGCACAGTCGGGGTCTAACAACATTCGTGAAACCGCACGTCGCGGCTGGTCAGGCGTGGGCCTGTCTTCCGCATCGAAGATCACGACGATCTCGCCGCGAGTGTGAAGCAATCCGTAGTTCACGGCGCGCGGCTTCGTCCGAGGTTTCCCGTCAGGTACGACGAGAACGCGAAACGGCCAGCAATCAAGCACGGCGCGCGTCTCGTGGTCATCTTCCTCGACGAGCAACACAATTTCGGGTGACGGGTAGTCGAGTGCGCGCATCGCACGAGCAAGTTCTGGGATCACTGACGGCTCTCGATAGACAGGCAGCAGGATTGTCAAAGTCGGCCAGCGGTCGGGTTCAGGAGCGTGACAATCCTGCCAACCGACCAACGCGCCGAGACGCAGAGCAAGCATTGCTGCGAACAAGGGCGCGAACGCCCACGCCACAGGTTCCCATAACAATGGCAACGCCGCGATAGCGAAGATCGACGACGCGAGCCACGGTTCCTTGATCGAACGGGCAGAGTGATGCTCTGGAACGGAAGAAGCCGCCCACTGGGCGGCTTCATGGTCGGTGTCGCGGAAGGTTTCATGCCTCATTCCGCACCTATGTGCGCATCGACGACACGTATCAGGCGGCGCAGTTCATCGGGCGCAAGTAGGGCAGCGAGTTCGAGGGCGCGAGGACCGTCGCAGATGACTTCTTCGACGACGGAACGCATGTTTCCATTGCGGAACATGTCCAAGAGATTTGCGGCTTTGGTCATAGGTTTCTCCTAGAATCAGAAGACCCGCCGAGTGGCGGGCCTTGGGTCTGGTGGGAATGGGTAGGGTTCAGCCAGCGGCCAGAAGCAGGAGCGTCAACCAGCCGACGCCTTCGACGAGGCCGCGGAACACGCGCCAGAGGCGGCGCACGATGGACGGGCGCGCAGGTTTGTCTCGGCCCAGCGCCTTGACGGCTTTCGGCACAGACATGCGAAACCACTCGCGCTCGTCACTGACACGGTAGCGGGCAAGGACCGCATGAGCGTCGCGTTCTGCCGCGCGCACGTCGTCAACGGGCCATGCCTTGGCGACTGTGTAGGGCACGGGCGATCCCGTATCGTGCAACTCGGCGGCTCGTGCCTCTGGTGTCCGAGTGGTCATTCCAACTTTGCACAAGTCAGGCATCGTCGGGTTGGTCAGGATGTATAACCAACCCGGCTCGATCACGGTCAGCCCACTCATTTGCAAGCAGCCACGAGAGCGGCGGCGCGGTTCGTGTCTGCATCGTGCGACGGCACCCGCTTCACGCCTTTGGGCAAGAGGAGGTGATACTTGCCCGCCTTGCGTTCGACGCCGAGGCCTAACGCACCCATGTCGGTGCGCAAGGCCGACGACACGGTGTCCTTGTTCCAGCCAAGCAGTTCGATCAGTTCTTCGATGGTCGCGCCCGTCGCCAGAGCCTCGGCCATCAGGTGCCGCTTCGATCCTGCCTTTGTCGCTTTGACGTCTTCGGGTTTGCCCGGTTCGATCATCACGCGGTCGTCGAGAACGCGCGGTTTTCGGGCCTTGGGTTCTGCTTTCGATTTGGGCGGCGTTGGCTCGTCGGCGCGGGCATCGCGAATTTCAGCGTTAAGCGCATCGGTGGCAGGCATCGCATCGAACAAGGCGACGAGTTCGTCCTTCGAAGTTTTCTTGAGTTTCGACGCAGACAGGGGCGTTGCGAGCAGCGCGTTGATGGCAGGTTTGGTCATGTTGGTTAGTTCGGTCATTGTGTCACTCCGTTGATGTGTTCCCGAAATGTTCCGGGCATAACTGAGTTATCGGACCTGTCCCCGGCGCTGCTCAACCGGAAATATTGCTGAGGTTGTTTGGACGTGGTATCGCCCAACCTATGCAAACAATTGACCGCCTTTTTCAAGCTGCAAAGCAGCGATACGATGCTTCCCAGCCTTCACTGGCTGAGTGCTATGAAATTACTCGCGCGTGCCTGACAAAACTCAACACGGAAGCGACGCTCCGGCGATTTGGTGAATTTCGAGGTGCGCCCAATCTTGAATATTGGGTAGCAGAGGGAAACGGGAATTTGAGTCGCCCCTATCGTCCCGAAATGTTCATTTCTGACCTAGCGGAATTTGAGCGTGCGGTAGTCAGTTTCCAAGATCAGATGGACGACGACGACATAACAGACCCGGTAACGTTTGAGAAAGTCGTCTACACGGTCGTGTCCTCGTTTTGCCTTTGCTACGATGTTTGGAAGCCAAAGAGCAGGAAAACACCGGGCACGTTCTTCGAGGTGTTTATTGGTTCAGTTTGTCAAATTCGCTACCCGCAACCGCGCTTCCAAATGACCAAACACATTCCCATCGTTGTCGAGGTGCCTGATGCCGACGCGGTAGACGACGGGGCGCTTCAAGGCAATTCGGTGTCGACTGACTTGGTAATTACAAATACTGTGACTCAGCAAGGAGCGGTAATTCCGCTAAAGATCACCACGCGGGAACGCATCGTGCAGCCGTTCGCGCATCAACGTATTTTAGACAGCGCCTATCCCGGTCGGTATCGCAGCTATTTGACCTGCATTAGTGAGGTGCAGCGGGACGACAAGACAACTACAGTCAAACAAATTTGCGTGCCCGGAACGGTCGCACTTTTCCAAAAACACCTATCTGAACTCAGCGGCTTGTACTACTGTGATATTCCTCAACGATATGCACGACAGGACTTCACTGCGCTGATCCGTGTTACGGGCATCGCCAACCTATTCGATGATATTGACGACTGGCTAAACCGCTAAAGCCATCTGCCGACCATTGAATTCTTGGTCAGGATGCTTGCCGATGACTTTCTCGTTCTCATTGTTCAGAATGGCGCGAATTGCACGACCTGCCGCCTCAGCAAGGGGTGGGGGAACAGCATTGCCAACCTGGGTGCGCACGTCCATTCGATTGCCGTAAAACCTGAACCAATCAGGGAAGCCTTGAAGCCTCGCAGCTTCGCGGGGTGTAATCGCCCGGTTCTGTTCTGGGTGGCCGTATCGCCCTCGCGTGAAACTGTCGAAACCGACTGTCACGGTCGGGCAAACGCCTTCCCATGTCAGGCGCCCGTAAACATCAGGCCAGCCACCTTTCTTAGGGTCAGTGACTTGGTGGCAGGGCAGTCGCAATTCCCAAGGTATATCCTGCCAGCCACCTCCTTGTGGGACGTGGGAAATACGCTCCTCATTCGCCTTGCTGATTCTGCATTTCAGATGATTGTGGAACTCGAGGTGCTCAGAGCAATCATCTGGAGGCGGTGGCATATTTGCGATCACATCACGCACCGATTTCTTTTCACTCGCGATGGGTAGGACGGGAATACGAGAGGACACATCCTTGCGGATGCCGATCATCAGGAACCTGCTGCGCGATTGTGCCAAGCCGAAGCTGGTTCCGCAGACAAAGTAACCATAGACCGCATAGTCGGTCAGGTCGTCCATCATTTCTTGAATTAGGTGCTGCCCGCGTTTCTGTCCGAATATTTGGACGTTCTCGAAAAGAAATGCGCGAGGGTTCAACTCACGCACCAGTCGGGCGTAATGTATAACCAGAGAATTGCGCGGATCTTGAAAACGATCTGCACCTCGTTTCTGTTTGGAGAAACCTTGGCAAGGCGGGCCTCCAGAAAACAGATCGAGTTGGCCGGGTGATAGGCCCGCCAATTCTAATAGGTCACTACCGGACACCATCGACGCGTCTAAAACCTGCCCTGTTTCACCTAAGTTGTTGTTGTGAGTTTCGATGTGTGCCGCAACGTTGTCGAACGCTACTCGGACGTCGTAGCCCGCAAGATCAAGGCCATGAGACATGCCGCCCGCACCGCAAAAACTCTCAATTGATGTAAGTGACAAAGGCGCTCCGTTCCTTAATGCTGTTGCTCATTTAGCGTTTCGTTCACCGTAGTGCACAACATAGCGCGCATCAACTTAAATGTAGGAACAAAGCCGGAACTTTTGCACGGAAAGCTGGGTCGCAACTCAGCTTTTGCTGGTTCTAGAAATTCGACGAAACTTCAGTGTGTTGCTGCGCTAGCGATTGCCCAGAGTGCAGCTCTCTGCACGGCCCGTTCGAGCAGTAGAGAGGTCAGTCGCGTGGATCGACGCACTTTGAGAACGAGAAGCCTTCGCTCCAGCTTATCTCGACGCAATACCCGAAATATGCAGCGAGAAAGCAGATCACTATCACAGCGATCCACAACGCATTGAACCTCATTGCACGAAGTTTTTCAAGTGCTCCGTTAAGTTTCGTGACTCGATCTTCAAAGGACATGGCAGGTCTCCAGCAGAGATGCAGTACTCTTCCCACACATTTAAACGGAAAGCAACCCGTATGTGTGGAGATCGGCTGTTTTATGTCGGTATATGTCGAAGTATGTGGAAATTAGATGAATTGTGTTGAAGGCCGTCGGGTGTTCGGGTAGGATGACTGGCAAATCAGAACTGGGAAAAATCAATCAGATGCCGATCTCCGGTGAAAAAATTAAGGGCTTGCGATTGCAGGCAATGATGTCGCAGAACAAATTGGCTCGCATGGCTGATCTTGACCGGACCACTGTTTCGAATGCTGAGCGGGGCATGGAGATTTCCGAGATCACGGTGCACAAATTGGCGCACGCGCTGAGCGATGCACTTGGAAAGCAGATCAGCGTAGAGGACATCGTGGAAAGTTCGGAGCGGCGTCGGCGCTAGTGCGCCATTTACCGATCATACCTTGCAGCGTTGCAAAATCGTTGCAAAAACGAAAAAAGGCGAACCCGAAGGTTCGCCCATTTTGCTTAACTATCAAGTAGTTAATTGGCTCCGACGGTAGGGATCGAACCTACGACCAATTGATTAACAGTCAACTGCTCTACCGCTGAGCTACGTCGGAACGGTCCGCACCCTATAGCAACGCCTTTTTGGCGCGTCCAGAGGGTTTTGTCGTGAATTTACGAATTTTTCTCAATCAGGCTGGATCAGCCGGAATTCGACGTCTTCATGCAGGGTTTCAGTTGGTGTCACGATGGATTTTCCAGTCAGATCAATCAGATGCGCCAGTACGTTTCGCGTGGCCGCGCCAAGTAGTGCGGTAGGTGTTTGAGTGTAAATGGCCTGTGCAAGCGTCTGAGCCGTAGTGGGACCGCTTTTGAGCGCGGAAATAATCTCGGCCTCGCGGCGCAAGCGGTGTGTGACCAACCACTCCAGCCGGTCGGACGGTTTATCGATCTGCGCACCGTGGCCGGGATAGAACACCCGCCAATCCCGCGCAGACAATCGTGCGCAAGAGCTCATGAAGTCGGTCAGGTCGCCGTCAGGGGGAGAGACGAGCGACGAGGCCCAGCCCATCACGTGATCGGCAGTAAAACAGGCATCACCCCAAGCAAGGCACAGATGATTGCCGATATGGCCGGGTGTGTGCAGTGCTTCGAGTTGCCAGCTGTCTCCCTCGATCAGCTCTCCATCAGCGACAGTAAGATCGGGCGTGAAATGGATGTCGATGCCTTCGCCGCCGCCCATCATACCGCTTTGCGCCAGTTCCTGCATTACCTCGGACCGGCCTGCGGTGGCGTCACCAAACGACAGCAGAGGCGCACCGCATGCACGGGCAAGGGAGCCTGCGAGGGGAGAGTGATCCACATGGGTATGGGTTACAATCACATGGCTGATGTGCTGATCCGGCCCGACAGCCGCAAGAATAGCTGAAAGATGCGCATCGTTCTGCGGTCCGGGATCGATAACGGCCAGGGCACGGGTGCCCAGAAGGTAGGTATTGGTGCCGCGATAGGTCATGGGCGAGGGATTCGGTGCCACAATGCGGCGCAGGCCGGGCTCAAGTGTTTCGGGGGTGCCTACGGGCGGATCAAAGTCGTCGGGCGGTGTCATCGTTTGACCTTTCGCTGGGGGTCGGTGCTGGCTAAGGTCTAGCTTATGTCCTTTGTCTGGCTCAAACACTATATGCCGCGCGGCATCTATGGCCGTGCGGCGTTGATTCTGCTGTTGCCTGTGGTGATCATCCAGCTGGTTGTGACGGTGCTTTTTGCGCAGCGGCATTTTGAAGGCGTAACCCATCAGATGACTGAAACAGTGCTGCGCGAACTGGCGCTTGTGCGGCAAGTGATCGTTGTGGTGCCGGACCGAGAGGACGTGCCGGGACGGGTCGCCGCATCCCTTGGCGCATTGCAGATACAGGCCTTGCCTGTGACCGAAGACGACATACCCAAGCGCAATGCAATGCGCTGGTACGATTATTCCGGGCGGGTGATTCTGAGACGGTTCGAGATGCGGCTGCCCGGATTTCGCGTGATCGATCTGACCAATAACCGGGCGGTGCGTGTCTTTGTCGACACGGTAAAAGGGCCGGTGGAATACCGGTTCGAGCGTAGCCGAATATCGGCGAACAACCCGCACCAGCTGTTTGTTTACACGATATTTTTCGGCGTTTTAATGACGTTCATCGCCTCGATCTATCTGCGCAACCAGCTGCGTCCTATTAAACGGCTGGCGCAGGCCTCAGAGGCGTTCGGCCGTGGCCGTCACATCGCGTTCTCGCCGGCCGGAGCGGTAGAGGTGCGCAGTGCCGGTAATGCTTTTCTGGATATGCGGGCGCGGATCGAGCGGCAGATTGAGCAGCGGACGCTAATGCTTTCGGGTGTCAGTCACGATCTGAGGACGCCGCTGACGCGCATGAGGCTTGCGCTGTCAATGCTGGACGACGAAGAGGCAGAGCCGTTGCGCCGCGATGTCGATGATATGCAGCGGATGCTGGACGAGTTTCTCAATTTCGCAAAAGGTGCCTCTGAAAGTGCGCCCGAACCTGTCGACCCCCATGCATTGGTCGCAGAGCTGGTGGACGAAGCGAAACGGGCAGGGCGGAATGTGGCGTTGCTGGACCCCGAAGGTGAAGGGTCGGGCACTGTGACGCTGCGCGCGGTGGCGATGCGTCGCGCTGTAGACAACCTGATCTCTAACGCGGTCCGGTACGGCGCGCGGGCGGAAGTGTCGGTGATGCTAAGCGATAAAACCCTTCGTATCAGAGTAGAAGACGACGGACCCGGTATTCCCGAGGACCGCCGTACAGAAGCCGTGCGTGCGTTCAGCCGCCTTGATCCCGCCCGCAATCAGGACCAGCACAGCGGTGTCGGGCTGGGGCTCGCCATCGCGACGGACATTGCCCGCGCGCATGGTGGCGTGCTGCGGTTGGGCGAATCTTCGCGATTGGGCGGTTTGCGTGCCGACATTGTTATTGCCCGCTAGGGGGTGACCCAGCGGCATGATTGCCCCGCGCCTGAGGCTGCGCCAGTTTGATGGCGAGAATTTACAAGGATGATCCGAATGACCCCCTATGACATGATCAAAGCAAACCTCGATACCGCCGTTCCATTTGCCAACCACGTGGGGGTACGATTGCTGGAACTGGGCGACGGTACAGCAAGCGCCACGCTGGACCAGCGCGACGAAGTGTCGAACCACATCAACTCAGTGCACGCAGGTGCAATGTTCACATTGGGCGAAGCGGCTTCAGGTGCTGCAATGGCGGGTGCATTGGCGCCTGTCATACTCGACATGCGGCCCGTCGCGGCAGTGGCCAACATCGCATTCAAGAAAATCGCCATCGGCACGCTGACCGCTTACGCAAAGACATCTCAGGACGGGGCATCCCTGATGCAGACGATCGCTGATGACGGCAAAGTGGCCTTTGACGTAACTGTCGATGTGCAGGACGCCAGCGGTGATACAGTGGTTGAGATGGCAGTGAACTGGCACGTCAGCGCGCGCAGGTAAGGCGGTGATGGTAGGCCCGGCAGGACTTGAACCCGCAACCAAAGCGTTATGAGCGCTCTGCTCTAACCAGTTGAGCTACAGGCCCGCCACGGGTGCTTGGGTATGCGGTGGCGGGTGCTTCGTCAAGACGCCCTTTGGGCTGTCCAAAAATGTTGATTCCCTGCGCAGATGCTTGTCACTTTGCGTGATATGGTGGCGATCCGCGCAGTTAATCCATAGGGCGAAGCGGCTGATGATGCTGAAACGCATTTCTCAAACCCCTGTATTTTATCGCTCTTCATGTGATTTAGCACAAAAATCATAAATTATACGCCACCGCATGTTGACGTGGATGCAATAGTTATCACAACCTGTAGTTATTCCGGCAATATCTTGCCGATGAAGAACGACCGCAGGAAAACTGCGATTTGGGGGAAAGAGCACATGAAATTCCTAAGGGAAAATATATCGTGGATTGCGCCGACTGCGGCCATCCTGCTGGTGGCACCGGCTTATCTGGCAACCGATACTTTATTTGGTAGCAAAGCCGAGCGGGATCGGGTGGCGGCCTTTGATCCACAGGTAGAACAGGCGCGGATGGCGCAGCTGAACAATTCTGTGTTGTCAGCGCTGGAAACGAAAGTTGCGCCGACGCCGATCCCAGATGCACAGGGCACGCCTCCAAGTCCGGAACCTGCACAAACTGCAGCATTGGAAAACGATTCGACGGACGTGACCCGAAACAGGCCTGTCGACCTTCTACAAGTGACGGCACCCGCAAAGACAACGGTGCCTGCACCCGAGACGACCGCGCTGGACACCAATGCCGCTGCAGAGTTCTTTGCCAAAGCGCAAAACAATCTGGTGGGGCAAAGCTCCTGTCGGGAAGACCTGGAAGAGCTGGCATCCGTGTCGCGCATCTATTTTCCCGCGGGCGGTCTTTCGGGTGAAGATGCGGGGCTGTCTTCGGCGCGGCTGATTGGTATGGTCTTGCGCGACTGCCCCGGATTTGCGGTGCAGGTCGAGGGCCACTCTGATCCGTCCGGTGACCCGCGAGCCAACAAAATCCTCAGCCTTAAACGCGCAGAAGCCGTGGTCGCACGGCTTGCGGCCTCGGGCATTGATACCGCAGACTTCATTCCTGTCGGATACGGCGACGAACGGCCCTCCACGGTGCGCGGGACCAAAGACGCTGCCTATTACGACAGACGGGTAGAGTTTACCGTGATCGAGAGCGCACAGAAAGCCAGCTACTCAGTTTCGCCGCAACCTTGGCAGAAGTCCGAGCCGGGCTGCGTGTCAGACCTTCAGCCCAAAGCGGACCTTGCGCGTCATTTCTATGCCGCACGCTCCATCACGGCACCGGCGAGCGAGATGGCGGCGATCTTCGAGTTGGCACAGGATGTTGCCGCCTGCGATGGTGCCCGTCTGCGCGTCGTCGGTCATCATTCGGACCAACCCGGCAGCCGCGAAGATGTGGGGACGGGGCGTTTGCGGGCACTTGCGATGATGAGCGCACTTGTCTCGGCCGGCTTTGCAAAAGACAGCATTCTGATTGGTGCGCCTTCCTATTCCGTTGGCATTGCAGGTCAGCCAGCGCTGCCGAACAGCCGCGTCGATTTTCAGGTGGTCGCGGACTGACAAAATGGATGATTGTCCTGCGGCGGGGCTCCGTCTTGCACTGCCTGAGGCAGAGCCCGCCTGACGCCTATAAATCGAGCGGCCGACCGTGATTGTGGTGGTTGCCTGCCTTGCGCCATTGGGGTATCGCAGCGGCAGCAGCTGACCACCGGGGGATCTGGGCATGACGAAAAACGGGATGACTTACGCCGACGCGGGCGTGGACATTGACGCAGGCAACGCGCTGGTGGACCGGATCAAGCCAGCGGCCAAGCGCACGGCGCGGCCCGGCACCATGTCCGGTCTTGGTGGTTTCGGCGCTCTTTTTGATCTGAAAGCTGCAGGATACACAGATCCTGTTCTGGTAGCGGCCACAGATGGTGTTGGCACCAAGTTGCGCATCGCGATCGACACAGGCAACGTGGATGGCATCGGTATCGATCTGGTGGCGATGTGCGTTAACGATCTGGTCTGTCAGGGCGCGGAACCTTTGTTTTTCCTCGACTATTTCGCCACTGGAAAGCTTGAGCTGGATCAGGCGACACGCATCATCGAAGGCATCGCAGAGGGCTGTGCCCAATCCGGTTGCGCGCTTATCGGTGGTGAGACGGCAGAGATGCCGGGAATGTACCACGAAGGTGATTTCGACTTGGCAGGGTTCTCTGTTGGCGCGATGGAGCGGGGTACCGAATTGCCGCGTGAGGTCTCGGAAGGGGATGTGCTGCTGGCGCTGCCCAGTGACGGTGTGCATTCCAATGGCTACTCGCTTGTCCGGCGCATTGTCGAAGTCAGTGGTATGGCATGGGAAGATGCCTGCCCATGGGCGGACGGTACATTGGGCGAGGCATTGCTGACGCCCACGCGGCTTTATGTCAAAGGAGCCGTGGCCGCATTGAAGGCGGACTGTGTTGCCGCACTTGCACATATCACCGGCGGTGGCCTGACCGAGAACCTGCCGCGGGTCCTTCCCGACGGGACGGGTGCCGAGATTGACCTGGCTGCCTGGGATCTTCCGCCCGTTTTCAAATGGCTGCGGGAAAACGGCGGAATGGCCGAAGACGAGATGCTGAAGACCTTCAATTCCGGCGTTGGCATGATTGCGGTTGTACCCTCCGGTAAGGTTGCAGCCGCGAAAGAAGCATTCGCTACCGATGGCCACGCGGCCTTTGAGATCGGGCGCATCGTGGCTGGCAACGGAGTGAGCTACACAGGCGCGCTTTCGTGACAAAAAAGGTTGCGATTTTTGTCTCCGGTGGCGGGTCGAACATGCGCGCACTGGTGTCCGATATGTCAGGGGATCACCCTGCACGCCCAGCCGTAATCGTGTCGAACAATGCCAATGCAGGCGGCATTGCTTGGGCGAAAGAGCAGGGGTTGCAGACGGTTGTTGTTGACCATCGCCCCCATGGTGCGGACCGCGCTGCATTCGAAGCCGAGCTGACGGCGGCACTTGCCCCTCACGCGCCTGATATCATTTGTCTGGCGGGGTTCATGCGCAAGTTGACAGCTGGGTTCACGGATATGTGGCGCGGCAAAATGATCAATATCCATCCGTCATTGTTACCCAAATACAAAGGGTTGCATACGCATGCGCGGGCTTTGGAGGCTGGCGACACGGCACACGGATGCACCGTGCACGAGGTCACCGCAGCGCTTGATGACGGTCCAATCCTCGGGCAAGCCAGCTTGCGCATCCATGAAGGCGATACTGCAGAGGTGCTGGCAGAGCGTGTTCTGGTTCTGGAGCACAAATTATACCCGGCCGTCCTGCGCCGTTTCGCCGAAAATGACCGGACCCCGGTGATCTTGTAAGCGCTGGCTGGTCAAGGTCGGGCAGGTGATGTAGCAGTTGTCTACATCGTATTTTAGCCCCACATTCAGCCGCATGCTGCACGAAGTGAGCCCATGAGAACAATCACAACGACCGCCGACCTTGCCGAATTTTGCCTTGAGGCAGCCAAGCACCCCTTTGTCACCATCGATACGGAATTCCTGCGCGAGCGGACTTATTATTCCAAGCTGTGCCTTGTGCAATTGGCGATGCCGGGGACCGATGACAGCAACGCGGTTTTGGTCGATCCTCTGGCTGAGGGTATTTCCCTTGAGCCGCTTTACGATCTTTACCGTGACACTTCGGTGGTCAAAGTCTTTCACGCCGCACGGCAGGATCTTGAGATCTTCTTTGTCGATGCGGGTGTGTTCCCGGAGCCACTGTTCGATACGCAAGTCGCGGCCATGGTCTGCGGATTTGGCGAGCAGGTGGGGTATGAGACACTGGTGCGCAAGATCTGCAATGAAGGTGTCGACAAGTCGTCACGGTTCACGGATTGGTCGCGGCGACCGCTGTCGGATGCTCAAAAGAAATATGCTTTGGCTGATGTCACGCACCTGCGCCAGATTTACGAGTTTTTGTCTGCCAAGCTTGAGCAAAGCGGTCGCGGGCGGTGGGTTGCGGAAGAGCTGACGACCCTTACGTCGCCCGAGACCTATGTAACGGCACCGCAGGACGCGTGGAAGCGGGTAAAGACACGGACGAATTCGCCGAAGTTTCTTAGCATCGTGCGCGAACTTGCGGCGTTTCGCGAGGAATATGCGCAAGGGCGCAATGTGCCGCGCAACCGCGTTTATAAAGATGATGCGTTGGTTGAGCTTGCCAGCCTAAAGCCATCAAATCATGAGGAACTTGGTCGTTCACGGCTGCTGCTTCGTGAGGCGCGCAAAGGAGAGATTGCGGACGGTATCCTGAAAGGGATCGCCGCCGGTATCGCGACCAAACCCGACAAGATGCCCAAGCCTGATCGCAGCCGCGAAAAGCTGCAGGTCAATCCGGCTTTGGCCGATCTTTTGCGTGTGTTGTTAAAGGCCAAAACGGAAAAATCAGGGGTTGCGGCAAAGCTGATTGCTCCTGCTTCCGACCTTGACGGGATCGCGGCTGGTATGCGCGATATACCTGCGTTGAAAGGATGGCGTCTTGAGGTTTTCGGCACCGATGCTCTACGCCTGTGCGAAGGTAAGATCGCGCTGACTGCAAACGGCAATGATGTAGAAGTGGTCGAGGTCTGAAGCCTGACCCCAACGGAGAAGAAACCCATGACCGAGATTACACGTCACCATACAAACCAGCGCATGAGCCAGATCGTGACCCATAACGGCACGATCTATCTGGCGGGGCAGGTTGGCACAGCAGGTGCCAGTGTCGCGCAGCAAACGCAGGATTGTCTGGACCAGATCGACACGCTGCTGGCCGAAGTCGGCTCAGACAAGACACGCATTCTGCAGGCGGTGATCTGGTTGGCCGATATGGCTGATTTCGCCGAGATGAACGGCGTCTGGGATGGCTGGGTCGCCGAAGGACATGCACCGGCACGTGCCTGCGGTGAAGCGAAACTGGCCAAGCCGGAGTTCACGGTAGAGATTATCATAACCGCTGCAGCCTAAGCCGCAGCGTTACGTCAGCGGCGCGCTACCTGCGCGTTCAGCTGGCCCTCGACCCGAATGCGGCGCACACCGGCAAGCTGGCTGTCTGTGACGCGCCGCGCCGCAACAACTTCGCGGGTAGGTGGCGTGCCAACGGCCGTGTTTTGTGCCGGTCGCACGCCTTCAAGGCGGTAGGCCAGCACACCATCAACCGGTTCTTCGTCCTCGTTCTCGGGTGTAAGCTGCACTTCGTAAATGCCCTGACGTGCGGCAAGACCCGTGGCGCGGATGATGGCACCGCCGGGAACACGCTCGACCGTCAAGTTGGTGACTTGCTCAAACGGGCGGCCCGCATAAATCACTGGTTCATTTCGCTTATTTGAGAACAACCCGCCGCCCTGCGGTATCAGGGGGTTGGTATTTACTTCCCGCTCCACAGGGACCGATCGCGACTGGCCGAACCAGTTGAACGGGTTCACGCGGCTCTCGCGGACGGAGGCACAGGCCGTCAAAGTCATGGCCGCGGCAAGGATCAGGGGAAGGGTCTTGGGCATGGGGGTCGCCTTGGGAAATACTGTCGTGATTTGACTATCCTATTGCGCCAAGTTTGGGAAGGGGCTGGACCTTTGGTGGCCACGCTCCTACCTCATGGGCAACCAAGCAGAGGAACCCAAGCAATGGCCAACGCCGCCTTCGAAGAACTTGTCGAGGATTTCGAGTTTCTGGACGACTGGGAAGACCGGTATCGCCATGTGATCGATCAGGGTAAATCGATGGACGCACTGGAGGAGGCATTGAGAGTCCCCGCTACCAAGGTCGATGGCTGTGCCTCTCAGGTTTGGCTGCACGCGCAGGTGGAGGATGGAAAGCTGCATTTCGACGGCGCGTCGGACGCGATGATCGTATCCGGTCTGATTGCGGTACTGCGCACACTGTATAACGGTCTCACGCCAGCCGAGGTGCTCGCTGTAGATGCGCGGGCGGAGATGGGGCGCTTGGGCTTGAACGATCATTTATCGGCACAACGCTCCAACGGTTTGACAGCGATGATAGAGCGGGTGCGCGAAACAGCCGCGGCAGTGAAATGAATTGTCTTGTGGCAGGTCAAAGGCCAATTTGAGCCCAGAGCGACGCAAATTTGAGGGGGCGTGTCCCGCCACCGGGTGGTACGCGCATCAACTTGTGTTGAGCACCACGACAAGAATGATGATGGTCCCGACAACGACCGAGAGCACACCGGCAATCCGTATGAATACCCTACCAAAGGACATCGAACGCGCATCAAACTTTGGAAATTTCTCTTTGTAAAACCGACGGATTGGATCGATTTCAAGAGTTTTTCTGTCAGTTTCCTGCCAAACTGACCTTTTTGAAGCAAAGATAAAGACAGCTCCGACGATGACCATCACCCAACCAAATGCAAATGGGAAAAACTGGTTCAAATGCTGTTCTCGCGCCAGTCAGAACCACTGGCGTTGCTCTGAATAAGCTCCATGCATTGCGCAACAGATGGTGCCCGGCAGATCCCGTAGACGTATTGCGACGAGCCGGTAGAACGATCAAAGTGTCTCAAGAACAGTCCCTAAATCTCCGTATCCGGTAAACCGGCGCTCGAATTTTAACCCTAATCGCACAGCGCAGGATTCGGCCTTAGCCGTCAGTGCCGGATCATCCGTCTGGGCCTGATAGATCAGCTTTTCATAGTTGCCGAAATACATATCACGCAGATCAGGATGGCGATCCAACCCCATGGGTTTCCACACAAATGCGTCGAACTGGCGGACGAGAAAATCGGTGAGATAGAAGCTGGTGAATTCCTGATCCGCCTTTGCAGCAAAGGCATCGTTACCCTCAAAAATGCTGTAGCAGTGGGGGCCGGCAATCATCTGCACGCCCATCTCTGCGCAGGCCGTCGCTAACAGCCCACCGGTGCCACAGTCCGCGTAGACGACAAAGATGTCGTCGTAATTTTCGCGATGTTTTGCGACCGCCGCGCGGACCTCTTCGGTGATCTTTTCGGGGTAGAGGTGAAGCTTGGCGGGCAGACAGGTGAGGTCGAGGTGGGTCCAGCCATTCATCGCCTTGAGGTCAAGGATTTCACGCGCCAGCGCACCGCAGGCGATCAGCAGGATGCGACCCGCACGGCCTTCCAGCGGCAGACCTTCGTCGGTCAGCTCTGTATCGGTCGGGATCACCGGCGCAGATAGGCGACAAGAACTGCCGCGATCATAAACAAGGGTAGTGTGACAAGCATGAGCGCCGGTCCGCCAAAGCTTAGCGTCCAGATGGTGAGCGCGGCTGCGGTGAGTGCGCCAATGAAGATGACTGCGAATTGGGGTAGGGGCATGATATGTCCTCTCTGGTCCTAAGATAGGGATGACACCACGTAAGAAAAAGGCCCCACCGGTGGTGAGGCCTTGCCAGTGTTTTGTCAGCCAGCAAGACTTAAGCCGATTTGGCCTGATTGTGCTTGCGCGCCATCCATTCCTTGGCTGTCTCGACCGCAACAGCCGCGTCACGACAATAGGCGTCGGCCCCGATGGCCTTGCCGAATTCTTCGTTCAGGGGCGCACCGCCGACCAGAACGATATAATCATCGCGGATGCCCTGTTCGACCATCGTGTCGATCACGACCTTCATATAAGGCATTGTGGTGGTCAGCAGGGCGGACATACCAATGATATCAGCGCCTTCGCGGTCCAGTGCTTCAAGGTAATTCTCAACCGGATTGTTGATGCCCAGATCAACTACTTCAAACCCGGCACCTTCCATCATCATCCCGACAAGGTTCTTGCCGATGTCGTGGATGTCGCCTTTGACGGTGCCGATAACCATCTTGCCAACGCGGGGCGCACCTGTTTCGGCCAGAAGGGGCTTGAGGATGGCCATGCCACCCTTCATCGCGTTGGCGGCGAGTAGCACTTCGGGCACAAACAAGATGCCATCGCGGAAGTCGGCTCCGACAATTGTCATGCCTCCCACAAGCGCTTTCGTCAAAATGTCGTAAGGTTCCCACTTGCGTTCCAGCAGGATATTCACGCCTTCTTCGATCTCTTCCTTGAGGCCGTCGTAGAGGTCGTCAAACATCTGTTGGACAAGCTCTTCGTCATCCAGCTCCGAAAGGATGATCTCGTCTTCATCTGACATGGCGTGTTTCCTTTTGCTTCAAACACTGCGGGCCGTTTTGTCTTTTTGTCACGGAAAGCGGCTGATTGGTACGCAAATTGCGACATAGGTTGCGGATTTTGCGGCGCATTTTTCTCACGAAGAACATGAATTTTCTGCATATCGGTAAGGGGATACGGAATAGCGCTTTGCTGTGTTCTTATTTTGTTCTATTTGTAGGAAATGGATAACGAAGCGCTCACGTCAAAGATCAAGGGCCGCGCGGCGGGCAGCAATCACGCCGGACGGTACGAACGCTATGCGCGTGTGGCCGAAGATGACGGCTGGGCGCGGGAAGAAGAGTTACCTGTTTTACGCACTACAACGCAGGTGGAACTGCCGCGCAGTATGATCACCTATAACAAGTCACCGGATTTGCCGTTCGACAGGTCGATCAACCCTTATCGCGGGTGTGAGCATGGCTGCGTCTATTGTTTCGCACGTCCTTCCCATGCGTATCTGGGGCTATCGCCCGGGCTGGATTTCGAGACGCAGCTTATCGCACGAACAGAGGCACCCGAGGTGTTGCGCCGTGATCTGGCTGCCCGCAAATACAAAGTGGCACCCATCGCCATCGGGACAAACACCGATCCATACCAACCGATTGAGAAAAAACATGAAATCATGCGCGAATGTCTGAAGGTGCTGGCGGATACCGGACATCCCGTAGCGATTGTCACCAAGGGCAGTCTCATTGAGCGAGATATTGATATACTGGCTCCCATGGCACAGCGCGGGCTGGTGCGGGTCGGGATATCTGTCACAACGCTGGATGCAACGCTCAGCCGCTTGATGGAACCACGGGCACCAGCACCAGCACGGCGTCTGGGGGTGATCCGGCGGCTGTCACAGGCAGGCATTCCCGTGCGCGTCATGGCGTCACCGATGATCCCTGCGCTCACGGATCCCGAGCTTGAGGCGATCCTGGGTGCAGGGCGCGACGCCGGTGCGCGCACTGCGAGCTGGATCATGTTGCGACTGCCGCAAGAGGTCTCACCGCTGGTGCAAGAGTGGTTGGCGCAGCACTATCCGGACCGCGCAGAGCGGATCATGAACCGATTGAGGGATATGCACGGGGGCAAGGCGTACGACGCGACATGGCATCGCCGCATGCGTGGCGAGGGGCCATACGCCGAAATGGTCGCACAGCGGTTCAATGTGGCCATCAAACGGTTGGGGCTGAAGACGAACGCGCCCCCGATGCGCTGCGACCTGTTTCGCGCGCCCGTGCTGCCGGGCGCACAGATGTCGTTGTTTTGACAGATGGACCGCGACACGGGCCTACATGCCGCGATCCTTTGATACGCGTGACGGCTCAACCTACGACGTTGAAGTCCGGACCGTAGGGGAACCCCGTGATATTATCATTGCCATCTTCAGTGATGACCAGAATGTCATGTTCGCGATAACCACCGGCACCCGGCGTTCCTTCAGGCACAGTCAACATCGGCTCCATTGAGATGACCATCCCGGGCTCCAACACTGTGTCGATATCTTCGCGCAGCTCCAGTCCAGCCTCTCGTCCGTAGTAGTGCGATAGGATGCCGAACGAATGACCATAGCCGAAGGTGCGGTATTTCAGCAGGTCTCGCTCCGCAAAGAAGGTGTTGATCTCATCGGTTATCGCGGCACAGCTTGCACCCGGTTTCAACAGATTGATGCCCAACTCATGCGCTGCGACATTTGCCTCCCAGATTTTCAGGCTTTCTGCGTCGACCGTCTCGACGAACATCGTCCGTTCCAATGCGGTATAGTAGCCGCTGATCATCGGAAAGGTGTTCAGGCTGAGGATATCGCCGGCACGCAGCACGCGAGAGGTAACGGGGTTGTGCGCTCCGTCGGTATTGATGCCGGACTGGAACCAGACCCAAGTGTCACGGTATTCTGCATCCGGAAAGCGTCTGGCGATCTCAAGCTCCATCGCATCGCGTCCGGCCATTGCGACATCAATCTCGCGGGTGCCCGCTTTGATCGCGTCCTTGATGGCAAAGCCACCCACATCCGCCACCTGAGCACAGGCGCGGATCAGGCCAATTTCTGCGGCAGATTTATGCATGCGTTGGCCCATGGTCATGGGTGCCACATCGACAGTGGACGCGGGTGACAGAAAGCCGTCCAGAAGCAACTTTTGTGCGAGCGTCAGATGGTCTGCCTCATATCCGAGGGTACCACCCGTGCCGGTCACAGACAGAATGGCCCGCCAGTAGTTATTCCGCTGCCAGTCGGTATAGGTGATGTTGTCCCCATAGCTGCGCCGCCATGGCTGTGCAGCATCGATCCCGGCGCTGATGGTTACGGCATCCGTCGGGGTCACGACCAACGCGTAGGGACGACCAAATGCGCAATACAGAAACCCCGAATAATAGGCGACGTTGTGCATCGAGGTCAGAACGCAAGCCTCAATAC
Source organism: Sulfitobacter noctilucicola (assembly GCF_000622385.1). Taxonomy (NCBI): domain Bacteria; kingdom Pseudomonadati; phylum Pseudomonadota; class Alphaproteobacteria; order Rhodobacterales; family Roseobacteraceae; genus Sulfitobacter; species Sulfitobacter noctilucicola. The sequence goes on from NZ_JASD01000008.1 coordinate 3,095,791, forward strand.
CATCATCGGCCATATTGGCCCGCAGTTTTGTCAGACGTTTTTCGTACTCTTGGGGTGCAAAGGGAAGCGTCTTCTCCCCTTGATGGAAGCGGTAGTATTCCGGACGATCCATGACATGGCTCCTTCATCGGCTTGCCGATATGCGCGCGAAGGAGCCGAACTCCCCCGGCCGCGCAAGCGGCAAAGAAAAGTCCCGGCGTTCAGGAAGGTGAATAAGGGTTTGCATTTGCATGCTGGCGACGCCATCGCCGACCCTGCATGCTTCATGGACGAGGAGGCAGGCCGTTGGCAAGCAAAACCTGCTCGCTACCTTGACCTGCCGGATCAGCCGCCCTGATAACTGAAGGCAGTCATAGCGGTTGTCTTGGTTCAGCCTCTACGGCGACCACGGCGCGGTGCCCGCACGGGGCCTTCGCCATCGGTGCCATCGCTGGCAGACGAAAAATCACCCAACGCCGCTTTGATCTCGTCGAGCTCTGGCGCAGCGCCTTTGACGGTTGTGTCCAGTGCTTCACGCATGGCCTGCAAGTGAACAGGCATCGTGCCGCAACAGCCGCCGATGACAGATGCACCACAGTTGCGGGCAAGTACCGCGTATTGAGCCATCAATTCAGGCGTGCCGTCATAGTGGATGTGGCCTTCGACATACTTGGGAATACCCGCGTTGCCTTTCGAAATAATGGGGCGGGTGCTGCCTTTGCCGGCAAACCCCAAAACCGTGCGCAGCAGATCGGCTGCACCTGTGCCGCAGTTGGCGCCGTATGCGATGGGCGCATTGTCGAGCCCTTCGACCAGATCGACCATGCCTTCAGATGTCACTCCCATCATCGTACGGCCAGCGGTGTCAAAGCTCATCGTGCCACACCATGGCAGGCCCGCCAGCGCAAAGCCTTCGGCGGCGGCCTTGTATTCCTCAGCGGCGCTGATCGTCTCCAGCCAGCCGATATCCGCACCGCCTGCTTTCAGACCATCTGCGGTCTCGTGGAACATTTCGACAGCGGATGAATGGCTCAGCGTGCCGACGGGTTCCATAATCTCTCCGGTCGGGCCGACAGAGCCTGCAACGATAACTTTGCGGCCTGCGGTGTCGGCCACTTCGCGGCCCAGTTCAGCTGCAACGCGGCTCAACTCATGCGCCCGCTTTTCAGCGTTGTGCAGCTTGAGGCGGGATGCGTTGGCTCCAAAACTGTTGGTCAGGAACAGATCACTTCCCGCATCCACCGCACCTTTATAGAGCGCGATGATGTTCTTTGGCTTATCTGTGTTCCACAATTCAGGCGGATCACCAGCCATAAGGCCCATGTTGAACAGATTGGTACCTGTGGCACCGTCTGCCAGAAGAAAGCCTTTTTCGGCCAAGAGGTCGCTGAATGCATTGGTCATGGGAACGCCCGATCCTGTTTCTGCGCGAGGCCTGTCACGGATGCGTGTTGAAGGCAAACTCATATTGCTCATCTTGTTCATGAGGCGGACCGTAGGGTTTCAGGGCAGCGGGCGCATGAACCTCGAAGGCGATATCGGCAAGGCCGAGCGCCAGCGACAAGGGGCCTGGCGCGGCGGCATAGAGCGGTCGGAGATCTGTGGCGAAGCTGTTCTTGAACTGGCGCAATCCATGGTCCTCCGCGCGGGCGCGCACAAACGGCAGGCGTGACATCCAATGGGGCAGGTCAGGCACAGCCGCCAGGCTGACGTGCATCTTGTTGCGCTTATCCGCATATGCCAGCGCTTTCGCGATCAGCGCGTGCATGGTGCCATCGGGCAAACTGCTTTGGTGGCGCATCAGATCAAGTGTCATTGATCGCGCGTCATAGTGAAAACTCGCAAAAGCAATCAGCTCCTCCGCACGGTACGCGACAAAGACCTCTTGGCGGGAAAGATAAGCAGGACAAAAGCGACCCATGGTGCCGCCGCGCGCTGTGCCATGTCCTGATTGCCACAATGCATCAATGCGGGCCATCTCGGCGATGGGGAGCTGGCTTGCCCGCCCGACGATGACGCCAGCCGTTTGCGCCTTGCGCAATTTTCGCCGCAGACTTCGGCGGGCAGGGGAATTCAGGTCGAACGAGGCGACATCCACGACCGCTTCCTGCGCAGTCCGCATCACCGACCAGCCCTTTTGCCGTGCCGCAAGTGCCGTGCGCGCGGATCCTTTGTAGAGGAAAGGGATCAGGCCGTGGGACTTCGCATCGGCACAGAGCCTTCCCAATGCTGCTTTGGCAGACCCTTCAACCGGGTCGAACATCAGAGTTGCGGTTTGCCGCGTATGCCATAGGGCAAAGGAACCTTCGGGATGCTCTGCCAGTCGCCCGCCGTTTTGCAAGAGCACTGCACATTCGCCTGTATAGGGTCTTCTTGCAGGTGACACGAATGCGTACCGCTGGTCTGGCGGGCTGCTCGGTGAGCGGAGCACCATCGCGACTGCGATGATGGCCGGACCTGCGTAGTAGAACAGGCGGAAAGCCATGATGCCGGTGATCATCTCTGCGGGAGGGAGTTGGGGAAGGAGCGCCAATAGTGTCAGCTCAAATGCGCCTATCCCCCCTGGTGCGCCAGATACCAGGCCCGTGCCGAGCGCCAGCATGAAAGCGGGTAGGAACGCTGCAAAGGCTACGTCGCTTGTGGGGCAGAGAAGATAAAGCGCAAGTGCCGCGGCCAGTATGTCCAGCGTGGCCCAACCCAGTATGGCAGCGCTTGCAGTGAGACTGGGCAGAAACCTTAGGCTGCTGAAGGGACGCAAATAGGGATCGAAGCTGAGCCATAGCCAGAGCGGCGGCAGAAGAAAGGTAACGCCGATTGCAGGCCAGAAAAGCCAGTCCGGTGCCGGTAACACGACCGCAGCCAGCGATGTAAGATACACGAGCGCCAGAAGGAATGTCAGGGTCACAAATCCGGCAAGACGGAGGGCTTGCGCAAATGATAGCTTTTGCAGCATGCGCCATCGTACCACCGCGCCGGTAAACACACCAAAGCCCGCAGTCTGCGCCACAGCGATCGCCGCGAAACCGGACTGTCTGGCGCATTTACACGTGACGCCGGTTGCAAAGTGTCTGTGTGCGACGCTGTCGTAACGGGCAACGGCCCAAAGGCTCGCCGCACAGAGAAGAGATACGCCTAAGATTATAGATGGTGTCAGCCCGCGCAGCAGGGCGGGAAGGTTGGTGAGCGCGGATAGATCGACACGCTGCATCAGTAACCAGATGCAAAAGCCCATAACAAAAAAGGGCAAAGCGGCACGCAGTGCATTCACGCGCTTTCGGGCGATCTTTATTTCCGGCCTCATACGTCTTTTCCCCGATTGCAGCCGGTTTAGGGGCTATCAGAAGGGGCTTTGTGGAAAAGTTAACGCCGCCGGGGTCCGGATAGAAAAAGCGCCCTTCATTTGAGTGAAAGGCGCTTTGGTCGTGTTATTGATGAGCGGATCAATCCAGCTCTGAAATCAATTGTGCTTTTGCTTCGGCCATCAGGCTGACCATTTTCGCGCGGATCGTCGCTTCGTCAGCCTTGGCACCCAGATCACCGGACACCTTGCGATAGACATCCTCGTCGCCTGCTTCTTCGAAATCGGACTTGATGACCTCTTTGGCGTAATCCGCCGCGGCATCACCGGTTTTGCCCATCAGCTCGGCAGCCCAGAGGCCCAACAGCTTGTTGCGGCGGGCTTCGGCTTTGAACTGCATTTCTGCATCGTGGGCGAATTTGTTCTCGAATGCGTTTTCGCGGTCTTTCATACTGCTCATGGCGGCTCCTTGTGGTTGCTGGTGCATCTCTTACACAAATGTATGCAAGCAGGCCGGAAAACAAGATGTTTGCGATGCTTGCAGCACGGGGGGGCATAGATTAAGAGGGCGGCAACAGGTTCAGGGACAGACCTTGCACCCGATATTTGAAAGGACGCCCATGGCCCGGCGCAAAAAGATTTACGAAGGCAAAGCGAAAGTCCTTTATGAAGGTCCCGAGCCGGGAACGATTGTCCAGTATTTCAAGGACGATGCCACTGCCTTCAACGCCCAGAAAAAGGACGTCATCGAAGGCAAGGGTGTTCTGAACAACATGCTGTCTGAGTACTTTATGTCCGGCCTGAACCAGATCGGCGTGCCGACGCATTTCATAAAACGGCTGAACATGCGCGAACAACTGGTGCGCCAGTGCGAGATCATTCCTTTGGAAGTGATCGTGCGCAACTACGCTGCGGGCACTATGTCCAAGCGGCTCGGCATTGATGAAGGTACGCAGTTGCCGCGCCCGATTGTCGAATATTGCTACAAGGACGATTCTCTGGGGGATCCGCTTGTGACCGAAGAGCATATCGCGGCATTCGGTTGGGCAAGCCAGCAGGACATGGAAGACATTCTCAGCCTTGCGCTGCGTGTCAATGACTTCATGTCCGGTATCATGATGGCCGTCGGCATCCGTTTGGTCGATTTCAAGATCGAGATCGGCCGCGTGTTTGACGGCGATTTCCAGCGCCTGATCGTGGCGGACGAGATCAGCCCCGACAGCTGTCGTCTGTGGGATATCGAGACTGGCCAGAAGCTGGACAAGGATGTGTTCCGCCGCGATCTGGGATCGCTGACGGATGCCTATACAGAAGTGGCGCGGCGGTTGGGCGTGATGCCCAAGAACTCCACGCCGGTGACCAAACCGACGCTGATCAACTGAAGCAGGCGTCGGACTTAAGATTATTGGCCAAGTGAAGCAGGGGACGCATCATGAAAGCACGCGTGCACGTAATGTTGAAAAACGGTGTTCTGGATCCGCAGGGTGAAGCAGTTCGTCATGCCTTGGGGGCCTTGGGCTTTGATGGTGTGAACGGCGTTCGTCAGGGCAAGGTGATCGAGCTGGATCTGGCGGATGGCACATCCGAGGCTGATATCACCTCCATGTGTGAGAAGCTGCTGGCGAACACAGTGATCGAATCCTATTCGGTGGAGATGGTCTGATGCGTGCAGCAGTTGTTGTCTTTCCCGGCTCGAACTGTGACCGCGATCTTGCCGTCGCTTTTGAAGCCGCAGGCGCGCAGGTCGAGATGGTCTGGCACAAGGACAGCGAACTGTCTCAGAATGTCGACATCGTAGGTATTCCAGGCGGATTTTCCTACGGCGACTACCTGCGCTGTGGGGCTATTGCGGCGCAATCGCCGATTGTGGCGTCGGTCAAGGCTCATGCCGATCGTGGCGGTTATGTCATGGGCATCTGCAATGGCTTTCAAGTCCTGACCGAGACAGGGTTGCTGCCCGGTGCTTTGCTGCGCAACGCCGGTTTGAAGTACATCTGCAAGACCGTTGGCTTGCGGGTCGAAACATCCAACAGCGCTTTTACCGAAGGCTACAACGCTGGCGATGTGATCGACATTCCAATTGCCCACCATGATGGCAACTATTTTGCTGATGCCGAAACTGTCGCACGTCTTCAGGGCGAGGACCGCGTTGCTTTCCGCTATACCGACAACCCTAACGGGGCGATCGCCGATATTGCCGGTATCCTTTCGGAAAACCGCAGGGTGTTGGGTATGATGCCACATCCCGAACGGGCAGCTGATGCAGGGCACGGCGGGACCGACGGACAAGCGCTCTTTCGCGCATTGGCAGGGGTGCTGGCGACAGCGTGACTTGAGCGGCACCTCAGGCCCGCGTAGACTGGCGGGATGAGTACCTCAGCGGATAGTAAACCGAGCCTCAACGTGTCCTGGCGGGCGCGCGTGGCAATCGGATTGATTATGGCACTTGCTGTGCTGGTAATCTCCGTGACCAACAAGCTGCTGACCGACCGTTTTACTGAAAGTACACGCAACCGTGCTGAGTTGCGGATTGCCTTGTATAGCGGAAACCTGCTGGCTGAATTGCGCCAGAATGCGATTGTGCCACAGCTTCTGGCGCGTGATCCGTCGTTAATCACAGCCTTGCAGAACGCCGACTATTCTCTGTCTACCCAGCGGCTGATCTCCTTCGTGGAAGAAATCGGTGCGGCGTCTTTGATGCTTTATGACATTGACGGGCGCACGGTCGCGGCCACCGACCGTAACAGGTTGCAATCGCAACACCGGTCCGAACCCTATTTCGTCGACGCCATCCGGTCCAATGCCACCATCTTCAACACCATCAAACTGGAAGGTGGCGGTTACCGGTTTATGTATTCACGCCGGATACAGGCGGGCGGCAACACGCTCGGCGTCATCGCGGTTGAGGTTGATCTGCAAAAGTTCGAGCGTGCATGGGCTGGCATATCCGACGCTGTCATCGTGCTTGATAGCGCTGGTGAGATTATCCTTGGCACGTCGCCACGCTGGCGCGGTCTGACCGAAGAACAGGCACTGACCACCACATCGCCGCAGACGGCGGTCGAGCGGGCCATCAAAGCAACGGCTGACTGGACCGCGCTGCCGCCGGACGCATACCTGCAGGGTGAGGCGGTGATGCGGTTGGAAAATCGCGTGTCGTTCCGCGGCTGGCGCATGGTCAGCTATACCACCTACGCCTCTGTGCGAGAGCGCGTGAATGCGGTGCTGGCGCTGGAAGTTATGGGGTTTGCGATTCTTCTGGCTCTGACGTTCTACTTCCTGAGCCGTCGAACGGCGGGCAGGCTTGCGATCTTCCAACGGGAGTCGGCCAAACTTCGCGCATTGAACGTTGCCTTGCAGCGGGAAATCGCTGAGCGCAAACGCGTGCAGGAAACGCTCGCTGTGGCCGAACAAACGCTTGAGCAATCCTCCAAGCTGGCCGCCTTGGGCGAGATGTCAGCGGCTGTGAGCCACGAGCTGAACCAGCCGCTGGCGGCGATGAAAACCTATCTGGCGGGTGCACGTCTGTTGTTGCGCCGTAACAGGCCCGAAGAAGCGCTGTCGTCCTTTGGCCGCATCGACGATCTGATAGAGCGGATGGGGGCGATCACACGTCAGCTGAAATCCTATGCCCGCAAGGGACAAGAGGCGTTTTCCCCTGTGGATATGGGGGCGGCCCTTGCGTCAAGCCTGTCGATGATGGAGCCACAATTGCGCCAGCGACAGGTGCAGATTTCGCGGATCCTGCCGGATGAGCCGGTCACGGTGTTCGGTGACCGGATGCGTATCGAACAGGTGATGGTGAATCTTCTGCGCAATGCGCTGGACGCGACCAAGACCACGCGGAACCCACAGGTAGAGATCATGCTGTCTGCTGGTGAGACTGCGACATTGACGGTGCGGGACAATGGCCCAGGAATTGAAGATCTCGACGCGCTGTTTGAGCCGTTCTACACGACCAAGCAGCCCGGTGATGGCGTGGGGCTGGGGCTTGCCATCTCCTCGGGGATCGTGAACGAGCTGGGCGGCAGGCTCACAGCGCGGAACGGTCAGGCCGGCGGCGCGGTATTTGAGATGCAACTGCCCATCATGGGCGAGAAGACAAAAGTGGAAGCGGCGGAGTAGACCTTATGGCTCAGGCGATGAAGATAGCGATTGTGGATGACGAACAGGACATGCGCCAGTCGATCAGCCAGTGGCTGGCCCTGTCCGGTTATGACACGGAGACTTTCGGCTCTGCCGAGGATGCGCTGAAAACCCTTGGGCCTGATTACCCGGGCATCGTCATTTCCGACATCAAGATGCCGGGCATGGACGGGATGCAGTTTCTCAAGAAGCTAATGGGTAACGACAGTGCGCTGCCTGTTATCATGATTACCGGTCACGGCGATGTTCCGATGGCGGTGGAAGCGATGCGCGTGGGTGCGTTTGATTTTCTGGAAAAACCGTTCAACCCGGACCGGATGAGCGAGCTTGCCAAGAAGGCCACCAACGCGCGGCGGCTGGTTATGGACAACCGTGCGTTGCGCCGCGAGTTGAGCGACGGCGGTCAGTTGATGAAAAAGCTGATCGGGCAATCGCCGGTGATGGAGCGCCTGCGCGAAGATATTCTCGATCTGGGGCAGGCGGATGGCCATGTTCTGATTGATGGTGAGACCGGGACAGGCAAGACCTTGGTAGCCCACGCGCTGCATGCTGTCGGCTCTCGTGCGGGTAAGAAATTTGTGCTGGTGTCTTGTGGGGCGTTGGAAGAAGAGGCGCTGAGCAAGCGGCTTTTCGGCCCGATGCAACCCGAAGACGCGCAACTGCCTGCCATTGAAGAAGCACGTGGTGGCACGCTGGTGCTCGAAGACGTTGAAGCATTGTCAGAAACGCTACAGGCGCGATTGCTCAGTGTGATTAACGAGCAGGGAACACCTGCGGAGACGCGGATTGTCGCAATTTCTAACCTGCAAGAAGCGGGACGCACATCGGAGGATGCACTGCGGTCAGATCTGTTCTACCGCCTGGCCGCTTTGCGGATCACGGTCCCGCCGCTCCGTCAGCGTGGCGAGGATATCCTGACGCTGTTCACGCGATTGAGCGACCAGTTCGCCGATGAATATGGCTGTGACGCGCCCAAGGTTTCCGCACAGGAGGCAGCGCAATTGCTACAGGCCCCGTGGCCTGGCAACGTACGCCAGTTGATCAATGTCGCTGAACGCGCCGTGCTGCAATCGCGCCGTGGATCAGGCACCATCGCATCGTTGTTGATGTCCGATCACGAGGAAATGCAGCCGGTGATGACCACCGAAGGCAAGCCCTTGAAGGAATACGTTGAAGCGTTCGAGCGGATGCTGATCGACAACACAATGCGCCGTCACAAAGGGTCGATTGCCAGTGTCATGGACGAGCTGTGCCTGCCGCGCCGGACGTTGAACGAGAAAATGGCGAAATACGGATTGCAGCGCTCCGACTACTTGTGAGGTTCACAGCTATTCGGAGCAATTCAGCGAAAGCAAGCGCAGCAGGCACGGTTAAATCATGTGCCTGCGAAGCTCATTAGCCGTTGCGGCGTTCGACGATCTCGATCGCAACACCTTTGTCATCCGTAACGCAGGTCCATGGCTTGGCACCGGGGACATCTACGATAAAGCGGTTTGTCTCGATCACAGGGATGGTGGTGTTGATGACAACCTTTTCCGCACCGGTCTGGGACGTCACAGCAGAAATACAGCTTTTCTGACCGCGCAGTTCAGCAAGCGCTACAGGATCATTGGCCACGGCCAGTTCATCACAGGCGGCGACGCCCAAAACACTGAATACGAGGGCGGCGCGCAGGGGTGAAGGCATGTAAAGTCCTTTAGGTACTGATCAGACGCGGCGGACGCATCGTTAAGGTTGTTATAATGTTTGTAAGGCTCAGATGAACCGGATGCAGTCAATTTTGTCAAGTAAAGCGGGGGCAAACGCCCCATTCACGCGCTGCCAGCAAGATTGCCCATTGTGTTTGCTGGGCCAAACCCCTTAACTAGGGAATGCAAGAGGTGCCGCGCTTTGGCGTCAGGTCCCTTTGTTTAACAGATTCGCTGTGTATGACTGCCCCGATGCGGGCACATGCGCAGACCGATTAGGCCAGAAATGGCCAGAGAACCGCTGACACCCGACCGGCCAAGGCCTGAAAAGGGATCAGTATATAATGGATGCGGCGGGCCAGCGGCCCACACACCGTGTCGGAGAAGAACCGCGATGACGCGCGCAGACGCATTGAGCAGAAACGGACAGGCCTTATCAGGCCCCGTTTTCCGTGCGCCGTCCTCTATCGCCCTGACAAGTCATACCGCAACGTCTCAAGCTCCCCCGGGGGCCAGTTTGGCGCATGCGCTGTGCACAAGAGTAACATGCCTAAGAAGATGCTTATCGACGCTACCCACGCGGAAGAAACCCGCGTTGTGGTGGTGGATGGAAACAAGGTTGAGGAATTCGACTTTGAATCTGAAAACAAACGCCAGCTAGCTGGTAACATTTATCTCGCCAAGGTGACGCGCGTTGAGCCGTCCTTGCAGGCGGCTTTCGTGGACTATGGTGGCAACCGCCATGGTTTCCTCGCGTTTTCCGAGATTCACCCCGATTATTACCAGATCCCCGTGGCTGACCGTCAGGCGCTGCTGGAAGAAGAGCGTGCCTATGCCGAAGCGCAAGCCGCTAAAGATGATGACGAGCCGAAGCCCAAGAAGCGGTCACGCTCGCGCAGCCGTTCCAAGCCTAAAGCCGAAGAGGCCGCGTCTGAGGATGCCAAGACCACTGGCGAAATCGAAGGGATGGAAACTGTTGACCTGACCGACGAGGACGAGGTCGAGGTGAGCGAAGACGAGGCGTCTTCTCCTATGGAGCGGGTGCCGGAATCCCCTGTGGAGACACCACAGTCCGGTGAAGAAGACGACAGTGATGGCGATGACGAAGCATCAGATAGTGACGCATCATCCAGCGATGGCGACAACGATGATGACAATGCCGAAGGTGACAAGGGTGCTGATGCCACGTCCAAGGATGACAGCATTGAATCTGTAGCCGATGAAGACGACAGCGACGACATCCGCCCGGCGCGCAAGCCCCGTCCAAAGCGCTATAAAATCCAGGAAGTGATCAAGGTCCGCCAGATCTTGCTGGTGCAGGTCGTCAAGGAAGAGCGCGGCAACAAAGGCGCTGCGCTGACCACATATCTGTCTCTTGCCGGTCGCTATTGCGTCCTGATGCCGAACACCGCCCGTGGCGGCGGTATCAGCCGCAAGATTACCAATGCCGCTGATCGCAAGAAGCTCAAGGAAATTGCCAACGAGATCACCGTGCCCCGTGGCGCGGGTCTCATCGTGCGCACCGCCGGTGCAAAACGCACGCGGGCGGAGATCAAGCGCGACTATGAATACCTCCAGCGTCTGTGGGAACAGATCCGCGAACTGACGCTGAAATCCATCGCGCCACACAAGATTTACGAAGAAGGCGACCTGATTAAACGGTCGATCCGTGATCTTTATAACCGCGATATCGACGAGGTGTTTGTCGAAGGCGAGCGCGGCTACCGCATCGCCAAGGACTTCATGAAGATGATCATGCCGTCCCACGCCAAAAACGTGAAACGCTACGAGGAATCGCTGCCGCTGTTCGCCCGCTATCAGGTCGAAGGCTATCTGGCGGGCATGTTCAACCCCACGGTACAGCTGCCCTCGGGGGGCTATATCGTGATCGGCGTGACCGAAGCGCTGGTGGCCATCGACGTGAACTCGGGCCGTGCCACCAAGGAAGGCAGCATCGAACAGACCGCGACCAAGACCAACCTCGAGGCCGCCGCCGAAGTGGCGCGCCAGTTGCGTCTGCGCGACCTTGCGGGTCTGATTGTCATCGACTTCATCGATATGGACGAGCGTCGTAACAACGCTGCCGTCGAAAAGATGATGAAAGACAAGCTCAAGACCGACCGTGCGCGTATTCAGGTGGGCCGTATCTCGGGCTTTGGTTTGATGGAAATGTCGCGCCAGCGCCTGCGCCCCGGCATGATCGAGGCGACAACACAGCCTTGTCACGCGTGTCACGGCACGGGCCTTATCCGGTCAGACGACAACCTCGCGCTGTCGATCATCCGCCAGATGGAAGAAGAAGGCACTCGCCGCCGTTCGCGCGAAGTGCTGGTCAAGGCACCGGTGGGCATCGCCAACTTCCTGATGAACCAGAAGCGTGAGCATGTCGCACAGATCGAGACACGCTATGGCATGTCCGTGCGTATCGAAGGGGATCCGCATCTGGTCAGCCCTGATTTCACAATGGAAAAGTTCAAGACAGCCACGCGCCGCGTGCCGGTTGCGGGCGATCACATCGTGTCGGTTGATACGTCCTTGATGGATCAGATCGACGAGGCGGATGCAGAAGCGGCAGATGCCGCTGAAGCCGCCGAAGCGGACGAGGAAAAATCTCAGGACAACCGTCCCAAGAACGATCACAACGGCGAACACGATGGGGAGGGTAAGCCCAAGCGCCGCCGTCGCCGTCGTCGCAGTCGTGGCGGCCGTGGCAAAAACTCCAACGGTGAGAACGGATCGGACGAGACGGAAAATCAGGAAGGTTCTGACGCGCAGTCTGACACCGACCAGAAATCCGAGGACGCACCGGCCGAGGATGTGAAAGCCGAGGAGGGCAGCACCGGGAAGGCGAAGAAGCCGACGACGCGCAGCCGTTCACGCACACCCAAGGCGAAGGCCGAGGCCGAAGCAGCGACCGATGCTGACACTACCACAGCGTCAGAGGTTGAAGCGCCAGCAGAGCAAGCCGAGGAAAAACCAAAGGCCGAGAGCACCCGCTCGCGCTCTAGCAAGGCCAAGAAGACGGAAGAGGCGAAGGACACCGGCGAAGCCGTGACGGAAGGGGAAACCCCGAAGGAAGAGAAAGCCGCCAAGCCCAAAACCACGCGCAGCCGCGCGAAGCCCAAGCCGAAGGCGGACGATGTCGAAGGGGAGGCCCCAAAGCCTGCCAAGAAGGCACCGGCCAAGAAAACCACGAAGGCGAAAGCTGCTCCGAAGTCCGAGGAGGCTCCCAAAGAGGCTGAACCGGTACCCGTTGCAAGTGCACCTGTCCCCGAAGCAGAGCCTGCGCCCGCTGCGGCGGAGCCGGTCGCTGTTAAGGCAGAACCCGCGCCAGAGGCACCTGCCGCACCGGCAGAAAAGAAGCCGAAGAAAAAAGGCTGGTGGTCACTGGGGCGCTAATCCGTACCGCCACCATTTGAGACCAAGCATCAGGCAGACCCTTCGCGGTCTGCCTTTTGCGTTTCTCAGCCGCCTTTACGAACGTGATAGACCTGTGCAGCACCTTCGTCCGACGTCTCGATCAGGGCGTGACCCGCTTCGGCGCAAAAATGAGGCACATCAACGATGGCTGCGGGGTCATCCGCCCTCAGACGCATGACATCGCCATTTTCCAAAGCGGTCAGCCGCTTGCGCAATTTCAGGACGGGAAGGGGACACAGCAGTCCCGTGGCATCAAGATCATGAATGGTCATAAGCCGCAAATAGGACAGATGTTACAGCGCGTCCACAGGGTTGTGACCATGTACCCCGTGACGCCGGTGAAAATCACGTCTAGGTGTGTGTCATGATTGAACTTATCGCAGACAACAGCGTCATTGATCTTGCTCTTTTGCCTGCCATGTTGGTGGCACTGGTTGCAGGGATCATCAGCTTTTTAAGTCCTTGCGTGCTGCCCATTGTACCGCCCTATCTGGCGTACATGAGCGGCGTGTCCTTGAACGAGATGGCGGACGAAGCTTTGGCGCGGCGCAAGGCGACAGTCGCCGCATTGTTCTTTGTGATGGGGCTGAGCACGGTCTTCCTGATCCTGGGCTTCACCGCGTCAGCATTCGGCGCGTTTTTCCTGCAAAATCAGGTGCTTTTCGCGCGCATTTCAGGCGTTGTCATCGTCATCTTCGGTCTGCATTTTTTGGGTGTTTTTCGCATCCCGTTTCTGGATCAGGAAGCGCGGCTTGATGCCGGCGACAAGGGCGGTTCCAGTTTCGGCGCTTATGTTCTGGGGCTGGCCTTTGCGTTTGGCTGGACGCCCTGCATCGGTCCGCAGTTGGGTGCAATTCTGTCACTTGCCGCGTCAGAAGCGTCAGTGACAAAAGGCACGCTGCTGCTGGGCATCTATGCCGCCGGGTTGGGGATTCCGTTTCTTTTGGCCGCGATGTTCATTACACGGGCAATGGGCGTGATGAACCGCATCAAGCCCCACATGAAAACGATTGAACGTGTGATGGGTGGTCTGCTGGTCCTCGTTGGGCTGATGATGGTGACAGGTGCTTTCACGTCACTGGCGTTCTGGTTGCTTGAGACGTTTCCGGCGCTCGGCCGGTTAGGCTAACGCCTTACTCTCGCCGAAAATTATCCCTATGGTGTCATCCAAAGAGGGCGCTATGGGCAATCAATCATCAGATCGGGTGAAAAACCGCAGGGTGTTCTACATCCCCGGCTATGACCCCATTCATCCGCGCCGATACCGCGAGTTGTATCGCAAGGAAAGCACCGCTCAGGCTGCGATTTCAGGTTATGAGATCGGATTGAAGCCAAAACCGGCGGGCGAGAACTATGGCTGGTCTGTGGATGCAGTAATCGACGACGCACCGGTTCATTCCGATGTCGAGGTCCTTGTTTGGTCCGATATCGTTCGCGACAGCATGAGCACTTCCATTCCAGCCACGTACATGCAGTTGATCCGCACCGCGTGGGTATACATCGCCTCCGGTGCGCTGTGGCGTTTGATGAAATTGCGCAAGGGGCCGGTGATTGCTGCGCTGTATCCTGTTGGAATGTTGCTATTGCAGTTGGGCGCTGCAATCGGGCTGGGTTTTGCGATGTTCCCGATCATTACGACGCTCTTGCTTGGTGTGTTTGGCCTGTCGCTTCTTTATGTTCCGTTAATAGTGTTCTGTTTCTTCATCGGGGTCGGAGCGGCCGTCACATTGCTGCGGTGGTTCAAATCCAAAGACGGCAAGTTCTATGCCTATTACCTGATGCACGACTATGCCTATTCGGCGTCTTCTCGCGGCGCGAACCCGCCCGAGCTGGAGGCGCGGATTGCGCTCTTTACCGAAACAATCGCCGCCGCGCTGCACAGTGACGCTGACGAGGTTCTAGTGGTTGGTCATTCCTCAGGTGCGCATCTGGGCGTGTCGATCATGGCGGATCTGATCCGTCAGGGCAGGGTCCCTGCGGATGGTCCAGCCCTTTCCTTTCTCACGTTAGGCCAGGTCGTTCCCATGGTGTCCTTTCTTTCTGAAGCGCATCGGTTGCGTGCCGACTTGCGGTATCTCAGCATGCGAGATGAAATAACGTGGGTAGACGTGACAGCCCCCGGTGATGGCTGCTCCTTCGCGCTTTGTGATCCGGTGTCCGTGTCGGGCGTGGCCCCCGCCGAGAAGAAATGGCCGCTGGTGTTCTCGGCGGCCTTCACGCAGACCCTCAGCCCGAAACGCTGGAAAGAATTGCGGTGGCGGTTCTTCCGGCTGCATTTCCAATATCTCTGTGCCTTTGATCGTCCCAAAGATTATGATTACTTCCAAATCACAGCTGGACCTGTGACACTTGCCGCACGCTATGCGGACCGCCCACCCAGCAAGTCGCGCATCGACCGTGCCGTCAGCAAATACACCTCAGTAGCCGCATGACAACGCCCGATTTGCCGCCCAAACCGCCCAGCAGGCCCGATCGCGTGTCGCTTTGGCGCTATGCCAAGCTGTTTCGTGCGGACATCCTGTCGGCGCAACCTGCGCGGCTTTATCGCGCATGGATGGCCGAATTTCGCACGCCGTTCTTTCGCAGCTATCTCATCAACCAGCCAGAGCTTGTCAAAACTGTACTCAAGGACCGGCCGGACGACTTTCCAAAGTCCGAGCGTGTGAGCGAAGGTTTGCGCCCCCTGTTGGGGAATTCGGTGTTCACGACGAATGGCGAAGCATGGAAGCGCCAGCGCCGTATCATTGATCCAGCATTCGAGGGGGGCCGTCTGCGTGAGACATTTCCCGCCATGTGGGATGCCGCCGAAGCCGCGGCAAGCCGGTTGGCTGAGCACGACGGTCAGGTGATCGAGATCGAGGCGCAGACCAGCCACGCGGCCGCTGACGTGATCTTTCGCACGTTGTTTTCTATCCCTATCGAACACCACCTTGCGCGCGCCGTGTTCGAAGAATTCCGCGTCTATCAACGGTCTCAACCGCTGATGAATATTGGTGCCTTTGTTCCGCTTCCCAAATGGATGCCGCGCTTTTTCAGCAAGGGTACCAAGGTTAGTGCAAAAAAGATCCGATCACTGATTACCCGACTGACGCGTGACCGGATGGGACAGATTGAGGCAGGCACTGCGCCGGATGATCTGGCAACGAAGATCATGACCACAACCGATCCGGTGACCGGTGATGTTTTCGACGAAGAAGAGATGGCCGATCACGTCGCGATTTTCTTCTTGGCGGGCCATGAGACAAGTGCTTCGGCCCTTGCTTGGACTCTCTACCTGATGGCAACGCACCCTGACTGGCAGGACAAACTGGCGCAAGAGGCCCAGGCGCTCGATTCCTGCGACTTCAGTGTCATGTCCAAGCTACGGCTTAGCCGTGATGTTTTTCGCGAGGTGTTGCGACTCTATCCGCCTGTACCGATGATGGTGCGTGAGGCCGCCTGTCCGGAGCATTTTCGCGAACGGGACGTGAAAAAGGGATCCCAGATCGTCATCAGCCCATGGCATCTGCACCGCCAAGAGCGGTTGTGGAACAACCCTGACGGTTTCGACCCGACACGCTGGCAGACAGAAAATGGCCAGAAATGCAGCAGGGAGGCTTATGTACCGTTTTCCGCGGGGGCACGGGTTTGCACAGGTGCCGGTTTCGCGATGGTGGAGGGGCCGCTTATTCTCTCACGCATCCTGCGAGATTTTCGTGTGACTGCCGATCCTGCGCGAGTGCCCGTACCTGTGGCGCATCTCACTGTCAGGTCGGACAAAGGCATCTGGCTGCGTCTGGAAAGGCGGTAGGTTCTACCATCTTGCGCGGGTTTATCTTAGAACACTCCAAACGGAATCATACATCACGGGGAACGACCAATGAACGCAGCACAAAAGGCGCAGATGCAAAGTGGCAAAGGCTTTATCGCGGCATTGGATCAATCCGGCGGATCAACGCCCAAGGCGCTGAGCCTCTATGGTGTGATGCCAGAGGACTATAGCGGTGACGAGGCGATGTTCCAGGCAATGCATGACATGCGCGCACGGATCATTATGGCCGATGCGTTTACCTCTGAAAGAGTCATCGGGGCTATCCTGTTCGAGCGTACGATGGACGGGGAAATTGGCGGCAAACCTGTAGCGGATGTGCTTTGGCAGGACCGTGGCGTCGTTCCATTCCTGAAAATCGATAAGGGTTTGGAAGACACCGCACAGGGCGTTCAATTGCTCAAGCCGATGCCGGAATTGGATGCGCTGCTGGCGCGGGCGGCCAAAGCAGGTATTTTCGGAACCAAAGAACGTTCTGTCATCCACGAGGCGAATTCAGACGGCATCGAAGCCGTTGTGGCACAGCAGTTCGAGGTCGCAAAGACCGTTTGCGCGGCGGGTCTGGTGCCGATCATCGAGCCGGAAGTGAATATTCATTCAGAGAGTAAAGCCGAAGCCGAGACCATGTTGGCAGAGGCAGTGCAAAAGCATCTGGATAAACTGTCAGCGGACGAGCTGGTGATGCTCAAAGTGACATTGCCGGAGCAGGTTGGCCTTTATGATGGCGTGTCGGATCATCCAAACATGTTGCGCGTTGTGGCTCTGTCTGGTGGATATTCTGTGGATGAAGCATCCGCGCGACTGGCCCGCAACCACAAGATGATCGCCAGCTTCTCTCGCGCTTTGACCGAAGGGCTGAATGTGAAGATGTCCGACGCGGAGTTCAACACGGCGCTCGGCGGGAACATCGACAAGATTTATGACGCCTCGGTTGCCTGACGCAGCCGGAAACTTTCAAAGTTTCCGCCCGTTTTCTTTGAAAGAAAATGGCTATATGCGCTGGATCGGTTCTTGATTGCAAAAAATCACAACCTGTCCGGCGTTTTCCACCGCCTGATATCCTCGCCGGTATAGTTCCTGTTTGAATTCTTCCATGCCGACATAACGCTCAATGTCTCGCCTCTTGCGACGAACAACGCCGCCTTGGGCAGCTGCGCGGGAACGGAAAAGATCGATGATCCATTCTTCGGTCGAAAGCGGAGAAACGGCGTGGTTCATCGAAACGTATTAACCGTTCTTAGGTAAACCGTCCCTTAACGCGCGCAGCACATAAAGCCGGATTGCTGAAGCCAACCCCATATCCAGCCCCCGATCCTCATCAATTTCTGCAACAAGAGCGTTGATCGGCTTGGATTGCGCAGCCGCGAGTTTGCGAAACTCGATCCAGAATTCGTCTTCGAGGGACACCGACGTGCGGTGCCCGCGCAAAGTGACTGAATGTTTGACCGGACGCGCGCTCATGTCTCGCGTTTGTGCGCGTCCAGATTGCGTGAAATCTTCTCGGCACGGGCTTTCAGCACGTCTTTCTGTGCCTTCGTCTGACCGAAACTAACAGCATTCTCATCCGCCCGCGCCTTGCGTGAGGCGCGGTTTCGTTCTTTTTTGACTTTGTTCAGGTTAATGGGGGCGCTCATTGAGGCATCCTATTTGGGGCCGATCATGTCCTCAGGCCGCACCACGCGGTCGAAGGTTTCGGCGTCTACAAAGCCCAGTGCAATCGCTTCTTCTTTCAGCGTTGTACCGTTCTTATGCGCGGTCTTCGCGACCTTTGTCGCGTTGTCGTATCCGATTGTAGGTGCCAATGCTGTGACCAGCATCAGGCTTTCTTTCATCAGCTTTTCGATGCGCGGCTCATTGGCCAGCGTGCCGACGACCATGTTGTCGGTGAAACTGCCCGCAG
Source organism: Sulfitobacter noctilucicola (assembly GCF_000622385.1). Classification (NCBI taxonomy): domain Bacteria; kingdom Pseudomonadati; phylum Pseudomonadota; class Alphaproteobacteria; order Rhodobacterales; family Roseobacteraceae; genus Sulfitobacter; species Sulfitobacter noctilucicola. The sequence continues at coordinate 3,114,030 of NZ_JASD01000008.1, forward strand.
CATCGCCAAGCAGTTGCATGGATTGCAACACGTTGTAGCTCATCATCGGGTTGTAGACGTTCAGCTCAAAGTGACCTTGCGATCCGGCAAAACCGACGGCGGCGTCATTGCCCATGACGTGGGCACATACCATTGTCAGCGCTTCGGCCTGCGTCGGGTTCACCTTGCCTGGCATGATCGAGCTGCCCGGCTCGTTCTCGGGCAGGATCAATTCGCCCAGACCAGAGCGGGGGCCGGACCCCAGAAGGCGCATGTCGTTGGCAATCTTGAACATGGATGCCGCAACAGTTTTCAGCGCGCCTGAGAACATGACCATCGCGTCATGGGCGGCCAGTGCTTCGAACTTGTTGGGGGCGGTGACAAAGGGCAGGTCGGTGATTGCTGCAATCTCGGCTGCGACTTTCTCGGCAAAGCCCTTGCGGGTGTTCAGACCGGTGCCCACGGCTGTGCCGCCCTGGGCCAGCTCGTAGATATCTGGCAGGCAAGCTTCGACACGCGCAATGCCTTTGGCCATCTGGTGGGCATAGCCGCCAAATTCCTGACCCAGTGTCAGAGGTGTCGCATCCTGCGTATGGGTGCGGCCAATCTTGATGATGTCTTTGAATTCTTCCGATTTGTCCACCAACGCATCGTGCAGCTTGCGCAGACCGGGCAGCAGTGTGTCACGGGCCATCATGCCGATGGCTACATGCATTGCGGTGGGAAACGTGTCGTTCGAAGACTGTCCCATATTGCAGTGGTCGTTGGGGTGCACCGGGCTTTTGGATGCCATCTCGCCACCCATGATCTCGATCGCGCGGTTTGAGATCACTTCGTTTGCGTTCATATTCGACTGTGTGCCGGATCCAGTCTGCCAGACGACCAGCGGGAAGTTGTCGTCGAATTTTCCGTCAATCACTTCTTGTGCGGCCTGCTGGATCGCTGGTGCCAATTCCGCATCCAGATCACCGAAACCAAGGTTCACTTCGGCACAGGCTTTCTTGATCACACCCAACGCACGGATGATGGCGACCGGCTGGCGCTCCCATCCGATGGGAAAATTCATGATCGAGCGTTGCGTCTGCGCACCCCAATACTTGTCCGCGGGGACTTCCAAAGGGCCAAAGCTGTCGGTTTCGGTGCGTGTATCGGCCATTGGGGGCTCCTGCTGAACGTGGCTTGTATTGCACAGCGGTGTACCCTTGCGCAGGGAGCAGTGCAATCAGCAGGTGGCGCTAACAGCCGTGTTATTTGCGAAAGGAATCCAGCGACACGATTTGTGCATCCTTGGCCGGGGCGTCTTTTTCTTCCGGTGCGACGTCGTCATCGGCTTTGACGGGCAGGGTCACGCTGCTGCTTTCATCGCTTTCCTGCTGCTCGAACCGAAGACCGAATTCGACCGACGGATCAACAAATGTGCGGATCGCGTCATAGGGGATGTACAGCGGCTCGGGCGCGTCACCGAAGTTGAGCGTGATGGAAAAGCCGTCATCTGTCACTTCCAGCCCATCATACCAGTGCTGCATAACAACGGTCATTTCACCGGGATACCGGTCAGACAGCCAGTCGGCCAGCTCGGCGTCGGGGTGCGATGTGTCGAAAGTGATAAAGAAGTGGTGATTGCCCGGCAAACCATTGTCCGCAACATCCAATAGTACCCTACGGATCAGCCCGCGCATCGCGTCATGCATCAGGTTTCCATAGTCTATCTCGCGGCTCATGGGACACCCCGTTCGTGTTTGCTTTTGTCCACAATACCCCTTTTGTGGCCAAGGGAAAGGGGGTGCGATGTCAAACAGCTGCAAGCGTAAGGGCAACTGCTGCAAGGATAAGCATTGAGGTGACAAAACCAAGCTTGAACCACAGCATCAATGCGGCGGCCAGAAGGCTGAGTGCACCCGCCAACGGGTCGAAACTGTTGAAGTCTGGCCATGGCATTGCGGCAAAAAACTGCGGTGTCACGGTCCTAAACAGGACATGCATCGCAAACCAGACAGACAGGTTCGCAATAACACCCACCGCTGCCGCCGTGATTGCACGTAGCGCGCCTGCAAGCTGCGGTTGGGCCGAAATCCGCTCCAGATATGGGCCGGCGAGGAAAATCCACAAAAAACAGGGCGTGAACGTCACCCACAGGGCCAGCAGACCGGCAGCCAGCGCACCGGTCAGACCTGACTGGGCAAACCCCGCCAGCAGTGCCACAAATTCCGTCACAAGGATCAGCGGCCCAGGCGTGGTTTCAGCCAGTCCAAGCGCGTCGATCATCTGGTCGGTCGTGATCCAGCCGTACTGCTGCACAACTGTCTGCGTCATATACGTGAGAACAGCATAGGCCCCGCCAAAGGTCACAACTGCGAGCTTTGAGAAGAAAAGACCAAGAGCAAGGAGGAACTGCGCGTCCAACACCCAAAGCGCCAGCAAGGGTGCTGCCCAAAGCAAACCCCAGAGCACCAGTGTACCTACGGGATGTGCAGGACGGGCTGGCGCAGGGTCCGGCAGTTGCGCGAGATTTGGACGGGACAGCGCGCCGATGAGCCCTGCCACAAGGATCACCAGTGGGAAGGGAACACCAAAGACGAACAGGGCAACAAAAGAGGCGCCCGCCAAAAAGGGCCCCAGCCATCCCACCAGCGCCTTCGATGCCACTTTTCGCAAGGCCTGCAGGACGACGATGACTACTGCGGCTTTGATCCCCAAAAAGGCGGCCTGCACCAAGGGCAGTTGGCCGTAGGTCGCATATCCAAGTGCCAAAAGCGCGATGATCAGCGCGCCGGGCACTACAAACAAAAGCCCTGCTAGCAGTCCGCCCGCCGTGCCGCGCATCCGCCATCCGGCATAGGTTGCCAGTTGCATGGCTTCGGGACCGGGCAGCAGCATGCAAAGCGACAGTGCGCGCAGGTACGCGGCTTCTGATAGCCATGGTCGTGTCTCGACCAACTCTTTGTGCATAAGAGCGATTTGTGCTGCCGGTCCTCCGAAAGACAACAACCCGATCCGGCCGAAAACACGGCTCATTTCTGACCACGTCGGCGCGTTCATGCGCGTCCTCCAGGCCAGTCATGCCCTTCGCCGACGCCATCGCGCGCCCATCTGTACAGCGCATCATAGAGCGCCATGCCGGCCTCAATCTGCGCCAGATCGTCCTTGTATTGTCGTGACAGCCCTACAGAAAGGGCGAGCAGACCTGCGGCCTCGGGGGCAAGCGCATGCGCGTTGGTATCGGCGGCACGTACCACTGTGGCCAAGCGATCCAGCGGGCCTGTGTGCAAACCAAATTCGTCCAGCATCGTATCAAAAGTGCAATTTTCCCCACGGTGGGACCAGAACGTATCTTCTATATCAAAGGGGGTTGCCTCAAAGCGGTCTGCAACGCCAAGGACTTCTGCAGGGGACACAAAGAGAAACGTTGCCGATGGATCGACAAAGCGACGGATGAGCCAAGGACAAGCGATACGGTCGATTTTGGGACGGTGGCGTGTAACCCACAGGGGTTTTTCCGGCAGCTTGGCGCAAGGGATGCGGGGGGCGTCAGGCTTTTCGCGCCAGCCGTAGTTGCCTCCTGACAAATATTCGGCCTGCACACCTTGCGCGCGCAGGAGTGCGGCAAATCCTTGCGACAGTTTGATGCCCTTCTGACAGATTATCACGCACCGTTGCCCGTTCAGGCGTTTTATCAGCCCCTCGGGGTCAGTGTGCGGATGCCGGAAGGCTCCGGGGATCAAAAACGGGTCTTCGGCAAAATCGGGATCGATAGAGATATCGACGATAGCAGGCGCATCGGGCAAGCCGATCAGGCGCAAAAGTTGTGGAACTGTGATTTCGTTGGGGGCAGCCATGGCATGCATCCTTATGGTGGAGACATGCGAACCTCTGGCCAAAGCCTCACGGGGCGTTCGCGGTAAGACCCCATAGGCACAGAGTGCAGGCGCGGGGCAGGTGGGTCAAGGGGGCGTCAGTAAAATCTGATCCCAGTCACCGCGACATCCGCCTCAAATTCCCGCCCGATTGCAAGAATACCGATGCGGCGCAGGCGGGCGGCATCGAAAGGAATATCGGTGCGGTGCGGTTCGATTTGCGAAAACGGAATGCGGACGGTTTGAAGCTCGGATTTGGAAAAGAAATCAGTGCGGTAGGAATGCCACGGCTTTTCCAGCTGGTCCGTGCGCAGGCGCAGGTCATAGGCTTCGTCGTTGCCGATAACATCCATTTCGATTCCGATGAAACGCGAGGCATCAAAGGTTGAACCGTCTTCATTCAGATCAAACGCCATTTGAACAAACCCGCCGTTATTATCGAGCGAAACAGACCCCGTGAGACGTGTCGCTGAGTGACCTTCAGTCTCGACCTGCTCAATTTGCCCCGTTGAAACACCTCCCATCACGGTATCGGCGACATATTCCCATCGCGGTGACAGCTCCATGTGCGGCTCCTCGGCTTTGGCCGTGACAACGCCCAGTGCGCAGGCAGCCATTATGATTAACAGACGGTTCATTAATCTGCATGTAGCACGTAAGCTGCATCTGCCAAGAGCTTGAGAATGTAAGGGAAAGTGCAGGTTTCTGTTGCCAGGTACCTGCGAACCCCGCCTAGGGCTGCAAAGCTCTAGGACTTAGATTTCAATAGTTCCGGTCGCTTACGCGGCCATCGCCATTGGAGCACGATTGTCATTTGCAATTGTACAAGTTTCGCCGATAACGGTGGCAGACAGCCGAAACAAAGCTAACCCCTTTAGGCGTTCGTCGATCCTGTTTCGACCCCATGATCCCCAAATGAAGGATATTGGTGGAGTCGCCGGGTACCGCCCCCGGGTCCGATCCGATTATTACGAGCGCGTTTATGTTCATAGTCCCGAAGGACAGATCATAGATAGCGGGCAGGTGCCCGCGTTTCAAGGGGTGTCAAAGATTGATCATTAGTGCCACGGCAAAGACCGCGAATTCGCTGGCAAAGAAAATCCATTTCAAACGTGTGGACCCGTCTACAATCAATGATGTTAGTCTTCCCAAGGCACCACCGCCCCAGATGAACCCGATCATCGCAAAGGCCGCAGGTGTCCACAGGACCAATGCGCCGATACCTGCAAGCACGAACAAGGCACCCGATGCGGCGCGGACTTCGGATAGGCCCATGGTCGATCCGGTATCGGTCATATCAAGCATGCGCATCGTGTAGGCAGGAGCAAGCCACCCGATTGCACCGAAACCAATGCTTAGAAGGGCCAGAAGAACGTTGATGATGTCGGTCAGTACCATGATGCAGCCTTTGTAAGATTTTATCTGCCTTAACGCACGAGGCCCCGAATGGTTGCAGCGCGGCTAGATTGCTGCCTTGGCAGCGGCGCGGGCGGCAAGCGCGTTAAGTGCCAGTTGTTGCGTTTCCAGCTCAAGCGCCGTCAGTCCACGCTCTACCGCGTCTGCATTCTGCGCATCCATAGCGTCCGCAATATCGGTATGCATCCCGACAATCCGCGCACGGTCCCGCGCCGTGAAGGTTATCATATTCATCAAGGGCTGCATGGCCTCGACTGCGCCTGCCAACTGGTAAGAGATCACAGGATTGCCCGCACCATCAACAAGCGCGCGGTGAAAGGCGACGTCAGAAGCGCAGAACGCCTCATCGGTCAGGCCGGGCTGGCTTTGCCGATGGATTTCCGCCCGCATGGTGGCCAGATGATCAGGGCTTCGTCGCTTTGCAGACAATGGTGCGCAGGCCCGCTCCAACGCATAGCGTGCTTCGCAAGCTGTCTCAAAACTGACTGCGTTCATCGACAAGAGCAGGGTCGAAGTGGTGATCTGCTGGCTGTACGCTTCTTCAAAGCTGATCCGGTTCACGAAAGCACCGCCGGTCGCGCCCCGTTGCGTGCGGATAAGGGATTGAGCCGCCAGTCTTTTCAATGCTTCGCGCACCGTTGGACGGGACACTTCGAATTGCTCCGACAGTTCTGCCTCGGAAGGCAGGCGCTGATCCACGATCAGCGCACCCGATATGATTGCGTCGCGGATGGCCGATGCAATCTGGGCTGAAAGGTCGGCGGGGCTGGCAGGGTCAATCTTCATATGTCTTACATTTATTGTTTGCGGGAATTTTAAATGTCTGACATTAAAAATACAAGGCAGTGAGTCGCGGGGGAGGCTGCTCATGAATGGAATAATGCGCACATCCTTGTGGCTCGGCTTTTTCGGGCTGGTACTGGCTGCTTGGGCCATGATGTACATGATGGCCGTTGAAATGGACCTCGACCTGCTTGGGCGCCCCGGCGAGATGGGCAACCGGATGCGGATCATGGACCCGCGCATGCCGATGTATATGCCAATGGCGAACTTCGGACCGTTGTTTGTGATGTGGGGTGCCATGATGGCGGCAATGATGCTGCCGACCATGGTGCCGACATTGCGCAGCTATGAGGATCTGATGGTCAGTGCCAATGGAACGCGGGCCGGATGGTTGGGCGTCATCCTTGGGTATTTCATTGTCTGGGTTATGTTTGCGGCACTGATCGCGGCAGTACAGCTTGCGCTGTTGTTTGGGGGCGTTGTGGATATGCTGGGCATCGCCAAGTCGCGCTGGTTTGCAGTGGCGTTGCTGTTGGCGGTCGGCCTGTTCCAGTTCAGCCGCACAAAAGAGATCTGTCACGGCGTTTGCCATTCCCCCACGATGTACTTTTTGGGGCATTGGCGTACCGGTTTCGGTGGCGGAATGCGCATGGGGCTGGGGCTTGGTGCGTTCTGTGTCGGCTGTTGCTGGGGTTTCATGGCGCTCGGATTTGCAGGTGGGGTGATGAACCTTGCTTGGATGGGCCTTGCCACACTTTTCATGGTGGTAGAAAAACTGCCTCAAGTCGGACATTATGTCACAAAACCAATGGGCTTTGCCTTGATCCTCGGCGCTGGTGTCGTGGCGGTATGGCCCATATTGATCGGAGGATAACATGCCACCCAAAAAGAGACCGGACGCGGACCGTTTGCCCATTTCGCAGCGGATCGACCAACGGATGCCAAATCCGGGTCGTCGCCAAACCAGCCCAACCGATTGGGCGATCAAGGGTGAGCTGTTTCTGAATTGTTCGTGCACCGTGTTTTGCCCCTGTGTGGTCAGCCTTGGCGCACATCCTCCGACCGAAGGCCATTGCCACGCGTGGATGGCGATTGCGATTGACGAAGGTCATTATGAGGGGGAAGACCTGAGCGGGCTGAACGTCGGTTTGTTGGTCGATATTCCGGGACGTATGGGCGAGGGGAACTGGAAAGTCGCCGCCTATGTTGACGAACGTGCCAGCGGCAAAGCCTACAACGGCATCTTGCAGATTTTCAGTGGTGCGGCGGGAGGCACAACGGGCCTCTTTACGATGCTGGTGTCCGAAATTATCGGGGCAGAACGTGCACCGGTCGAGATCATCCGCGACGGGACCAAACGCTCTATCCAGATTGGTCGCAAAATTCAGGGTGAGATTGAAATGATTACCGGCAAAAGCCCAGAGCATCCTGTGATGGTCTCTAACTCCAAATACTGGATGGGACCCGACATCATCGCGGCCAGGGGCCTAAAAAGCCGGGTGCGTGATTACGGCAGGGTCTGGGACTTCGGCGGCATGTCGGCCGAGATTTGCCCGATCGACTGGAAAGGGCCGCAGCCGTGATCAACAAAGGCTATGTTCTGCTGATGGCCCGCTATAATGCGTGGCAAAACAATCAGATCATGGATATTGTTAAAGAAATGAATGAAGAAGATCTGCGCCGCGATCATGGCGCGTTCTTCGGCTCCATCATGAACACGCTCAACCACATTCTATGGGCTGATACCTTGTGGATGAGCCGCTTTTGTAGCGATGTGGCCTTGCCCAGCGTTCCGGGCAGCGAAAGCGTGAACTACATGGCGACTATCGGTGAATGGCAGGCAGCCCGTTTCCGGATGGACGGCCGCATGCGCATCTGGGGCGAAACGCTGTCAAACCTTGATCTTACCGGGGAAATGACATGGCACTCGGGTGGCATGAACAAGGAATTCACGCAACCGATCGCGATGTGCATTACCCATATGTTCAACCACCAGACCCACCATCGCGGGCAGGTGCATGCTATGCTGACCTCTACAAATAAGCGAACCCCCACAACCGATATTGTCTTTATGCCGGAGGACGCCTGATGGCGCTGATTTCCCCGTCCCGTCGCCTGCGCCGAACCCCGTTCTCCGACGGGGTCGAGGCAGCAGGCGTTAAAGCGTATACAGTCTATAACCATATGCTGTTGCCGACGGTGTTCCGCAGTGTGGAAGAGGATTATCACCATCTAAAACAGGCGGTGCAGGTCTGGGATGTGGCGGTCGAGCGTCAGGTTGAATTGCGCGGTCCCGATGCCGCGCGTCTGATGCAGATGCTCACCCCTCGCGATCTGCGCGGGATGCTGCCGGGGCGTTGTTTCTATGTGCCGATTGTCGATGAAACAGGCGGGATGTTGAACGATCCGGTTGCGGTCAAACTGGCCGAGGACCGCTGGTGGATTTCTATCGCCGACAGCGATTTGTTGTATTGGGTCAAAGGCATTGCCAACGGTTACCGTCTGGATGTCCTGGTAGACGAGCCCGATATCAGCCCGCTGGCGGTGCAGGGGCCGCTCGCCGAAGAGCTGATGGCCCGCGTTTTCGGGGATGCCGTCCGCGAGGTCCGGTTTTTCCGTTTCGGTTGGTTCGAATTCCAGGGCCGGTCGCTTGTTGTCGCGCGATCCGGGTATTCCAAGCAGGGCGGGTTCGAGATTTACGTCGAAGGGTCAGACATCGGGATGCCCCTGTGGAACGCGCTGATGGAAGCCGGCAAAGACCTTGATGTCCATGCTGGATGCCCCAACGGGATAGAACGGGTCGAGGGCGGATTATTGAGCTACGGCAACGACATGAATGATGATAATACGCCGCACGAATGTGGTCTGGGACGTTTTTGCGATACGCAGACGGCCATTGGATGCATGGGCCGTGACGCGCTGCTGCGTGTGGCAAAGGAAGGTCCCATCCAGCAAATCCGCGCCATTTCGATATCAGGCGACAAGGTGCCGGGGTGCGACAGGGTCTGGCCGTTGATGACGAATGGCAAACGCGTCGGGCAGGTCACATCCGCTGCGTGGTCGCCTGATTTCAAAACGAATGTCGCGATTGGCATGGTCCGCATGACCCATTGGGATGACGGCACGTCTTTGCTGGTCGAAACCACTGACGGTCCCCGCGATGCGGTTGTCCATGAGGCGTTTTGGGCGTAGCCCTGCATGCAAACTACAACGGCTTCGGGGTGTGCCCCGGCCTTGGTCAAAAACTTGAGTAAATGAGGGGTATATGACCCCGGAACGGAGAATTGAGATGTTTAACGCACTGATTGTAAACAAGGACGACGAAGGCAAGACCTCTGCCGAGGTTACGCAGATCGGTCTTGATGATTTGCCACACGGCGAAGTGACGGTTGCGGTCGAATACTCCACCGTCAATTACAAGGACGGCCTGTGCATCGGTCCGGGCGGCGGTTTGGTGCGGAACTATCCGCATGTGCCGGGCATCGATTTTGCCGGTACGGTGGAAGCATCCTCTGACGATCGCTATAAGGCAGGTGACAAGGTTGTCCTTACAGGCTGGCGCGTCGGTGAGGCGCATTGGGGGGGCTATTCACAAAAGGCGCGGGTCAAGGCGGACTGGCTGGTGCCACTGCCAAACGGTCTGGACACCCGCCAGGCGATGGCCGTCGGCACAGCGGGCTTTACCGCGATGCTCTCTGTGATGGCGCTGGAAGATCACGGCATCAAAAGCGGTCCGGTTCTGGTCACTGGTGCTGCGGGTGGCGTGGGATCGGTAGCGACAGCTATTCTGGCGAACCTCGGTCACGAGGTTGCCGGTGTGACCGGGCGGCCCGAGACTGCAGATTATCTTAAGTCCCTCGGGGCCACCCAGATCGTTGCACGCGAAGAAATCAACGAGACGGTCAAGCGTCCGTTGGAGGGCGAGACTTGGGGCGGCTGCATCGACGCGGTCGGGGGCGAGATGCTGGCCCGTGTGCTTGGTCAGATGCAGTACGGTGCTAGCGTCGCTGCGGTCGGCCTTGCGGGCGGCGCGGCTTTGCCGGCAACTGTCATTCCCTTCCTCTTGCGCGGTGTAAACCTTTTGGGCATCGATAGCGTGATGCAGCCTTATGACAACCGTTTGCGCGCATGGGAGCGGATTGCAAAAGACCTGCCGATGGACAAGCTTGACAGCATGGTTGTGCCTGCAACCCTGAACGACTTGCCCGGCTTGGGGCGTGATATCCTGAAAGGGCAAGTGAAGGGTCGTGTTGTCGTCGACGTGAACGCATGATCGCGCGCGCCGTTCCTGTCCCGCGTGACGCATTGCTGCGCGCATATGTGGACAGGGACGGTGCCTATACCGATTGCTTTGAAGTGATGCATCCGATGAAGGTGGAGCTACCTGCCTTCATCACGGCCTTTTACAGCACATGGTTGTTTCGGCTCGAGCGTTTGGTCCTGAGCATCGCTATGCGCCGCCGGATAAGCGACAGCGAGCTTGCCGCACTTGCCGAAGGCCGCAGCGACCGATTTGCAGCTTGGCAGGTGACAGGCCGCGACGACACCCAAATCATGCTACAAGACACAAGCGGGCACACCATGTCCTATCTTGCTGTAGCAGCCAAGGAAGGTGGGGTGACACGTCTGCTTTTTGGGTCAGTTGTGCATGGATCGGCAGAACATCGTCCGGCGTGGGTCCGGCTGCTGATGCCCGTTCATTTGCTGTATGCCAAGTCGTTGCTGCGGTGTGCAGAACGCAAGCTGCGCCGTGGTTGAGGTTACCGTAAAGCGACCCTAGACTTGCACTAGCAGAACAGAAGCGAGACCCAGATGAGCGACAGCTACGACGATCAGAACATCTTTGCCAAAATCCTTCGCGGAGAAATCCCGAGCTTTAAAGTCTACGAGGATGACGAAACCTATTGCTTTATGGACATCATGCCTCGCACCGAAGGGCATTGTCTGGTTATCCCGAAGACACCTTGCCGCAATATGCTGGATGCCACGCCCGAACAACTGGCGGCCTGCATGCGGACGGTCAACATCGTCGCAAACGCTGCCAAGACGGCTTTTGATGCAGATGGTGTAACACTTTTCCAGTTTAACGAAGCGGCAGGCGGGCAGGAGGTTTTTCACCTGCATTTCCACATCCATCCTCGTCACGAAGGCATCACCATCCGGCCTCCCGGAACGATGGGTGACATGGATGTTATCAAGGCAAATGCAGACCGGATCATCGCGGCTTTGCCTTAGGGAATCGCGACCCGCGCGCAGATTCGATCTTACGCGCGCGGGCATTCGCCCCACAAAGAACAGTTATGGCTCTGATCCGGCGCGTTTCTTTGCGCGTGAGTTTCTTGCGAAACAGCAGTGTTAATAAGCGGTTAACAGAAATTCTGAGCCGAACCTCCCGTTATGCGGGATATCATCGCTTTGCCGTGACCATATGTCGCCCTAAGTTCAACGACACAAAAATGAAAAAAGGATAGGGACGGAACACATGGCTTTAAAACCACCACTCACGGATTTGCCGATTAATACGGCAGATACCGGTTTCTACGGAGGCTTCAGCGTAAGTGTGACGGTGATCAGTAAGATCATCATCTCCTTGCTGGTTGTCTGGGCGATTGTCTGGCCCGAATGGGCGGGCGAAGTGCTGGGTGCCTGGAACACAGTGATCCTTGCCAACTTTGCGGCCTGGTACATCTGGACCGTCGCGTTCTTCATCATCGTTTGTCTGGGCTTGGCGATCTGGCCAACTGCGGGCAGGCTCAATCTGGGCCAGGATGGCGAAAAGCCGGAGTTCACCAATTTCTCGTGGTTCTCGATGATGTTCGGTGCCGGTATCGGCGTAGGCATGCTGACATGGGCCGTGGCCGAACCTGTGGCGCATTTCAAAAACAACCCTGCAGTAATCCAAGGTACGAACACGGCGCTTGGTGCGGACAACGTGCGCGAAGCCTATGTCTGGTCGTTCCTGCACTGGGGTTTGGGGGCATGGGCATGCTATGCTGTTGCAGGTTTGGCGCTTGCATTCTTCAGCTACCGCCGTGGCCTGCCGCTGACGATCCGTTCCGCGTTGACGCCGCTTTTCGGTAAGGCACTGTCAGGTATTCTTGGTCACATCATCGACATCGTGGCGGTTGTTGCGACCATTCTGGGTGTCGCGCAAACGCTTGGATTTGGCGTGGATCAGTTTGTTGCGGGTCTGACCCGGATTGGCATCGGCGGGCTTGTGAATGCCGAGGGCGGGGCGACCTCAATCGGTATTGTGGTTGCTTTGGTGGTCATCATGGGGGCCTCGACGCTGTCGGCGCTTTCTGGTGTGGGCAAGGGCATCAAGTGGTTGTCGAACATCAATATGGTGCTCTCAATTATCCTTCTGGGCTTCTTTATGATCTTCGGCGCGACTTTCTTTGGTGCGACGGCGTTCTTTGTCGGCATCTGGGACTATCTGCTTGCGCTTCCGGGCTTGAGCTTCAACGTCTATGTTTCCGATGGAGTAGAGGGCTCCGAAGCGTTCAAGCTGGCGCAGTGGCAAGGCTGGTGGCCTGTGTTTTACTGGGCATGGTGGATTGCGTTCGCGCCGTTCGTGGGCTTGTTCCTAGCGCGTATTTCACGCGGGCGCACCATTCGTGAATTTGTGCTTGGCGCGATGATCGTACCGTCGCTGATGTGCTTTGTCTGGTTTGCATGGGCCGGTGGCACCGCAATCGATCTAGAGCTGAACGGTGAAGCGAACGGTGTGATCCTTGGGACAGGCAACGGTGACATGATTTTTGCGATGACCCAGTTCATGCTTGAGCCGGTAAGTCAGGTCCTGTCATGGTTGATGGCGCTGATGATTGTTGTGCTGCTGATGACGTTCCTTGTTACTTCTGCGGACTCTGCTGTTCTGATTGTTAACACGATTAATGCGGCCGGTGACGAAGGCCCCAAAGGGCGTCCGCACATCCTGTTCTGGGGCGCTGCCCTTGCGCTTGTGGTCGGCGGACTGTTGGTGTCAGGCGGCACAGGGGCCATCCAGACCGCGATGGTTATCGGAGCCTTGCCGTTCTCGATTGTGATGGTGTTGATGTGCATCGCTTTGATCAAGGCAATCTACAACGATGGCCGTCGGGAAGCGGCTGGCATTGCCACATTGTCAGACGATATCGATACGGATGTTGTTCCGGCCGAGTGATGCCGGAAAATTGACCTAACGAAAGCCCCGCTGCGTCACTGTGGCGGGGCTTTTGCATTTGACGGCGAAGACATTTCATCAGACCTTGCTGGCATGACACAGCTAGATACAGAATGGGTCCGCGCCCAGTTCCCCGCCTTCTCCGAGCCCTCTTTGCAAGGGCAGGCTTTCTTTGAAAACGCCGGTGGGTCCTACACCTGCCAGCCGGTCATCGACCGGTTGTTCCGGTTCTATACGCAACGCAAGGTGCAGCCTTATGCGCCCTACGAGGCCAGCAGGCTGGGCGGCGAAGAGATGGACGAAGCGCGCACACGCATGGCCGCGATCCTTGGCGTTGCACCGGATGAGCTGAGCTTTGGTCCATCGACCACTCAAAATACCTATGTGCTGGCGCAGGCCTTTGCCCAGTTGATGGAGCCGGGCGAAGCTATTGTCGTGACCAATCAGGATCATGAAGCCAACAGCGGCCCATGGCGCAGGTTGTCCGACCGCGGGATCGAGGTGCGCGAATGGCGCGTGAACGCCGAGACAGGTGCGCTTGATCCCGAAGACCTTGAGAGCCTGCTGGATGAAAAGGTCCGTCTGGTCTGTTTTCCACACTGCTCGAACGTTGTGGGCCAGATCAATCCGGTGGTCGAGATCACCGCGCTTGCCCATGCTGCAGGGGCCTTTGTCTGTGTTGACGGGGTGTCTTACGCGCCACACGGGTTTGCGGATGTAGGTGCGCTAGGGCCGGATATTTATCTGTTCTCGGCCTACAAGACCTATGGCCCACATCAGGGGGTGATGGTCATCCGCCGACCGCTTGCGGAACTGCTGCCCAATCAGGGGCATGTGTTCAACGCAGATAGTCTTTACAAGCGTTTCACACCTGCAGGACCGGATCACGCGCAGGTGGCGGCATGTGCTGGCATGGCGGACTACATTGATGCCTTTCATGCGCACCATATAGGTGGCGATGCCCCGGCGGCGGAGCGTGGCACTGCCGTACACGATCTGATGCGGGCGCATGAAACGGCGCTTTTGCAGCCCTTGCTTGATGAAGTCCGTGCGCGCAACTCCGTGCGCCTGATCGGGCCATCTAAGGCTGAGGGCCGTGCCCCCACAGTGGCGCTGGCACTTAATCGCAACGCCGAAGAGGCTGCCGCGGCACTGGCAGAGCATGGTATCATGGCGGGGGGCGGTGATTTCTATGCTGGTCGTGCGTTGACCGCGATGGGGGTCGATTTGGACAAGGGCGTTCTGAGGCTGAGCTTCACGCATTACACCACCAAGGCAGAGATTGATCAGCTATTAACAGCGCTAGATGTTGTTTTGTGAAACCAATGCCTTGATTGCGCCGTGTCTGTCCTAACTAGATCAGGAACTGACATAGGTAAGATTTACGCAAGATGAGTGTTAATACCCCGATCCTTCTCTGGTTCCGCCGTGATTTGCGTCTGAGCGACCACGCAGCACTTTGTGCCGCTGCTGAAACTGGACGTCCGGTGATCCCCGTCTTTGTACATGATGCGCTGGTGGACGGGTTGAAGGCCGCGCCGAAATGGCGGCTTGGGCTGGGCATTGGTGCTTTGGCAAACAGTCTTGCGGAAAAAGGCAGCAAACTGATCCTGCGCCGGGAAAAAGACGCGCTGGATGCGATCCGCGCCCTAATCACTGAAACGGGCGCGGGGGCTGTCTATTGGTCACGCCTGTATGATCCCGACAGCGTGGCGCGTGACAGCCGTATCAAGGAAGCGCTGAAAGAGCAGGGGGTAGAGGCCCGCTCGTTTGGCGGCCATCTGATGTTTGAACCTTGGACGGTCGAGACCAAGACCGGCGGCTACTACAAGGTCTACACACCGTTCTGGAACTCGGTCAAAACCCGCGACGTCGACGCCCCCCGTAGCACGCCGTCGAAAATACCCGTGCCGCAGACTTGGCCCGCGTCCGACGCGGTCGAAGACTGGGACATGGGCGCAGCTATGAACCGTGGCGCGGATGTTGTGAGGCCTTTTGTGCAACTAGGCGAACAGGCGGCGCAGTCGCGTCTGGGGGCCTTTATTGCGCATACGGTTGCGGATTATGACACGACGCGCAATCTGCCGGGGCAGGTGGGTACGTCCAATCTGTCCGAAAACCTCGCTCTAGGTGAAATCAGCCCCCACCAGTGCTGGCACGCCGGCATGCGTGCACGTCAGGAAGGCAAACCGGGCGCGGAGACTTTTCTGAAGGAGCTGGTCTGGCGTGAATTTGCATATCATTTGATGCACCATACGCCACATATCCTGACCAAAAGCTGGCGTGAGGAATGGCAGCAGTTCGACTGGAAGGATGACGCGCGCGCCTCGGAGGTTTGGGCGTGGAAGAAAGGACGTACCGGTCTGCCCTTTGTCGATGCGGCCATGCGAGAGATGTATGTGACGGGCAGGATGCACAATAGGGGCCGGATGATTGTGGCAAGCTACCTTACCAAGCATTTGCGCACGGACTGGCGCATCGGGCTGGACTGGTTCGAGGAATGCCTGATTGATTGGGATCCCGCCAGCAATGCGATGGGTTGGCAATGGTCAGCGGGGTCGGGTCCGGATGCGACGCCCTACTTCCGTGTCTTCAACCCCGAAACCCAGCTTGATAAATTCGACAAAGACCGCGCCTACACCTCGCGCTGGATCGCCGAAGGCAGATCGAATCCGCATAAAGACGCGCTCAGCTACTTTGATGCCATTCCGCGCCATTGGGCCATGGGTGCCACAGACAGCTATCCCGATCCGATTGTCACACCCGCGGAGGGGCGCAAGCGCGCCCTGGAAGCCTATGAAAAACGCGGGTTTTAGGAATTGTGTAAGCTCAGGCTTACAGGGTAAACTCAAAGAAATAATCCACGGGGAGTGGACATGATTTTGACCAGTACAGACGGGCAAACGAACCTGCCACGTTATTTTTCCCGTGTGTTCGGGATGGCGCAGGAATTGCGCAATGGCCGCGTGGACTTTGTGCTGCCCGATGGCCGCATTTTCCGCGCCGAAGGGGCCAATCCCGGCCATGTTGCCGAAGTCCATGTGCACAGTAATGACCTGTTCGCACGGTTGATCCGCGAGGGCGATCTGGGCTTTTGCGATGCCTATCTGGATGGCGACTGGTCCACACCCGATTTGCAGGCATTTATGGATTTGGTGCATCAGGGCAATGAAAACATGTACGACGGCTTTCCCGGCATGGGTCTTGTCCGCCGGTTCGAACAGCTGCGGTTCTGGCTGCAACGCAACTCAAAGACGCAGGCCCGCAAGAACATCAGCTACCACTACGATCTGGGGAACGATTTCTACGGGCTTTGGCTGGATGATACGATGACCTATTCCTCGGCGCTCTTTGATCAGGGTGCACAGCAATCGACCGAAGCCGCACAAATCGCCAAGTACAAAAGCATGGTTGACCAAATGGATGTGAAGGCCGGCGACCATGTGCTTGAGATTGGATGCGGCTGGGGCGGCTTTGCCGAATACGCTGCGGGTGAACGTGGTTTACGTGTGACCTGCCTGACCATCAGTGAAGAGCAGATCAAATATGCTCGCGAGCGTATTGAAAAAGCAGGACTTTCTGAACTGGTGGACTTCAAGCTGCAAGATTACCGTGACGAGCAGGGCCATTACGACGGCATCGCCAGCATCGAGATGTTCGAGGCGGTGGGAGAACAATATTGGCCGGTCTACTTTGACACAGTGCGCGAGCGGTTGAAGCCCGGAAAAGCAGCGACATTGCAAATCATCACCGTAGATCACGCGCGGTGGGATGTTTACAAACGTGGGGTGGATTTCATCCAAAAGTATATATTTCCCGGTGGGATGCTGCCGTCTCCTAAAGTATTGCGGGAGCAGGTCGAGCGTGCTGGACTGGTGGTCGATAAATCCATCGAGTTCGGCAAAAGCTATGACATCACGCTGCGCCGCTGGCACGAGACGTTCAACGACAAATGGGATCAAATCAGGGATCTGGGCTTTGACGAGCGTTTCCGTCGCATGTGGAATTTTTACCTCACTTCCTGCGCTGCGACATTTGACAGTGGAAATTGTGACGTCACGCAGATTACCATACGCAAGCCCGGCTAACGGGCTGTCCTGAGGAGCTTCCACATGCCCACCGCCGCACGATTGATGGCCGCCATATGTCTGGCAGTGGTCGGCTATGTCGTTTCGATCATGGTTATGCCTTTGATGCCCGAAAGCACTGATTTCGGGTACTTCGTGCCTGTCAATGTTGTGTTGGGTCTTTGCGTGGGCTGGATCGTGATGGGCCGTCGCGCAGGGCGCGGTATCACCCAGGCGATTAACAATGGATTGACCGGTGTTTTTGTGTTGATGCTTTGGGGCGTCGCCATCCAGGCCATCAACGAAATGGTGCGTCTGGCGATGCGCAACCGGTATGATGGACCTTTCGAAGCGATTGTCGCAACGTTCAATATCGGCGCGGAATTTGCGGTTCTCATCGCGACTGTGCCCATCGGTATTGTCTTGCTGATCTCTGCGCTGGTAAGTGGCCTGTTGACTGAATACGCTGGCAAAAAGTGGCGCTAACTATATGAGCACATTGTTCTTTTATGGAACGCTGCGGCATGTGCCGTTGCTTGAAATCGTGCTTGGCAGACCGGCCGACAGTCTTGATGCCACTCGTGCAAAATTGCCCGGCTACTGCGTTTCGTCTGTTGCTCAAGGACCGTTCCCGATGATCGCACCCGATGGCGAGCATGAAGCTGACGGGCTGGTTTTGCGGGGGCTGACCCGCTCGGATATCCGGCGGCTTGATTTTTACGAAGGCAGTTTTGACTATGACCTGCATCAGACTGCTTTGACGGATGGGACAAAAGTACAGGTCTACGTACCGCAGGCCGGGCGCTGGACGCCTGATGGACCATGGTCGCTGGCAGACTGGGTGTCTGATCTGGGTGACATGAGCATGATCGCCGCAGGTGAAGTGATGTCCTACTACGGGACGCGCAGCCGCGATGAAGTGGCAGAGATGTTTCCGGTCATTCGCGCGCGGGCGTCCGCGGCTGTCCGTGCGCAACAATCGGTTCATGGCACATCCACCTTTCAAGGGCAGGTGGATGTGCTGTCGCGGGACCGGCGCTATTCCGATTTTTTTGCATTGGATGAATTCACACTGCGGCACGACAAGTTCGATGGCAGCACGTCCGATCAGATGCACCGCGCTTTGTTTGTCGCCGCGGACGCCGCCTTGGTGCTGCCCTATGATCCGGTCCGCGACCGCGTGATGCTGGTTGAACAGGTACGCTTTGGTCCTTTGGCGCGTGGGGATCACACACTTTGGCAGTTGGAGCCGATCGCGGGACGCGTTGATCCCGGTGAAACCCCGCAGGAGGCCGCGCGGCGCGAAGCGCTTGAGGAAGCGGGGCTTGAGCTTGATGCGCTAGAGACCATTGCCGAGAGCTATCCGTCACCGGGGACATCCTCGGAGTTCTATTACATTTACCTTGCGCTCACTGATTTGCCCGACCGTAGTGCAGGCTTGGGCGGACTGGCGGAAGAGCATGAAGACATCCGCTCCCATCTGATCCCTTTTGATGAACTGATGGAGCGCGCGAAGGCACTTGATTTTGGCAATGCGGCGCTTGTAGCGGCTGTATATTACCTCGCCTATCACAGGGATCGCTTGAGGTCTTGAAAGGCGGGCGCTACACCCGATCTAGACTACTGAAACCTTTTCCTGCCGGAGGCTCTCATGCACGTTGCATCCGATCTCGCCAATGCGATTGGCAAAACCCCGTTGATCAAGCTTCGCGGACCGTCCGAGGCGACGGGATGTGACATCTATGGCAAAGCGGAGTTTATGAACCCTGGCCAGTCGGTCAAGGATCGTGCGGCGCTTTATATTATCAAGGATGCGATTGCCAAAGGGACATTGAAACCCGGTGGAACCATCGTCGAAGGTACAGCCGGCAACACGGGTATCGGGCTTGCGCTGGTGGGTGCCTCCATGGGCTTCAAAACCGTGATCGTCATTCCCGAGACGCAGTCGGAAGAAAAGAAAGATATGTTGCGCCTCGCGGGGGCAGAACTGGTGCAGGTACCTGCCGCCCCGTACCGCAACCCCAACAACTTCGTACGCTACTCCGAACGGCTCGCGAACGAGCTTGCACGCTCCACCAACGAAGGCGTCATCTGGGCGAACCAGTTCGACAACGTGGCGAACCGGCAGGCGCACGTCGAAACAACCGGTCCCGAGATCTGGGAGCAGACAGGCGGCAAGGTCGACGGCTTTTGCTGCGCTGTCGGTTCAGGTGGTACGCTTGCAGGCATCGCAATGGCGCTCCAGCCCAAGGGCGTCAAAATCGCGCTGGCGGACCCTGACGGGGCGGCGCTACATAGCTATTACACCACCGGAGAGCTGGCCTCGGAAGGTGGATCGATTGCCGAGGGCATCGGACAGGTGCGCATCACCAAGAACCTCGAAGGTCTGACACCTGATTTCAGCTACAATATTCCGGACAGCGAGGCGCTGCCGGTTGTCTTTGATCTTTTGCAGGACGAGGGTCTTTGCCTCGGTGCGTCCTCTGGCGTGAACGTGGCAGGTGCTATGCGGTTGGCGCGTGATCTTGGGCCGGGCCACACGATTGTAACGATCCTGTGCGATTTCGGAACGCGGTATCAGTCAAAACTGTTCAACCCCGCGTTCCTGCACGAAAAAGGTCTGCCCGTTCCTGCGTGGCTTGAACGGGAAAGTGCTGTTTTGCCGAATGTGTTTGAAGACAGCTGATGCGCCGCGTCTTTTGGTGTTTATGCCTGCTGGTCGGTCTTTCGATAGGATTTGCTTCTGTCGGCAAGGCACAGAATGCCCTGATAAAGGATTTCTCGCGGTGGTCTGATCTCGCCACGAAAACAGAAGATGCGCTTGATGCCGATGACACCGAAAGCACGGTGCTTGAAGACCTGCGCAATCAGGTGGTCGAGTTCCGTGCGGAGTTTGACGCTGCAAGCGATCTGAACGCGGCCCGTATCGCGACGCTGCGCGAGCAGATCGCGGCCTTGGGCGAGCCACCTGCGGACGAAACTTCGGGGTCCGAGCCGCCTGATGTAGCCGCACAGCGTGCCGATTTGAACGAGCAGCTTTCGTCACTGCTGACGCCCGTCCAGCAGGCAGAAGCGCAATTTGTGCGCGCAGATGCGTTGGTCTCGCAGATCGATCAGTCTTTACGGGAACGCCAAACGCAGCAACTGCTGAGCACGGCGCCCATTCCCCTGAACCCGATACATTGGGAACAGGCGATCAAGGACCTGACGGCGTCCGTCAAGACGTTGATGCAGCAGACGCCGGATATGCAGCCCGAGCTGCAGGGCGTTGATCTGCGTACAGACTTGCCCGTCACCATTGTTCTTGGACTGCTGGGCCTTGCGCTCATTTTCCGTGGTCGGTTCTGGTCGCGCATGATTGCCACCAGCTTGCAACGCATTGGCGGGCGCGGTTTTGGCATTTGGCGATTTCTGGCTTCGCTCTTGCGCATTGTGCTGCCCTTTGGCGGCTTGAACCTGCTCGCGTTGTCGGCAATCTCTACGGGTCTGTTCGGTCCGGCCCTGAACGAGATGTTTTTGCTGTTTGCGTTTCTCGGCGGCATCATGCTGGCCGTGCGGTGGGTGGCAGAACGGGTTTTCTCGCGCGATGATGACGAAGCCCTGATCCCGTTGGCCGCAGGCAAGCGGCGTGAAGTGCGCTTTCACGTTACTGTCATTACCGTACTCATCATCCTGTCGGAACTGATCTACCAGATCCTCGCTGTCGATGAGGTTGCCGCGGCATCACGGTCCGTACTGGGCTTCCCGATGACGGTATTGGTCGCCGTATCCCTCTACCGGATCGGGCTGATCCTGCGCGGCTACAAAAACGCACAGCTTGCCGAGACAGAGGAAGACGAGACCCGCGTTGCAACCATGGCGCGGTTTGTCGGAGGTTTGGGTACGGGCGCGGTGGTGGTGGCGATTGTCGCGCCTCTGCTTGCGGCTGCGGGATACTTCCGCGCGGCGGATGCGCTGATGCCCCCCTATATCATGACCCTCGTTGTCCTGGGCGCAGTCATGGCATTCCAGCGGTTTGCGGCTGATGTCTACGGTGCCATCACAGGGCAGGGAGAGCAGGCGCGCGATGCACTGATGCCCGTCCTCTTCGGGCTTATCTTGTTGGCCGTTGCGACACCACTTCTGGCGCTGATCTGGGGCGCACGCGTCACCGACCTGACAGAGCTTTGGAGCGGTTTCCTGCGCGGCTTTGCAGTGGGCGATACCCGAATTTCCCCGACCGATTTTCTGACTTTTGCCATCATCTTTGCCCTTGGCTACGTGTTGACCCATTTGCTCAAGACCGCGCTGCGCAGCAACGTCTTGCCCAAAACACAAATCGAAATCGGTGCCCAGAACGCCATTGTGTCGGGTGTGGGCTATGTCGGTATTTTTCTGGCGGCTCTTGCGGCGATTACGGGGGCAGGGATTGATCTCAGCTCGCTTGCTATTGTGGCTGGTGCGCTTTCCGTTGGTATCGGTTTCGGTTTGCAGAACATCGTCAGCAACTTTGTCAGCGGCATCATTCTGCTGATCGAGCGTCCGATCTCAGAAGGGGACTGGATCGAAGTTGGCGGCCAGATGGGCCATGTCCGCGATATCTCTGTCCGCTCCACACGGATCGAGACATTCGACAAGACCGATATGATTGTGCCAAACGCCGATCTGGTCAGCGGCACTGTCACCAACTACACGCGCGGCAACACCACAGGGCGCGTTATCGTCACGGTGGGTGTGGCTTACGGCACGGACACGAAAAAGGTTGAGGAAATGCTGCGCGAAATCGCAGAGGAACAGCCGATGGTGATGACCACACCGCCGCCGACAATCCTGTTTGTGAATTTCGGCGCGGATGCACTGGAATTCGAAGTGCGCTGTTTCCTGCGTGATGTCCATTTTATGCTGGTGGTAAAGAGCGACATCAACCATGCAATCGCTGCACGTTTCGCAGAGGAGGGGATCGAGATACCCTTCGCACAACGCGATGTCTGGCTGCGAAACCCCGAGGCGTTGCGGGCGGCATCAGACGCCAAGAACGGCAACGATAAAGCAGATGAGGTTCCGACATGACGACAACGCTCTTTCGGACGGACGCCTATCAGCGCGAAGCCCCCGCGATGGTCGCCTCCATAACGGCAGAGGGCGGGATCGTGCTGGACCAGAGCCTGTTTTATCCGACGGGAGGGGGGCAGCCGGGGGATTCCGGCTGGATCAGTTGGGACGGCAAACACCTTCCAATCGCCACCACGGTCAAAGGCGACGGGGATGAAATCGTCGCCGTTCCGGCAGAGCCGCAGGCGCTGCCGCCACTGGGGGCACATGTGACGCAAACCCTTGATTGGGACCGGCGCCACAAACACATGCGGGTGCATACGGCATTGCATCTGTTGTCGGTTGTCGTGCCGTTTGGTGTGACTGGTGGTCAGATATCGGCAACCCACGGCCGGCTGGATTTTGACATGCCCGACGCACCAGAAGACCGCGATGCGATAGAACACGCGCTCAACGAATACACCGCGCAGGATTTGCTGGTCAGCGAAGCATGGATGACTGCAGCCGAGCTTGACGCAAATCCCCATCTGGTCAAGACCATGGCCGTAAAGCCCCCCAAATCGGCAGGCGATATACGTCTTATCCAGATCGGCGAAGAGGGCGCGTGGATTGATCTTCAGCCCTGCGGTGGCACCCATGTGGCTCGTACCGGCGAAATTGGTGCGCTGAGGCTGGGCAAGATCGAGAAGAAGGGCCGCATGAACCGACGGATTTACCTCCATCTTGATAGCTGAGCCACAGGTCTGAAAGTTTGCCACACAAGGGCTGCATTTCGGGCTTGCAACTTGGGGCAGGGTCATACTAAACCCCGCGCAATGGATCGGTGGCCGAGTGGTCGAAGGCGCACGCCTGGAAAGTGTGTAGGCGGGAGACCGTCTCCAGGGTTCGAATCCCTGTCGATCCGCCATTACCCTCCTCGTGTGATTTTAATGTCATCGGCCCTTGTGGTGCCGGTTTGCGTTAAGGTGATCGCGAACGATTGCAGTGCCCCTGTCAAAGGTCTAACATTTTAAGTGTGAACAATATTTGCGCTGCGCCGCACTGACATATCGCTGCGATTACAAGGGTTTGTGGGATCTATGGGACAGAATTTTCAAGAAGACGCGACAGCAGTTGCCGAGCTGGTATCATCAGGAGCCGCGTCGCCGGACGAGATGCTGGATGAAGCGCTTGCCCGTGTCGCGGCCCTGAACCCTGCTCTGAATGCTGTTGTCTTAATCAACGAAGAGGCCGCGCGTGCGGCGATCAGGCAAGGGCTGCCAGATGGTCCGTTTCGAGGGGTCCCGTTTCTGATCAAGGATCTGGGTGCCGAGGCGCAGGATTTTCCTTCAAACAATGGCTCCAATCTCCTGCGGGACACGCGCTATAGCTACGACAGCGAGATTTTTCTACGGATGCGGGCGACCGGTGTTGTGACCTTTGGGCGGACCACGTCACCAGAAGGCGGCATCGGACCAGTGACCGAAGCAGCTGTCTATGGCGGGCCGACACGTAACCCGTGGGATGTGACACGCACGTCTGGCGGCTCTTCCGGTGGATCGGGTGCGGCGGTGGCTGCGGGCATTGTGCCGATGGCGCACGGCTCTGATGGCGGCGGATCGGTGCGTATTCCGGCCTCCAGCTGCGGGTTGTTCGGGTTCAAGCCGACACGGGCGCGTCTTCCGGATGGGCCAGCATCCGGTGAGGGCTGGGCGGGGATGGCAACCGACGGCTTTCTGACCCGTTCTGTTCGCGACAATGCCGCGATGATGGATGCCTGCGCAGGGCCTGATCTGGGCGCGCCCTACGCAGCACCCGAGATGGAAATGGCATATGGGCAAGCGATCCAGCGCCCGCCAAAACGGCTACGCATCGCGCTGTGTTACACGACGTTCACCGGCAAGCCGATAGGCCCCGACTGCAAAGCCGCCGTCGAAAAAACGGCGAAGCTGCTTTCCAATATGGGGCATGATGTCATCCCACATGTCCCGCAGGCCGATCACGAAGGCATGATGCACGCATGGACCAAGATCGTGGCGTGCGGCACGGCGTCCTGGATCGACAGCACGCTCAATGCGAAGGGGCGCGCGCTCCAACAGGGCGATATTCAGGGCGTTGCCGAAAGTGCGCATCGCATGGCGCAGGGCATATCCGGGGCAGAGTATCTGAACGCGGTGAACAAGATCCACAGCTACGGGCGCGAAATGGCAGCGGTCTTTGGCGACTATGACATTATTCTGTCATCCACTTTGGCAGAACCTCCCGCCGCTGTGGGCCGTTTCACCCATGACCGAGACGATTATGAGAATTACCGCGTTGGGGCCGGGGGTGTGTTCGAATATTCGCCATTTTGCGCCACATTCAACGCAAGTGGACAACCCGCAGCATCGGTGCCTATGCATTGGACCGATGAAGGGTTGCCGGTTGGCATCCACCTTGCCGCAGCATTCGGTCAGGACGCCACGTTGATCGCACTTTGCGCAGAACTTGAGCAAGCTGCACCATGGGCAAACCGCAAGCCTGCGATGCTCACAGAATACCTTGCATAAGGCTGCAGCCGGGCGCATGGTCATTTGTGGGGGTACTGGTAATTGAATAAAAATATCGCGATTGATGCGCGCAATGTCGGCAAGATTTACGGTACAGGATCAGGTGCTGTTACGGCGCTGGGTGATGTATCAATAGCCATCGAACAGGGTGAATTCTTTACGCTTTTGGGCCCGTCAGGCTGTGGCAAGACGACGCTTCTGCGCTGCATTGCAGGCTTTGAAACGCCGACATCCGGCACAATTCATCTGTCCGGACGTGACATCACGTATACGCCGCCTAACCAGCGTCCGGTGAACACGGTCTTTCAATCCTATGCGCTGTTCCCGCATTTAAGTGTCGCGGACAACGTGGGATTTGGCCTGAAGATGCAGGGTAAGCCCGCGGCAGAGGTGAAAGCTGCGGTCGAACGGGTGCTGGCGCTGGTTAAACTGGAGGACTTTGCCAAAAGGTTGCCGCAACAATTGTCAGGGGGTCAGCAACAACGCGTTGCACTGGCGCGGGCGCTTGCTCCTGAGCCGGAGGTTCTGTTGCTGGACGAGCCGCTCTCTGCACTGGACCTCAAGCTGCGCAAGGAAATGCAGAGTGAGCTGAAGCGTTTGCAGACCGAAACAGGCATCACCTTTATCTTTGTGACCCACGATCAAGAAGAGGCGCTGACAATGTCCAACCGGATCGGCGTGATGTCGGCGGGCGCGCTTTTGCAGGTCGGCACACCGCATGATATCTATGACCGACCTGTAAACCGCTTTGTCGCTGATTTCATCGGAGAGACGAATTTCCTAGAAGGGCGGGTAGAGGACGGGCAAGTGCGGCTTGGTACCGGCGATCTTCTGGCAGTCCCATTGGAAGATCAGGCGGGCGGTGTGACGCTGGCCATTCGGCCCGAGCAGGTTAGCATTGGCCCCGTCGGCGCGGCTATACCCGCAAAAATAGTAGACGCGACCTATTTGGGGACGGACACACACTATACTCTAGCGCTCAGCGACGGGAGCCAGCTTGTAGCGCGGGTGCAATCCAACTCTGCCTCACGTTTCGGCGTTGGTGACGAAGTGGGTGTTACCATTGATGATTACGCGGTGCAGGTCCTGAAATCATGAGCAAGGCACCGGTTAAACGCAGCAAGGGCGTGGATGGCTGGCTGTTGTCCGCACCTGCGCTCATCCTTCTCGTCATCGCGGCCTGTGGCCCTTTGCTGATCGTTGCGGTTTATTCAGTGCTGGAGAAAGGCGACTATTCAGGTGTGCGCTGGATTCTGTCTGGTGATGGATGGTTTCAGGTGCTTTTCCAGCGCGATATCTTCGATCAGACAGTCAGCCTTGCGGATGCGAACCTGTCGATCTTCTGGCGCTCTATCAAACTCTCGATCGCAACAACGCTTATTACTTTTGCCTTCGGGTTGCCAACGGCATGGTTCATCGCAACGCGACCGCCAACTTCACGGGCGATCTGGTTGTTTCTAATCACTATTCCGTTCTGGACCAACCTGCTGATCCGCACCTTCGCCATCATGGAGGTGATCCGCAATCAGGGCATCTTGAACACCGCACTGATGAACATGGGCTTGATCTCCGAGCCGATCCAGATCCTTTACACCGACACAGCCGTTCTGATTGGCATGGCCTACGTCTACCTGCCGCTGATGGTTCTGCCGCTCTATGCCGCGATTGACCGCTTTGATTTTCGTTTGATTGAGGCGGGTTACGACCTTTATGCATCGCGCTGGCAGGTGCTTCGCAGTGTGATCCTGCCGATTGTGAAACCTGGCATTATCGCGGGATCGATCCTTGTTTTCATTCCCAGCCTCGGCGCTTACGTCACGCCGCGTGTTTTGGGGGGTGGCAAGAATATGATGATCGGAAATTTCATTGAATTGCAGTTCGGGCAGGGCCAGAACTGGCCCCTTGGTGCAGCGCTGTCGACACTGCTACTCCTGATCGTGCTGGTGTCGTTGGTCGTCTATACGCGGGTGTCTTCACGGGATGAGCCACATGGCTAAACCACGCGTTTACGATGTAACAACCTTGCCGGGATTTACCTTCATCGCGATTACGGCCTTTGTACTGCTTTATGCTCCGATTATTACGCTGGTGATCTATTCATTCAACGGTGGCAATTCGGTCAACCAATGGGGCGGGTTCTCGCTTCAATGGTATCAGGTGGCGTGGGAAAACGAAGCGGTTCAGGACGCAACGGCGCGCTCGCTGATTATCGCGCTCTGGGCCTCCGTTATATCGACCGGCGTGGCGACGATGGCCGCGCTTGGCACCACGCGGCGGGGCAAGTTCAAGGGGCAGACCACGATCTACATCATCATCAACCAGCCTTTGATGGTGCCCGAAATCGTGACTGCGGTCGCGCTGCTCATTTTCTTTTCGTCCGTGAAGGTGGCCACAGGCTATAGCGGTCTGGGCTATCTGATCCTTGCGCATTCCGCCTTTTGTATTCCGTTTGCCTACCTGCCGATCAAAGCGCGACTGGAAGGCATGGACATGACGATGGAGACCGCAGCCGCCGATCTTTATGCGTCGTCGTGGCAGACGTTCCGCTTTGTGACGCTCCCACTGTTGCTGCCGGGTGTGATTGCAGGGGCAATGCTGGCCTTTATCATATCGCTCGACAATGTGATCATCACGGAATTTGTGAAATCTGCCGGGCAGGATACACTGCCCACCTATATGCTGGGCCAGTTGCGACGGGCTCTCACGCCAGAGGTGAACGCCATCTCGACGGCACTGCTGGTGCTGACCGTGCTGATCCTGACGGTCTTTTTCATAGTTACAAGAAAGCGGGACTAACCCGCATTTCATCATCAAGGGAGACATCCGATGAAAACCTACCTGATTGCGACGACAGCCCTGCTGGGCAGCACGTTCGGTGCCTATGCCGAAGGGCAGCTGAACCTGTTTAACTGGGGCAACTACACCAGCCCCGAGATGATCACGAAGTTCACCGAAGAGACCGGCATCGAGGTGACGATCACGGATTATGACAGCAACACCACCGCCCTGACCAAAGTCGAAGCGGGCGGGTCAGGTTTTGATCTGGTGGTGCCTTCAGCCAACTATATTCCGGTTTATGTACGCAAAGGACTAATTGCGGAACTGGATCACTCAAAAATCCCGAACATCGGTAATATCGCTGCTGAGTGGAAAGATGTGCCATGGGATCCGGGCCGCGCGCATTCTGTCCCTTGGCAGTGGGGCTCCGTCGGCATTGCGGTCAACACCAGTGTTTACGATGGCGATGTGAATACATCCGAGCTGTTCCTGAACCCGCCGGAAGAGCTGGTAGGCAAGATCAATGTCGTGCCGGAAATGACCGATGTATTGAATATGGCGATCTTCAACGTAGGCGGTGAGGCTTGTACCGAAGACCTCGAAGTGCTGAAGAAAGTGCGCGACAAGATGATGGCGGCCAAGCCCAAGTGGTTGTCCATGGATTATGGCACAACCGACAAGCTGTCGTCGGGTGACTACGCCGCATCGGTAAACTGGAACGGTTCGACCATGCGCGCGCGGATCAACAACCCCGATGTTGTCTATGGCTATCCGGTTGAAGGCTATCCGTTGTTCATGGATTCGGTCGCATTGCTTTCAGACGCGCAGAACGTGGACGAAGCGTATCAGTTCATCAATTTCATCCTCGAACCCGAGAATGCTGCGATGATCTCAGGCTTTGCGCGCTATGCAAATGGTGTGGCCGGTTCAGAAGAGTTCATGCCAGAAGATATGAAGACGGCACCTGAGATCGTAACGCCTGCCGAGTTTGCAGCGGCGGGTAAGTTCCTGCCGACCTGCCCACAGTCTGCGACCGACCTCTATACAGCGATCTGGACTGAATTGCTGAAATAAAATTCTGCGCGGGAAGGCCGTCTGCGGCCTTCCCGACTTCTTTTCTCGGCTACGCGTCTTTGAAGCCTTCCAGCACGTTCACCGTGTTGATACCCACCGCTTCAACGGCATAGCCCCCCTCCATGCAGAATACTGTCGGCAGCTTCATCCGGCCGATGCGCCGGCCTGCGTCAGTGAAATCATCACTCTCGAGTTTGAAAAAGCTGATCGGATCTTCCTTGTAGGCATCAACCCCAAGCGAGACGACCAACGCCTCCGCGCCCCAAGCCGAGATTTTGGCGATTGAATCGTCCAGGGCTTCACGCCAGACATCATAGGGGGTGCCAGGGGGCATTGGATAGTTAAGGTTAAACCCTTCACCCGCACCCACACCGGTCTCGTCGGCATAGCCAAGGTAGTAGGGGTAGGCATCCTGCGGCGCGCCATGAAGCGAGGCGAACATCACATCACTTCGGTCATAAAACAGTGCCTGCGTGCCGTTGCCGTGGTGAAAGTCGATGTCCAGAATGGCGACTTTTTCGGCACCGGAGGCACGGAACATATCAGCGACAACTGCCGCGTTATTGATAAAACAGTAGCCGCCGTACTGGTCTGCGGTTGCGTGGTGACCGGGGGGGCGGCAGAGGGCAAAGGCGCTGTCGGCACCATCTGCGACCAGCCGCTGTGCTGTCTGGGCGGATGCGACCGATGACAGGGCAGCGGCCCATGTTCCCTGTGTCATCGCAGTTTCGGAGGCATGGCAATAATAGCCGACCTTGCCGTCGATGTTGTCAGGGATGCGGTCCATGTGCATACCGCGTGCGGGCACGTTGGCGGCGATAATCTCGCCTTCCATTCCAGCAGCTTTCCATTCGTCCCAAGCGGTCTCAAGAAATATGAGGTAACCCGGGTCAAGCAAGGCCTGCACCGGCTTCATATCAACCGGATCGGGGGCGCTGATCTGTGTCAGCTTCCGTTCTTTCAGGCGGTTGAGAACATATTCGACGCGCGAGGGTCGCTCGAACGGGGTCACAAACTGACCGCCGGACAGTTCGGCTTGCGGAAAATGCAAACGGTGATCTTCGCAATAAATTATCTTCATCATCGTTCCCTTGATCGTGCTGGCGTTATGCCTGCCTTGCGTCAGCTTGACTCTGATCTGCCAGCGCCGTCTAGCGCTATTTTGTCCGCACACCAAAAGGAGAATTGCATCGGGATTTCACGCTCGAAAAACAAGCGGCAAGGTTTTGTTAACCTTTCTTGATCAAGCTTGTCGGGTGAGTATCGCAAACGTGGGGAGCAGGTTGTTGGATATCGGGGGGACACGTTTGTTCTGGTGGGGCAAACGGGTGCTGGACGTGGTGTTGTCGCTGTTGCTTTTGCCGGCGCTTCTCGTGCTGGCGTGCACGCTGTTACTTTTGAACCCTTGGCTCAATCCCGGTCCCTTGCTTTATATTCAGGCGCGTGTCGGGCGTCATGATCGCTTGTTCCGGATGTATAAATTTCGCACGATGCGCAAGGGCGGGCCGCAGGTGCGATTTGCCGATCAGGAGAGTCACCGGATCACCGGACTGGGCCATCTGTTGCGACGCTACCGGTTTGATGAGTTGCCGCAGATTGTGAACGTATTGGCTGGTCAGATGAGCCTGATCGGCCCGCGCCCCGAACAACCGGAGTTCGCGAGACAATTCATGCAAAGTTTGCCGGGATACGCGCGCCGTCACACGATCCGTCCGGGACTGAGCGGGCTGTCGCAGGTCGTGCAGGGATATACCACCGACACTGACGGAACGCGGCGCAAACTTGTGCTTGATCTGCGGTATATTTCGGAATGTGGGGTGCGCATGGAGGCCTATGTGCTTTGGCGTACATTGATAACAGTGGTTACCGGCCGCGGCGCGATCTGAAATCTGGGCAATTGGCTTCATGATTAACCAAATTTATGGGTTCGCCCCCTAGTTTCCGCCTGTCGGCGCATAAAGCGCCTTGGGGGTGGAGACGGAATGCCAGCATGTATTATGTTGACGGGTGGTGCGGGTTTTATCGGGTCACATACCTATCTGGCGCTTGTGCGTGCTGGATATCAGGTTGTAATTGTTGATGATTTTTCAAACGCGGCGCGCAGTGTGCCAGACAGGCTTGCCCGCATCACACAGCGACCGGTCACATGCTATGATGTGAACGTGTCTGATCCAAAGGCGCTTGGTGCGGTGTTTGAGACCCATGCAATTGACGCTGTTGTCCACTTCGCAGCGCGAAAATCCGTCCCGCAGTCGCTGGCGCAGCCGCAAGGGTTTTTTGACGCAAACATCACAGCGCTATTGGGTCTGATGAAGGTGATGGAGCAGCACGAGGTTTCGAGGATCGTCTATTCATCCAGCGCGACCGTCTACGGCGCGCCCGAAGCCCTGCCGATCCCTGAACATGCACCGCTCACCTACACCAACCCCTACGGTCTGTCTAAGCTTTTGGGGGAGCAGTTTTTGAATCAGAAGTCTCGCACATCCAGAGCACGCGGCCTGCCGAAATGGGCCGTAGGGGTGTTGCGCTATTTCAATCCCGCAGGTGCAGATGCTTCTGGCCTGATCGGAGAGGCACCGCTCAGCAATGGTGGTAATCTGATGCCTCTTGTCGCGAAAGTTGCCAAGGGACAATTGCCTTTCGTCCAGATTTTCGGCCGTGACTACGGTACTCATGACGGAACCGGAATCCGCGACTTTATCCATGTCAGTGATCTGGCAGAGGGGCATGTGCAATCACTCGCACTGCTGCTTGGGCAGGGTCGGTCCCATACCGTCAATCTGGGTAAGGGGCAGGGGTATTCAGTACTCGATGTTATAAAGACTTATGAAGCAGTGAGTGGTCAGGCCATCCCTTACCGGTTCAAGCCACGGCGTGAGGGTGATGTCGCCGCCAGCTTTGCCGACCCCACCATGGCCGCCAGTGTGCTGGGCTTTTCTGCCAACCGGAATCTTTTGGAAATGTGCCAATCAAGCTGGCGCTGGGAATCCACAGCAGAGGCCCTTTGGCAGCCGCCGAAGATTTCCACGAGGGTGGGTAATCAAGGGCATGTTGACCGGTATGCAGGACCCGATCTTCTTGGCATTGTATGATGTTGTGGGGCGGTCCGGTGTACCTTTGACAGACGGCAACTAGAATTTGCGCAAAAAAAAGCGCCACAGCGGGCGCTTTTCGAAATCAGGACTGTCGGGGAAAATTAGCCGCCCCAGCTGCGCACCACGCCGCAATCCATGTGTACGAAGTTCGAACCGGAATAGCGGCCCACGCCGCCACCCTGACAGGCGATTGCCGCACGCGACATCTGACTGACAGAACGCGAAGACAAACGCAGATCAGCAGCCTGACCGCGCATGTGCAAAGAATTCTTGGCCACACCGCGCGATTTTGAACGGAGCATGGCGTTGGTCTTGGGGCTGCGGTAGCCCGAGAGCAACATATACGGCTCGGACACGTCCAAAAGGTTATGCGCCGCGGCCATGATATCAACCGTGCGCAAATCCATGCTTTTCACGCCATCGGTGCGCCAGTCGCGCATGAAGTAGTTCACTTCCTTCACGGCGTCTTTGATGTACTGACCTTCGATCCAGTAGATCATATCGATCCGCTCACCGGTCCGGCCCGAGTACATCTTGATCCGGCGAATATCGCCGCCGCCGCGCAAAAAACCCGCTGCGTTCGAATAGGTAGGGGCTGCTGTCAGTGCTGTTGCTGCAAAAGCGCCAAGAACTGCGCGCCGGGTCATACCGGTTGAGCTTGATCCTGTCATAGTGTGTCCCGTCTTTGCCTGTAGGCGTATGCCTGTGACCATGATGTTACATGGGCAGTAAAAGTTAGTCCCCAGATGCAACATTTTTATGGCATAGCCCGAATCCCGAACCAACCCCTTAATTCATTAGGTTCCACATTGATTGAAGTTTAGGCAGATTATTGCTCAAACTATGACGCCGCCAAAATCTGAGGCAAAACTGGGTGATGTTTTCGCACCATCTTGCGCTTTTCAGCGTCGACCACAGCAATGTTATTGGACGCTCCCTTAAAGGCACGGGACAAAGGGAAAAACACGCATATTCATTGTCCGGGGGATAGTATGAACCGCATTTCGTCACGTTTGAAGGGATTGTTTCTGGCGACGGCGTTCGCTGTCGGTACAGGGATGGTCGCGTTGCCCGTTCCGGCATTTGCTCAGGTCACGGCCTTCAAGCAGGCGATTGCCGAAGCGGCCTCCGATGATGCGGATATCGCCGCTTTCTACCGGACCAACGGGTATCAGCCGATCTGGACAGGCAGCGGAGAGGAGGACCTTAACCGCCGCGCGCAGTTGATGCATGCGATCAGGTCTGCGGCGGGTCATGGGCTACCGGTCGCACGGTATGATCCCGAGGGGCTGATGGAGCGTTTGGCCAGCGTGCGAACCTCTCGCGATCGCGGGATGGCCGAGGTCGAAATGAGCCGCGTGTTTCTGAGATATGCCCGCGATATTCAGACCGGCATGCTGACGCCCAAGCGGATCGATCCCGCAATCGTGCGGGAGATTCCCTATCGCGACCGGACCGGATACCTGACCGACCTGAGCACTGCCAAGCCTGCCGCTTTTTTCCGCGCGCTGCCGCCCAAAAGCATGGAATACAACGCGCTGATTAAGGAAAAGGTCGCGATGGAGCGGCTGTTGCTTGCGGGGGGCTGGGGCCCGACCGTACCGGCGAAATCGTTGAAACCGGGCGCGACAGGTCAGGACGTGATTGCGCTGCGTAACCGGCTGATCGCGATGGATTATCTCGACCGTACGAATGCGCGTGGCTATGATGCCGACATGCAGGCCGCGGTCCAGCAATTCCAGATTGCCCATGGTTTGAACGACGACGGTGTCGCCGGTGCTGAGACCATGCGCCAGATCAACGTCGGCGTTGAGAAGCGGCTGCAATCGGTGATGGTCGCGTTGGAACGCGAGCGGTGGTTTAACACCGAGCGCGGAAAGCGGCATGTTCTGGTCAATATTCCCGATTTTTCCGCCAAGATCATTGATGATGACAAGGTGACCTTCCGCACACGCTCCGTCGTCGGTGCAAACAAGGACGACCGACCCACGCCCGAGTTCTCCGATGTGATGGAACATATGGTTGTAAATCCAAGCTGGTATGTTCCGCGCTCGATTGTGACCAAGGAATATTTGCCTGCCCTAAAGCGGAACCGCAATGCAGCCAGCCACATCGAGATCACGGACCGCCGTGGCCGCAAAATTAACCGTGGCGCCGTGAATTTCGCGAAATATACCGAGCGCAATTTCCCTTTTGCGATGCGGCAGCCGCCCAGCCGGTCAAACGCGCTTGGTTTGGTGAAATTCATGTTCCCGAACAAGTACAACATCTATTTGCATGACACGCCTGCCAAAAGCCTGTTCGCCCGCGACGTGCGAGCGTTCAGCCATGGCTGTGTACGTTTGGCCGACCCTTTCGATTTCGCCTACGAGATGCTGTCAAAGCAGGAAGCCGATCCGGAGGGGTACTTCCAGTCTGTTCTGCGGTCCGGCCGTGAGACAAAAGTTGTGCTGAAAGAGCCGGTGCCGGTCCACCTGATCTACCGCACAGCAGTTACCAATGCGCGTGGCCATACCGAGTACCGCGCTGATGTCTATGGCCGCGACGCCAAGATCTGGAATGCGCTGTCTCGTGCAGGGGTGGTCTTGGGCGGTGTTCAGGGATAAACCTCGCGGCACGCCAACAAGGGGTGCCGCCAATGTCCTACACGATTGCCGAGATTGCCAAGTCACTGGGGGCAGAAGCCGCAGGTGATACGTCCCTTGTGATCGCACGCGCGGCTGAGCCGCAAAGTGCAGGACAGGATGATCTCGCCCTTGCGATCGACCCCAAGTATGCCGAGGGTCTGGCCGACGGGTCGGCGCGTGCGGCGATGCTGTGGCCCGGCGCAGATTGGCAGGCACTGGGGCTGAAAGCCGCTATTTTTCCTGCGCGTCCACGTTATGCGATGTCGGGGATGACCCGCATGTTGGATCAGGGGCAGGGGTTTGCAAAAGGTGTTCACCCGTCAGCGATCATTGATCCGACAGCGGTCCTTGGGGACGATGTCAGTGTTGGTCCGCTAGCTATCGTTTCAGCCGGAGCGCGGATCGGGAACGGATCGGTCATCGGCCCGCACGCCTTTGTCGGGGTGGACGTGGTTTTGGGCGAACAGGCCTATTTGCGCGAACACGTCAGCATCGGGGCACGTGTCACCATTGGCGCCCGCTGCATTCTCCAACCGGGGGCGCGGATCGGCGGGGACGGGTTCTCTTTTGTTACGGCAGAGCCTTCGACAGTTGAATCCGCCCGCAAAACGCTGGGCGATCAGGGCGAGGCGTCAGCCCAGCCGTGGATACGTATTCACTCTCTTGGGTCTGTAACCATCGGCAACGATGTCGAAATCGGCATGGGGTGCACCATCGACTGTGGCACAATCCGCAACACGACCATCGGCGATGATACGAAGCTCGATAATCAGGTGCATCTTGGACACAACGTGTCAATCGGTAGCAACTGTCTAATCTGCGGGCAGGTCGGCATCGCGGGATCTGCGCGCATCGGTAATAATGTGGTCATGGCGGGTCAGGTCGGCGTGAACGACAATATCTTTGTGGGCGACGGCGTGATCGCGGGCGGCGGCACCAAACTGATGTCGAATGTTCCGGCGGGACGGACTATGCTGGGATACCCCGCAACTCAGATGGACAAACAGGTCGAGCAGTACAAAGCCTTGCGCCGCCTGCCGCGCATGCTGCGCGAAGTGGCCGAGTTGAGAAAGGCTGTTTTCAAATCCGGTCAGGATGGCTAAATCACCGATAGGGTCAGCACAGGAATAGTCAGATGAGCCTTCAGGACGACGTCATTGCGATCATCGCGGAGCAGGCGCTGCTTGAGCCCGAAGATGTGAAACTGGATAGCACGCTCGAAAGTCTGGGCATTGATAGTCTGGGACTGGTCGAAAGCATTTTTGCAATCGAGGAAGCCTTTGACATCACGGTGCCCTTTAACGCGAATAACCCTACTGAATCGGATTTCGACATATCTTCTGTCGCAAGCATTATCGCGGGCATCGAACGGTTAAAGGCCGAACAGGCCTGATGTCATGAAACGTGTCGTAATTACCGGGGCTGGCACGATCAACGCATTGGGTCATTCCGTGGCCGACACGATGCGCGCGATGCGCGAAGGTGTGTGCGGCATCGGGCAGCTTGCGTTCCGCGATGTGGAGCGGTTGCAAATCCAGATTGGCGGCCAGGTGCGCGGCTTTGAGGCGGAGGGTCGATATAACCGTCAGCAAATGTCGCTTTATGACAGATTCACGCAGTTTACTCTGGCCGCCGCGCGCGAGGCGATCGAACAGTCGGGGCTGACATTTTCCGGCCTGCTTGCGGCAAAATCCGGCGTAGTCCTTGGGACTGCCGGTGGGGGTGTATCCACCTGGGATGACAATTACCGTGCTGTTTATGAAGAAGGTAAAAACCGGGTCCACCCCTTTGTGGTACCGAAGTTGATGAACAATGCGGCGGCCTCCCATGTCAGCATGGAGTGGAACCTCAAAGGGCCATCCTTTACCGTCTCGACCGCCTGCGCATCGTCCAACCATGCCATGGCGCAGGCCTTTGCGATGGTCAAATCCGGCATGGCGCCGGTGATGGTCACGGGTGGATCTGAATCGATGCTGTGTTTTGGCGGTGTGAAGGCGTGGGAAGGTCTACGCGTTATGAGCCGCGATGCTTGTCGCCCATTTTCGGCCAACCGCAACGGCATGGTGCAAGGCGAGGGTGCGGGCATCTTTGTCTTTGAAGAAATGCAGCACGCCAAGAAGCGTGGTGCAGAGATTTTGTGCGAAGTCATTGGCTTTGCCATGTCGTCAGACGCGAGCGATATCGTCATGCCGTCAAAAGCTGGTGCCGCACGTGCCATGGAGGGGGCGCTGGACGATGCGGGTATTAACCGCGAAGACGTCGGCTATATAAATGCGCACGGCACTGGCACGGCGGCAAACGACAAGACAGAATGCGCCGCCGTTGCGGATGTTTTCGGCCCGCATGCCGATAACCTGATGATCAGTTCCACAAAATCGATGCACGGCCACCTGATCGGCGGCACGGGCGCTGTTGAACTGCTGGCCTGCATCATGGCCGTGCGTGACGGGGTGATCGTCCCGACCATAGGCTATCAGGAACCGGACCCGGAGTGTGCGCTGGATGTCGTTCCGAACGAAGCGCGCGATGCAAAGGTTGATGTCGCGCTGAGCAATGCGTTTGCCTTTGGCGGCATGAACGCTGTTATCGCGCTGCGCAAAATCTGAAACGGTTCAAAATGAAAAAGCCGCCCCGAAAGGCGGCTTTTCATAATCTCAAAAGTGAAACGCTTACTGTTCGATCAGCGACACCTTGTCGTAGCTGGCGGTGAAGCCTTCAAGTGACAGTGTCAGCTTGACCTGCTGGTCCGGTGCCAGCGCGGGGATAATCGTGATAACCGCCTGATTACCACGTTTGAACGCCGATACATCCGCAGGCGTCAGACCCAAACGGGCATAGCATCCGACCGGATTGCAGAATGCGTAAGGATAGCGGCGTGCTTTGCCACCGTCGACAGAGATGGTCAGCTGTTGTGGCAGCGCGGTTTCAAGCGGCACAACGACAGTCGCACCGGCTTCGGCCTTGCCACCTTCGGGTAGGCGAAACAGGGAAATCTCGGCAACGGGGGCACCCTGGCCGTCATCCAGCAGCTGGTACATCTGGCAAGGATCTTCGCCGGTTTCGGTTTTGATGCAGCGCATCTCCCAGGCACCGACAACCTCTTTGGTATAAGGCTGACCCAGCTCGGGGTCCTTGTCCGCGTCCTCTCCGAGGCTCAACTGATCTTCGATCTGCGCGGCGCTGCCCGACTGTGTTGCGGGCTGTTCTGTCTGTGCCGGTTCTTCCGTCGTGGCGGTCTGGGCAAAACCCATCTGCGGGAGGCTCAGAGCCAGCGCGGCACAGAGCGGCAGGGCGGTGAAAAACTTGCTCATGTTCAATCCAAATAGTTGCGTTTTACGTGGCTTATCATGCTGTAAAAATAATGTCAGCGCCGATCATGGGAAAAGTGACCATCATCGCACGGGAACGGCTGCATCCTGCTTAAGGCATCCCAAAACGCGAAAAAGAGGACGCGAACATCCTCTTTTTACACAATTTTTCTCCCCGTCGAACTGGGCCGACTTATGACGCTACGTTACGAAAGCAATTGCGAACGGTCAACAGTGTTTAATGGTCTTTTTCCAATAGTTTGGTTTGTTTGTTATTTGAAGGAGGCCCTATGTCGAAAAAAGGCCGCACCAAGGGGCGCGGCCAGTCTGACAGGGAGGAAGTGTTCTAAGCGCAAAAGGACTTAAGCGCCGTGAACACAATGACTATGGCATGCAATGGTTAACTTTGTATGCTCGACCGGAAACAAAGCGAATGTGCCTGAGAGGAACCAGCGTGACGAATGACATTTTTATTGGAGGGGGTGGCCCGGACTATGGCACCCAGCAGTTTCTCAATATCGGCTATGCCAACCGCCACGGGTTGATCGCCGGGGCCACCGGCACCGGTAAGACTGTCACCTTGCAGATCCTCGCCGAAGGGTTCTCGGCTGCGGGCGTCCCGGTCTTCCTGTCTGACGTCAAAGGTGATCTTTCCGGCCTCGCCAAATCAGGCAGTGATACGCACAAGCTGCATGATGCATTCATGAGCCGTGCCGAGAAGATCGGTTTCGAAAATTACAACTATGCCGCATTCCCTGTCGCTTTCTGGGACCTTTATGGAAAGCAGGGCCATCCGGTGCGTACCACGGCGTCAGAGATGGGACCGCTGCTGCTTGCACAACTTCTAGGGCTGACCGAGGCGCAGGAAGGTATTCTGAACATCGCTTTCCGTGTGGCTGATGAAGACGGCTTGCCGCTTCTGGATCTAAAAGATCTACAGGCGTTATTGGTCTGGATCGGAGAGAACGCCAAGACACTGGCCCTGCGCTATGGCAACGTGTCTGCGGCTTCTGTTGGCGCAATCCAGCGCCGGTTGCTGGTGCTTGAAAACCAAGGTGCGTCCGACCTCTTTGGCGAACCGGCATTGGCGCTTAGCGACCTGATGCGTTGCGACACAGACGGGCGCGGAATGATCAACATTCTGGCCGCAGATCAGCTGATGGGGGCACCCAAACTCTACGCCACATTCCTGTTGTGGCTATTGTCCGAGTTGTTTGAGGAGCTGCCGGAAGTTGGCGATCCAGACAAGCCCAAGCTGGTTTTCTTCTTTGACGAGGCGCATCTGCTTTTCGATGACGCGCCCAAGGCACTGGTCGACAAGGTTGAACAAGTCGCGCGTCTGATCCGCTCGAAAGGTGTTGGTGTCTACTTCATCACGCAAAACCCTGCAGACGTGCCGGATGACATTTTGGGCCAGCTTGGGAACCGCGTCCAGCATGCGCTGCGTGCGTTCACCGCCAAAGACCGCAAAGAACTGCGGATGGCCGCAGAGACTTACCGCGAAAACCCGCGCTTTGACACCGAAGAGGCGATCCGCGAGGTTGGTGTGGGTGAGGCGGTAACGTCGTTCCTGCAAAAGAAAGGCGTGCCCGGAATTGTGGAGCGGACATTGATCCGGCCCCCTTCCTCGCATCTTGGTCCGATTAAGGATACGGAGCGTAATGCGTTGATGGCGGCGTCCCCGATGGCAGGCAAATATGACAAGCGTCTGGATCGCGACAGCGCATTCGAGATGCTCAAAGCACGCGCCGATCAGGCCGCCGCAGAAGCCGCTGCCGCAGAGGAAAAAGCAGAAGAGGTCGAGACACCGGCACTGCGCGAGTTTAACAATGCGCGGCGCTATGCAGGTAAGGGCGTGACCCGATCAACCTCGCGTCCACCGGCGCGGCGGGCAACCGAAGGGTTCGGCACGGCGATGGCCAATGTAGTCATCAAAGAGCTGAAAGGCACAACCGGACGCCGCATCGTACGTGGTATTCTGGGCGGGCTCTTTAAGGGGCGCTAAAGACGAAAACACCCGCGCCGGCATGTGTCCGGCGCGGGTGTATAAGCATTCTTGAACGTCAGCCCGGCTTACTTTTCCGGGATCAGCCCGCGAGGGCTGAACCGCAGCACCAGCAGCAACACCAATCCCATCGTCAGCAGGCGCATATGCGCCGCACTCTCGATCAGGTGCACCTTCAGGGGGGAGCCATCAGCCATGCCTGCCGTTATTGTATTCATCAGCCACAGGCCCATCGGCTCAACCTGAACCCACAAGAACCAGATCAGGAAACCACCCAGCACTGCACCAAGGTTGTTGCCGGACCCGCCCACGATGACCATCACCCAGATAAGGAAGGTAAAGCGCAAGGGCTGGTACGTGCCGGGTGTTAGCTGGCTGTCCATCGTGGTCATCATTGCGCCCGCAATACCGCAGATGGCAGAGCCAAGGATAAACACTTGCAAGTGGCGGGCTGTCACGTCTTTACCCATCGCTTCTGCCGCAACTTCATTATCGCGGATAGCGCGCAGCATCCGGCCCCATGGAGAGTGAAGCGCGCGCTGCGCCATCCACATCAGGATGAACAGCACAGCGGCAAACAGCACGATGTAGAGGAACTTGACCCAGAGCGTTGACCCTTCGACGGGGTCGAAACCGAAACCGGCAGCGCGTTCCACAAAGGTCGCGGAGTTCTGCAGATCAATTTCGTAGGGTACCGGACGCGGCACGCCGATTACGTTCTTCACGCCGCGTGTCAGCCAGTCTTCGTTTTTCAAGATTGCGATGATGATTTCGGCGATGCCCAGCGTCGCAATAGCCAGATAATCGGAGCGCAGACCAAGCGCGGTTTTTCCGATAAGCCAAGCTGCTGCCGCAGCGAACAGTCCGCCAACGGGCCACGCCAGAATGACCGGCAGTCCCAGACCACCCAGATAACCGGTTTGCGCCGGATTGATTTCTTCGATCCGCGCCACCGACGGGTCAAGCAGTGCGCGGAACAGGAAAAAGCCGATCACAAGCACGGCGATGACCGCCACGGTGCGCTTCCAGCCGCCCTGCATCCGCCGCATCACAAAGATCGCGGCAAGGATCGTGCCGGCACCCAGCAAAAGGGCACCTACGACGCCAAAACCACCAGCGGCAAATGCCCCCTCGGTGGGCGGCATGCCGATCAGCACAGCGGCAAGACCGCCGAGGGCGACGAAACCCATGATGCCTACGTTAAACAGACCTGCAAAACCCCATTGCAGGTTCACGCCCAACGCCATGATCGAAGAGATCAGCCCCATAGCGATGATCAAAAGCGCCGAGTTCCAGCTTTGCTGCACACCCACAATAATGATGAGCACTGCAAGAATGGCGAATAGGCCGGTGTTTTTCAAAGTGGAATTCATACCGATTGCCCCTTGAATAGACCTGTAGGTTTGAACAGCAACACGATCAGCAGGATCACAAAGCTGACGGCGAATTTGTAGTCTGTACTCAAAAGCTGGACGAGGCCCGAAGGCTCAAGGTTTTCGGGCATGAGATACACAAGGATTTTCTTCCATGCATAGGTGATCGTAACCTCGGAAAACGCGATCACAAAACCGCCCGCGATAGCGCCGATGGGATTGCCCAGACCGCCGACAATGGCGCTTGCAAAGATGGGCAGCAAAAGCTGGAAGTAGGTGAAGGGTTTGAAGGATTTATCAAGGCCGTAAAGCACGCCCGCAATCGTCGCCAGCGTGGCCACGATCATCCATGTAATCATCACCACACGCTCTGGGTTGATGCCCGACAACAGCGCCAGATCCTCGTTATCGGAATAAGCACGCATCGATTTGCCTGCACGGGTTTTATTCAGGAACCAGAAAAGCGCGATTACCACGATGATGGCAGTCACAATGGTGATCCCTTGCGTGGTTTTGAACGACAGCCCTTCGGCCAACCCCGTGGCCTTTTTGAAATCACGCGCCGAGATAATGAAGCGTTCACCATCAAAGAAGTTCTGGTCGTCCGCCCCGATGATAAAGCGTGTCACACCGTTGTAGATAAAGGTCACACCAAGGCTGACGATCACCAGAATGACCGGTTTGGCCTTTTTGACACGGTAGAATTTATAGACAGCGCGATCCGTGAACAACAGCAACCCGATGGCGAACAAGATGCCGAAGGGCAGGGCGAGCAGCGCCGTTGGCAGTGGCCCAAGCGACAGGCCCCAGCTTTGGAACAGCCACGTCAGCAGGACCGTGGCCATGGCCCCCATGGCCATGGTGTCGCCATGGGCGAAATTTGAGAACCGCAAGATGCCGTAGACCAGCGTCACACCAAGTGCGCCAAGCGCAAGCTGAGAGCCGTAGGCGACACCGGGGACAAAGACGTAGTTCAGGAAAGCGATTAGTGCGTTGAGAAGATCCATCAGCCGTCACCCATTTCACAAGAACCAAGATAGGTAATCGCCATTGGTCCGCCCATGTGAACCGTATAACGTGTCTCATTCCCTTCGGAGATGCTCAGCATATGCAGGGCCCCTTTGCCGACAAATACGATGTGTTGTTGGCCATCCGTCTCAACCAGATTGCCGCGCATGGTTTCACTGTCAGTCACGCCCGTGACCGCACGGCCCTTGTCGTTCATGCCCTCAACGGCGAAGGCATAGTTTGTCTCGGCACAGCTTTCGCCTTCCATGCATTCCTGCGTGAAGGTGCAGGAGAGGTCAGAGGCCAGCGCTGGTCCGGCGGACAGCATCATTGCTAAAATCAAACTGCGCATCGGCTCAGCCCCCCAAGAACGATTTGCGAACTTCGGGATCGGCCAAAAGCTCTTTACCCGTGCCGGTATAGGCGTTTGCACCTTGTACCAGAACATAACCTTTATCGGCGATTTCAAGCGCTTGGCGCGCATTCTGTTCCACCATGAGGATGGGGATTCCTGTGCGCGCGACTTCGATGATCCGGTCAAACAACTCGTCCATCACAATTGGGGACACACCCGCTGTCGGCTCATCCAGCATCAAGACCTTGGGCTGCGTCATCAAGGCACGCCCCACGGCAACCTGTTGGCGCTGGCCGCCCGACAGTTCGCCAGCCGCTTGCAGGCGCTTTTCCTTGAGGATCGGGAACAGGTCGTAGACCTGCGCCATCGTATCGCTGAAATCATCGGTGCGGATGAATGCCCCCATTTCAAGATTTTCCTCCACCGTCATGGAGGTAAAGATGTTCGAGGTCTGCGGCACAAAGCCCATGCCCTTGGCCACGCGGTCTTGCGGGCTAAGATCGGTGATGTCTTCGCCGTCCAACCGTACATGGCCCTTGCGCATGTCGAGCATGCCAAAGACCGCTTTCATCCCTGTTGATTTACCGGCACCGTTCGGACCCACGATCACGGCAATCTCGCCCTTATCAACGGCGATGGTGCAATCATGCAGGATATCGGGGCCGTTGCCGTAGCCTGCTGTCATGCCATCGCCAATCAGGAACGGCCCGCCGGGCGCGGCAAAGCTGGTGCCACCGCGCTGGGGTATCTCTGATCCCATCCCCTTGGGGTTGGTGATCGACGCGTCCTTGTTGCCGCGGTCGCCGTAAGGATCGCTCATGTCAGGTCTCTTTTCTTCATTCGTTACGTTCTTTTGCGCGATCCGCGCTGATACAGGTTTTCTGATCCGCACAACTGCCGCGCAGCATGTCCAAGACGGCACGCGAGTCTGCATCGATCACATCCCAGTCGAGCGTTTGCGGCCCGTCGAGGTAAAGCATGATGCGTGCGGCGTCGACGTCGGCCATCATCACGGCGCTCACGGTTTCTACGTCCTCGTAGCGGTCCAGCTGAAGCGAGCGGAAGGCACGTCCCGCGGCGATTTCCAAAGTCTCCTGCCGCACAACTTCGAGCGGCGGGTTTCCATCGGCTTCGGCCAGCGTCGCATATGTGACGTATTGCTCTTCAAGCGTGGTCACGCCGTCGCGAATGTCAGCCCCCGGGAAATCTTCAGTAAAGCTGAGCGCATAGTCCTCAAACAACAAAGTGGCACCGTCACCAAACACATCCCACGTTGCGTCCTGCCAAGATGTTCCGCCGCCACACATCCAGACACTTTGCGAAAGCTGGAAGCAGGCCGCAGCAGTCTGGGGCAGGGCGAGTGCCGCTGCGGTTACGAAGGCAAGCGCGCGCAGGCTCATGCGCCCACCTGTTCCTTGTTTTTCAGACCCGTGCCCAGATAGGCCTCGATGACCTGCTCGTTCGCCTTGATCTCGGCAAGGGTCCCTTGGGCCAGCACGCGACCTTCGGCCATACAGATGACTGGATCACACAACCGTCCGATAAAATCCATGTCATGTTCAATCACGACAAATGTGTAGCCGCGCTCTTTGTTAAGGCGCAGAATGGCATCCCCGATCGTGTTGAGCAGGGTGCGGTTCACACCGGCACCAACTTCGTCCAAAAAGACGATCTTGGCGTCCACCATCATGGTGCGGCCCAGCTCCAGCAGTTTTTTCTGACCACCCGAGATTTGACCGGCTTTCTGTTCGGCCAGATGTTCGATGGTAAGGAACTCGAGAACTTCGTCAGCCTTTGCTTTTAGCGCGCGCTCTTCATCGGCGATGCGCTTGCGGCCAAACCATGTGTTCCAGAGCGTTTCGCCCGATTGGCCACCGGGGACCATCATCAGGTTTTCGCGGCAGGACATGGAATGAAACTCGTGCGCGATCTGGAAGGTGCGTAACAGACCCTTGTGGAACAGTGTGTGTGGCGGCAGACCAGAGATGTCTTCGCCGTCCATGTAAACCTTACCGGAAGTAGGTTTAAGAACGCCCGCGATCACATTGAAAAGGG
This sequence comes from Sulfitobacter noctilucicola, assembly GCF_000622385.1. Taxonomy (NCBI): domain Bacteria; kingdom Pseudomonadati; phylum Pseudomonadota; class Alphaproteobacteria; order Rhodobacterales; family Roseobacteraceae; genus Sulfitobacter; species Sulfitobacter noctilucicola. Next base: position 3,158,531 of record NZ_JASD01000008.1, read on the forward strand.
TTGTTTTTCCAGCGCCATTTGGGCCAATCAATCCAGTGATGGACCCCTTGTCAATCGACAGGCTCGATCCGTCCACCGCGTGAAAGCCGCCGAAATGCTTGTGCAGATCGTCAACGACGATCATGTGCTCATCTGAGTGCACCATCTGTCCATCCCCGTTCGCGCCACATTGGGTCGCATGATCATTCTGATCTTATCAAATATGGATACAGCCCGCGTTAAACACGGGCTGTATCTGTCTGTTTAGATTGGCTTATTTGAAGCCGATTGTCGCGTTCTTGCCGTCCTGGACTTCGATCATACGGTATGTACCCGCAGATTCGCCGGGACCGATCAGCTCAACCGCAGAAGCACCGACATAGTCGACCTCTGTGCCTGCCTTGATCATCTCAAGCGCTTTGCCCAGCTCACCAGGATAGATCTTTTCACCCGGCGCATTTGCCACATTCAGGATCTCGTCCTTGTAAGCAGCCGGATCTGTTGATCCTGCGGCCTGCATCGCTAGGATGAGCAGCGCTGCCGCGTCATAGGCTTCGGGCGTGTAAGGGGATGTCGCGTCAAACGCATCGCCTGCCATGGAAACCAGTGTGTCGATGCCGTTGCCTTCGGAGCCGGCGATCTGGCCATAAGAGCCATCCAGATCAGGACCGATTGTCTTTGGCAGGTTTTCACCGATCATGCCGCCAGGTAGGCCGAACTGCTCCCATGCGCCTGCGTCCAGCGCGGATTTGATGATGCCCGCACCACCTTGGTCAAGGTAGCCCGCAACAACCAGCAGATCACCACCGGCAGATGCCAGCGCGCCGACTTCAGCGGAGTAGTCTGCTTTGCCGTCTTCGTGTGCCGCTACGATTGTGACTTCGCCGCCGACTGCTTTGAACGATGTTTCAATCGCGTCCGCCAGACCCTTGCCGTAGTCGTTGTTGGTATAGGTCAGGGCGATGGATTTCACGCCACGCTCGACCAGAATTTCCGCCATGACTTCGCCTTCGCGGGCGTCAGAGGGGGAGGTGCGGAAAAACAGGCCGTTGTCTTCCATTGTGGTCAGGCCGGGGGATGTCGCGGAGGGCGATATCATGACCATGCCATTTGGAATGGCAACGTTCTGCAGCACAGCGCCCGTAACACCGGAACAGTCAGCACCGATGATGCCTGCAACACCTTCAGCGATCAGACGTTCGCCGGAGGCTACAGCCATACCGTTGTCGATACAGCCAGAATCGGCACGGATCGACGTGACCTTCGCGCCGTCCATGAACATACCGCTTTCGGTAACTTCGTTCATCGCCATTTCTGCACCAGCTGACATCGGGCCAGTCAGTGATTCAATCGGGCCGGTAAAGCCGAACAGAACGCCGAGTTTAACTTCTTTTGCGTGGCCGTCTGCGAACGCGCTCGTCGCAACCAGAGCTGCAGCCGTTGTGGCCATAAGCATCTTTTTCATGTGGTTCTCCCTTGTTGGAACATGATGTTCGCGGCAAAGGTTATGCGGGCGTAAATCAAAAGAAAAGCGCTTTTTCAGGACGGTAGACCGTTGTTCGCGCAGAGTTGAGGACGCTGTCAGTGGCAATCTGCCTTGAGAAGGTTAGATTTCCTGTAAAGAGGGCAACCCCAAGGAGAAATGGTATGCGATTGATCCCCAACTTCCGGAATTTCCTGTGTATAGCCGCAATTGCAACCTGTGCGGGCGTCCCCGTTATTGCGCAGGCACAAATGACATTAGAGCCTGTTGTAACGGGGTTGGACACACCTTGGGCTGTGGCACCGCTGCCAGAAGGCGGGGCCCTGGTGACGCTACGTGAAGGAACCTTGATCCATAGTCTTGATGGGACCAATCGCGAAATCACCGGCGTTCCAAGGGTGGCGGACAGCGGGCAGGGCGGGTTGCTCGACATCACCCTTGCGCGTGATTTTGAGCGCACCCGCACGCTGTTTCTGACATACGCGACGCCGCAGGCGGGACGCGGCAGCGGAACGGCACTGGCCAGCGCCATCTATCGCAAGGGCGGCACCCGACTTGAGGACGTGAAAGAGCTGTTCGAGATGAAAGCTGGCAGCAGCGGGGGGCGGCATTTCGGCTCCCGCGTGGTTGAAGGGACGGACGGCACGCTGTTTATGACCATTGGCGACCGCGGCGACCGTCCTGCCGCACAGGATCTTCGCCGACATAACGGGTCCGTCATTCGCGTGAACCGCGACGGGTCGGTTCCCAAGGACAATCCGTTTGTGGGCCGTGATGCTGTCTTGCCAGAAATCTGGTCCTACGGGCATCGCAATCCGCAAGGGGCGGGGTTGGACCTGCAAGGCAATCTGTGGGTCTCGGAGCATGGCGCGCGCGGCGGCGACGAAGTGAACCGCGTGAAGCGCGGTGCGAATTATGGCTGGCCGGTGATTTCTTACGGGGTTCACTATTCGGGTGGCAAGATCGGAGAGGGCACAGCGAAAGAAGGCATGGAGCAACCGGCACTCTACTGGGATCCCTCCATCGCGCCCTCGGGGCTGTTGGTCTATTCGGGCAAGATGTTTCCAGACTGGCGCGGTCAGATATTTGTGGGGTCGCTCAAGTTCGACTATATCAGCCGTCTTGCGGGCAATCCGCTGCGCGAAGTGGAACAGATAAAAACGCCCCAGACCAGCCGTGTGCGCGATATTGTAGAGGCACCTGACGGGTCGATCTGGTTTCTATCGGTGGGGGACGGCGCGGTTTATCGTATCGCGCAATAGGCCGGCTATCGAAAGGTCAGACCAGTCCGGCGAGCTTGGCAAAGGGATCGCGGGTTGCGTCCTTGTGCCATTCGTATTCACTACCCAGCGCAATGCGGTCCGCCATCTCCATCCCGAACAGATCGGCCATGACTGCCAGTGCCATGTCCATACCAGCAGATACGCCAGAACTGCTGTAGAACTTGCCGTCTCGCACCCATCGTGCCTCTTTCACCCAATCAACCTTTGGCGCGATCGGCACGGTGCGGGTGAAAGCCATCTTGTTGGTTGTTGCACGGTGACCGTCAAGAACACCGGACATGCCCAGCAAGATCGAGCCGGTGCAGACCGTCATCACACGCTCTGCCGTCGCCGATACGTCGCGAAACCACTGCAAAAGCTCCTCATCGGCACCCGCCTCATGTGCAGCAACGCCGCCGGGGATCAGCAAGAGATCGTAATCGGTTTTCTCGGCTATGGTTTTATCAATGACGATCTTCTGGCCATGAACGCTTGGCACCGGTTCGCGGTTTTTCGCGACGGTGATGATCTCCGTCTCGCTGCCGTAGCCGCCCAGCATCTCGATAGGGCCGAAATAATCCAGCGTTTCAAATCCGGGGAAGACAAATGCAGCGAGTGTTTTCATCAGGAGCTTCCAGTCTATGAGATCAAATCGACAACCGCGCCGCATGGCTGCCGCGCTCGCGGTAGGGTGTTGTCTCGTAATGGGCGCGGTAGCATTTCGAGAAATGCGAGGGCGAGGCGAAACCACAGGCCAGGGCTACGTTGATGACGCTCATGTCCGTCTGCATCAGCAGGTTGCGCGCTTTTTGTAAGCGCAGTTCCATGTAGTAGCGTTTCGGAGAGCGGTTGAGGTAGCGCCGGAAAAGCCGTTCCAATTGTCGCGTCGACATGCCCACATCCTTGGCCAACAGCGAAGGGCTGATCGGTTCCTCGATGTTGTTCTCCATCATCTGGATGACCTGAGAGAGCTTGGGATGGCGCACACCGATACGGGTCGGGACGGACAGTCGTTGTGTATCCTGATCGGTGCGGATGGAGGAATAGATCAGCTGATCGGCAACCGAATTTGCCAGCTCTTCGCCCTGATCGTCGGCAATCAGTTTGAGCATCAGGTCAATCGAGGAGGTGCCGCCCGCAGTGGTAAGCCGGTTGCCGTCCACCACGAAGACGGATTTGGTCAGCGTGACCTCCAGAAATTCTTCGGAGAAACTGTCCTGGTTTTCCCAGTGGATCGTCGCTTTCTTGCCATCCAGCAGACCGGCTTTGGCCAATGCATATGACGCAGTGCACAGCCCGCCCATGACCAACCCCTTACGCGCTTCACGGCGCAGCCATCCCAGTACCTTCTTGGTGGTGGCGTCCTGCACATTCATGCCACCGCAAACCATGATGGTGTCATCGCGGGTCAGTTCTTCCAGATCATGATCCAGTTTGAAAACTGTTCCCGCGGAACAGGCAACACTTTCACCGCCTTCACCCATCGTGACCCAGTTATATAGCTGCTTTTCCGCCATCCGGTTTGCGATGCGCAGGCTGTCAATCGCTGTGGCAAAGCAAAGCAAGCTGAATTGATCGAGCAGGACAAAGACAAAGCGGCGTGGCTTGTCTGCGTCTACGGGGATGCGGGTGGCCGAGCGCAGTGAAGACATCACAGCGTCCTTTGTTCCTGTTGCTTTTGTAGATGTCCTATCACAAGAGCGACACATCTTGGCGAAAACCTTGCTCACGCAGTGGCCGAGACGTCAATGGGGTAAAATGCGTTCTGGCCTCTGCGCACGGGCTTTTGTATAGAAAGGGTTCTGATAGCGCTGACAATCGGCGCACACGACCGCGGAGTGAATACGACATGACGAACTGGAGCAAATCAAGCTGGCGCGCGAAGCCGCGCATCCAGATGCCCGACTATCCCGATACAGCCGCCCTGAATGCGGTTGAGGCGCAGCTTGGACGATATCCGGTTCTGGTATTTGGCGGCGAAGCCCAGCGCTTGAAAAAGCATCTGGCGGCTGCGAGCCGTGGCGAGGCCTTCCTGCTGCAAGGCGGCGACTGCGCCGAAAGCTTTGAGCAATTCAGCTCTGACGCGATTCGTGATACCTTCAAGGTGTTGTTGCAGATGGCGATCGTGTTGACCTACGGGGCCAAGGTTCCGGTGATCAAACTGGGCCGCATGGCCGGTCAGTTTGCAAAGCCGCGTTCGGCCAACACCGAAACGGTGGATGGCGTGGAACTGCCGAGCTACCGTGGCGACATCATCAACGATTTGGACTTCACCGCTGATGCGCGAATTCCGAACCCGGACAAAATGCTGCGCGCCTATACTCAGGCCGCTGCAACGCTGAACCTTCTGCGCGCTTTTTCGACAGGTGGCTACGCGGATGTGCATCAGGTCCATGGTTGGACACTGGGCTTTACCGATGGAGAGCGCGCGGCCAAGTACCGCGATATTGCAAACCGCATCTCCGACACGCTTGATTTCATGTCAGCGGCCGGTGTCAACGCGGATACGGCCCATACGCTGCAATCGGTTGAGTTCTATACCAGCCATGAATCGCTGTTGCTGGAATACGAAGAGGCGCTGTGCCGTCAGGACAGTATGACAGGCAAGTGGCTTGCGGGTTCCGGTCATATGATCTGGATCGGTGACCGCACACGTCAGCCTGACGGGGCGCATGTGGAATTCGCCTCAGGCGTCATGAACCCGATTGGCCTTAAGTGTGGTCCAAGCATGACGGCTGATGACCTCAAAAAACTGATGGCGAAACTCAACCCCGAAAACGAAGCCGGCCGCCTGACATTGATCGCGCGTTTTGGTGCGGGTTCTGTTGGCGAACACCTGCCGCGTTTGATCAAGGCAGTGCAGGAAGAGGGTGCCAATGTGGTCTGGACCTGTGATGCGATGCACGGGAACACCATCAAGTCGTCAACCGGTTACAAGACACGGCCTTTCGATTCCGTGCTGCGCGAAGTACGTGAATTTTTCGGGGTTCATGCAGCCGAAGGCACGATCCCGGGTGGCGTGCACTTTGAAATGACGGGTCAGGATGTGACCGAATGTACCGGTGGTGTACGTGCGGTGTCTGACGAGGACCTGTCAGATCGCTATCACACAGCTTGTGACCCGCGTCTGAACGCAAGCCAGTCCTTGGAACTCGCGTTCCTTGTCGCTGAGGAGCTGACAGCACGCCGGGCTGAGCAAGCGGCCAAAGCCGCCGGTTAAGGAGCGCCGGAATACCAACGAAGACGCCGCGCGGAGGGTTGCTCTGGGCGGCGTTTTTCATTTCCATATAATGGTTTGGAAATCGGTCTTATTCGTCGGTCTTTATCAGACGCAGGTAGGGAGGGCGGCGTTTGCCTTCGCTATTTCGCCCGCCGGAGAATGTCGGTGCATCTTCCGACAGACCAGTCGAATAGCGGGGCTCCGTGCGCGGCAAGGACGGGCTTTTAGGGACCTTGGCTTCGGTCGGGGCAGGTGCCGGCGGCTGTCCCGCAGCGATGTGCAGCACCTCTTTCTTCATTACGTCAAACCTGCGAGGAGCGATACCTACATCGCCTTGGGCCACGAAACACCCCAATACACGGCTGACATCGCCCAGATCGCTTTTTAGCGGCAACAGGATCAACCGCGCCTCAAGTGGTGGTCGGCCCACAGCGCCTTCCGAGCAAAGATGCAACGTGCTGATGGCGGGTGTCTGAAAGACGATCTCAAGCAGGTCGGAAATCTCGGTGCGGGCGGCCGGTGTGAACATCGCAGTGAGCGGCATACCGCGCACCTCCATACCCATCAGGTCGTTCAGATGGCTGCCCGCGATACGCAACCGCGCCACACCGGGGGCAATCCGCTCAAGAATAAAGGCGTTCTCCAACGCACGTTCGATGCCGCGGGGATCAATGTCAGAGCGTTTGGGCAGCAGACGGGTACCGCGCACCGCCTCCCAATAGGCTTCGACCTGCGCAATGGCAGCATATCCGGTTGTTGACTGAAAATCTGACATAGCCAGTACATTCTGCTCGTTATGAGGTGACTTGTCCATCTGCGTTGATCCTCTGCGACCGATTGTGACGCACTGGTGCGCAACAGCTCGGCGCCACGCGACCACTACATCTATGCCGCCCCCACGCCATAGCTTTTGTTAAGAATTAGATAACATGTCACATCGCAATTTCCCCTTCATTCTTAAACATTGGTTAACCGCATTCTCACCGTGGCAGGGCTTGCTCACTTGGGGTGTTTCCCCGTATTGCAGGCGAAACGCAAATTGGGGGGCACATGACATCAACGCACAACACGTCCGGATCTGCACACAAGCAGGGCGCTATTATCCGGTCGATGACCGGCTTTGCCTCAGGCGTTGGAACGCATGCGCCCTTCAGATGGAGCTGGGAAGTGCGAAGTGTCAATGGACGTGGGTTAGACCTGCGTTTGCGTGTCCCTGACTGGGTCGAGGGGTTGGAAGCGGGTCTGCGCAAGAAATTGGGTGCTGTTGCGGCACGTGGGAATATCACCTGCAATTTGCGTCTGACACGTGAAGATCAGGACGGTGCACTGGCTGTAAACACTGCACACCTCGATACAGTACTGGCGGCGCTGCACAAGATCGAAGAACGCGCGATGGATGCGGGAGTTTCGCTGGCACCGTCCAAGGCGACGGATATTGTGACGATGCGTGGCGTGCTGGAACAACCGGTCTATCAGGACGATGCCGCTGCACTTTGCGCAGTGCTGCTGGCGGATGCGGATACTGTGCTGGCAGACTTTGACGCTATGCGTGCAGAAGAGGGGGGCGCGCTGCGCGATGTCCTTGGTGCCCAGCTTGAGCAGGTATCCGACCTCACACGGCAGGCAGCGGATATGGTGCCAGCAAGAGCAGACGCGATGGCCCAGACATTGCGCGACAATCTGGCCCGCATATTGGAAAACACCGAAGGTGCCGATCAGGACCGTGTCGCACAAGAGTTGGCACTTATTGCTGTCAAAGCCGACATCACAGAAGAAATCGACCGTCTGCACGCCCATGTTACAGCCGCACAAGCATTGTTAAAAGGTGGCGGTGCCGTGGGGCGTAAACTGGATTTCCTGATCCAGGAGTTCAACCGCGAAGCAAACACATTATGCTCCAAAGCGCAGATGAAAGAGCTCACCCAAGTGGGTCTCGCGCTCAAAGCTGTGATCGACCAAATGCGCGAACAAGTTCAGAATGTGGAGTAAGTTATGAATGGCGCACAAGCGGACAGACGTGGCCTTCTGATCATTCTCAGCTCGCCTTCGGGGGCGGGCAAATCAACGCTGGCGCGCAAGCTGCGCGATTGGGATACGTCATTGCAGTTCTCGGTCTCTTCCACCACGCGGCCACCACGCGAGGGAGAGGTCGAAGGGCTGGATTATTATTTCACCACGCAGGAAGATTTCCGAAATTCGGTAAATCAGGGCGATATGCTTGAACATGCGCGGGTCTTTGGCAACTACTACGGATCACCCCGCGCCCCTGTACAAGAAGCGATCGAAGCAGGGCGGGATGTACTGTTTGACGTGGACTGGCAGGGGGCACAGCAGATCAGCAATTCCGCGCTCAAGGATTACGTGCTGTCGATTTTCATCCTGCCGCCCTCCATTGCTGAATTAAAGCGCCGTCTGGTGTCACGCGGGCAGGACAGCCCCGACACGATCGCGCTGCGCATGGCGGCAAGCTGGGATGAAATCAGTCACTGGGACGGGTATGACTATGTTCTCGTCAACGACGATCTGGCAGAGACCGAAGCACGGCTGAAGGCGATCATTACGGCCGAGCGGTTCCGCCGCTCACAGCAACCGCGACTGGTGGATCACGTAAGAAAACTGCAAACCGAATTCGAGGATGACACATGACCCTTTATGCTTTGGCAGAGATTAGCCCCACCGTTGACGACAGCGCTTGGGTGGCACCGGATGCGAATGTGATCGGCAATGTTGTGCTGGATGCCGCATCATCGGTCTGGTTCGGATCGACCCTGCGCGGCGACAACGAGGTAATTCACATCGGCAAGGGCAGCAACGTGCAGGAAAACTGTGTGTTTCACACTGATCCCGGCTTTCCGCTGACCATCGGTGAGAATTGTACAATCGGTCACAAAGTGATGCTGCACGGGTGCAGCATTGGCGACAACAGCCTGATCGGGATGGGTGCCACTGTGCTGAACGGCGCAAAGATCGGCAAAAATTGTCTGATAGGTGCCGGTGCGCTGATTACTGAAAACAAGGTCATTCCGGACGGCTCGCTCGTCATGGGGGCACCGGGCAAGGTTGTACGCGAACTCGACGCGGGTGCCATCGCGAAGCTCACCGCGAGTGCGCAGCACTACTCGGAAAATGCGGCCCGCTTCCGCCGTGATCTGAAACCGCTCTAAAGATGGCCGACCGCGGCATATTGAATGATGTGCTGGCGGCTTTGCCGTTGCCTGCGCTTGCGATCAACCGACATGAGCGGATCGTCGCAATCAACGCACAGGCCGAGGGGTTGCTTGGCAAGGGCGCGGTTGACCGTCATTTCGTAACAGTGCTGCGTCAGCCCACGCTGGTCGAGGCGGTAGAAGGTCTTTTGGAAGACGGCAAACCGCGCAGTGTGCCCTACCTTGGCGGTGATCCGGTGCGTCCGCTCACTTATCAGGTCACACTGCGGGCAATCGGCACAGGCAGCAGTCTGATCGCAAGTTTCGAAGACATGACCCATGCGGCACAGGCGGGTCAGATGCGCCGTGATTTTGTCGCCAATGTCAGTCACGAATTGCGCACGCCGCTGACGTCGCTGATGGGGTTTATCGAAACGCTGAGCGGTCCGGCCAGAGATGATGCCAAAGCCCGCGACCGGTTTTTGCAGATCATGGCAGGCGAGACGGAGCGAATGAACCGGCTTGTGGGTGACCTGTTATCGCTCAGCCGCGTCGAAGCCGACGAGCGGGTGCGCCCGACAACGCCTGTGAACCTGCGCGACATCTTGCAAAGTACATTGCGCAATCTTAACCCGCTTGCCGTGGACCGAGATGTTCTTTTGCGGCCGTCTTTCGGCGAGGACCGGATCACGCTGACGGCGGATGCGGATCAGTTGTTGCAGGTTTTTACCAACCTCATCGAAAACGCGATCAAATACGGCGCGCCCGGGAAATTCGTGGATATCGGTGCGGAGACTTCGCTTCACGATCCGGCCATGCGTGGCCCAGCGGTGCGGGTAACTGTGCGGGATTACGGTAATGGTATCGCGCCGGAGCATTTGCCGAGACTGACAGAGCGATTCTACCGCGCGGACAGCCACCGCAGCCGCGCTTTGGGCGGTACAGGGTTGGGGTTGGCGATTGTGAAACACATCCTCAACCGGCACCGCGGCCGGCTCAAGATCGCGTCGACTGTGGGCGAAGGGGCTGAATTTACGGTTATTCTACCGATGGATAGCGAAGCGGCACCGGCTGATCGTGCAGAAAAACTGGCCTAAACGGCGTCCAGCGGTCTTTGTCATAAATCTGTAACACAACTGTCACAAAAGCTAAGCATGGCGCCCGTAGTTGAGGCCCAATCACCAAGGGGGTGATTTTCGATTTCAACGCTGACAGGAGACATCATGTCACTGACAAAACTGACGACATCCGCGCTGGCAATTGCCGCACTTTCCGCAACTGCTGCTGCCGCACGCGACAACGTTCAGGTAGCCGGTTCGTCCACCGTGCTGCCCTATGCATCCATCGTCGCCGAAGCTTTTGGCGAAAATACAGACTTCCCGACACCTGTTGTTGAATCAGGCGGCTCTTCCGCCGGTCTGAAGCGGTTCTGCGAAGGCGTTGGCGAAAACACCATCGACGTGGCCAACGCATCCCGCGCCATCCGTGAAAAAGAGATCAAGGCATGTGCCGAAAACGGCGTGACCGACATCATCGAAGTCCGTATCGGCTATGACGGGATCGTCTTTGCGTCCCAGATCAACGGACCAGCCTACACAGCGTTCCAGCCTTCCGATATCTTCAACGCCATCGGCGCGAAGGTCCTGAAAGATGGCGCGATTGTCGAGAACTCCTATGACACGTGGTCCGACTTCAACAGCGATCTCCCAGACGCTGAAATCGCCATGTTCATCCCCGGCACCAAGCACGGCACACGTGAAGTTTTCGAAGACAAGGTTCTGCTGAAGGGCTGTGAAGACACAGGGGCCATGCAGGCCATGATGGACGGCGGCATGTCCGAGGACGACGCTGAGGATGCCTGCCTTGACGTGCGTCAGGACGGCAAGTCAGTGGACATCGACGGTGACTACACCGAGACACTTGCACGGATCGATGCCAATACAGACGGCATCGGCGTATTCGGTCTGGCGTTCTACGAGAACAACCAGGACAAGCTCAAAGTTGCTACAATGGGCGACGTTGCACCATCCACCGAGACCATCGCATCAGGTGAATATCCTGTATCGCGTCCGCTGTTCTTCTACGTGAAGAAAGCACACATCGGCGTGATCCCCGGTTTGAAAGAATACGCGCAGTTCTTTGTAGCCGACGAACTGGCTGGTCCTTCCGGCCCGCTTGCGAACTACGGTCTGGTTTCCGATCCGGAACTGGCGGACACGCAAGCAACTGTTGCTGATGAAAAGACTTTGGGCGCAGGCTCTTAAGCCGCGTCAGATGATGAAGACTTCGGGGGCGGCATTCTGCTGCCCCCGACTTTACGAATAGGACGAAAGTCCGTTGGCTGTGTGGGGGCTACATGCCATTACTCTGGGTTTTTCTAATCGTCCTGACGATTGCGATTGGCGGGTATTTCGCCGGTCGGATGCGGGTGCTTCAGCACGCTGGCGGTGACCGTCGCAAGATGCATTCCTTGCCAAATTACTACGGCGGTAACGTAGCGATCAAAGCGGCGGTGCCTGCCTTTTTCCTTCTCGTGGCATGGCTTTTGATCCAGCCATGGATTGTCAATAGTTCGGTTTCCAATCTGATCCCCGACAGTGCGATCGCCGAAAGCTCCTCGCGGGGGTTGGTCCTTTCCGAAGTCCGTCGCGCCGCCAACGGGCTTGATATGGCTGTTGCACAGGGCGCATTGAGTGAAGACGACGCGCGTCAACCCGATGCTGATGTCACGGATATATCGGCCAAGCTTCAGGCCTCCGGTGCGATTGTCACCTCGCAAATCACGCCTCCTGTTTTGCAAGCTGCCCAACGCTACCGCGACTTGAACACACAGGGCAGCACATGGATGGCGATTGCTGTGATCTCCCTTGCTGTTGCAGGCGCGCTTTGGGGGCTGCGCGGAGCCGTGCCAGACTACCGCGCACGCAATGTGGTTGAAACCGCAGTGCGCTATCTGCTTATCGGAGCGGCCTCAATCGCGATCCTGACGACACTCGGCATCGTGCTGTCGCTGGTTTTCAACACAATCGAGTTCTTCCGCCTTTATCCCGCCGCCGACTTCTTCTTTGGCACCAACTGGGCCCCGAGTTTCTCTGGGCGCGGGGGCAGCTCTGATCTGGGCGTGTTGCCGCTCCTTTGGGGGACATTCTATATCTCCATCGTGGCGCTGGCGGTGGCGATCCCAATCGGCCTCTTTGCCGCAATTTATCTGTCCGAATACGCAACACCGCGCATCCGCTCGATCGCGAAGCCCTTGCTTGAAGTGCTCGCGGGTATCCCGACTATCGTGTACGGTCTGTTTGCGCTGCTGACGGTCGGGCCGCTTCTGGTGTCCGTTTTTGGTCGCGACGGTCTAGGCATCATGCAGGCTGGTACCGCCGTTGTCACAGCGGGCCTTGTCATGGGCATCATGCTGATCCCGTTTGTAAGCTCGCTTTCAGATGACATCATCAATGCCGTACCACAGGCGATGCGCGACGGCTCTTACGGGTTGGGCGCGACCAAATCCGAAACCATCAGGCAAGTCGTTTTGCCTGCTGCCTTGCCGGGCATTGTAGGGGCGATCCTGCTTGCCGCCAGCCGTGCCATTGGCGAGACGATGATCGTTGTGCTGGGGGCGGGGGCTGCGGCACGCCTGTCGCTCAATCCATTCGACGCCATGACCACCGTGACCGCCAAGATCGTCAGCCAGCTGACCGGCGACGCGGATTTTGCCAGCCCCGAAGCGCTGGTTGCCTTTGCCCTTGGGATGACCCTGTTTGTCATCACTTTGGGTCTGAATATTTTCGCGCTCTACATCGTGCGCAAGTACCGGGAGCAATATGACTGATGTCTGACGCAAGCCTCAGCCCAACAGGCGCGCCCGAGCGCCGTCACAAATCACTGTTGACCGTCGACAGCCGGACGGCCCGACGCAATGCAGCAGAAAAACGGTTCCGGTTCTACGGGATCGGCGCGATCCTGATCGGTGTGTTCTTTATCGTGGTGCTGGCCTTTTCGATCATCCGGTCGGGCCTTCCCGCCTTTACCCATACGGTTGTGGCCGTAGACTTTACCCTGAGCGAAGAGGGTTTCGCGGAAGCAGAAGGACAGCTTTTCAAAACGAAGGCATACGAGGGTTTGCTGATTGAGGAAATTCGCGGAGCACTCGAGGCCGAAGGGATCAGCGTTTCGTTTGATGCTGCCGCAATCGGGCGGTTGCTGGGCAAGCCCGGCGGCACGCTGCGCGACCATTACCGCGCCAACGCGCAAGACCTTGGCACACCCGTCAGGTTCGAGCTGGCAGCGGCGTCACGGGTTGACGGATATTTGACAGGCCGTGTCACACGCGACACCCTGCAAGACAGCCGTTTTCTGGAAGCGGGCGATCTGGACCTGATCGATGCATTGGTCGAGGCGGGGATCATCACCCGTGCGTTCAACTGGAACTTCATCACAGGTGCGGACAGCGGCGTAGACAACCCTGGCGGCGCGGGCATTGGCGCATCCGTTGTCGGATCGCTTTTCATGATGCTGGTGGTGCTGGTGCTGTCCTTGCCGATCGGTGTCGCAGCCTCCATTTATCTTGAGGAATTCGCACCGCAGAACCGTTTCACCGATCTCATCGAAGTGAATATTTCAAATCTCGCCGCGGTCCCGTCCATCGTGTTCGGCATTCTGGGTCTGGCCGTCTTTATCCAGTTCATGCACCTGCCACAGTCTGCACCTTTGGTGGGCGGGTTGGTGCTTACCCTGATGACGCTGCCGACCATCATCATCTCGACACGCGCCTCGCTCAAGGCGGTGCCACCGTCGATCCGCGAAGCGGCACTTGGGGTCGGTGCGTCCAAGATGCAAACGGTTTTCCACCACGTGCTGCCGCTGGCCATGCCGGGTATCCTGACCGGTACGATCATCGGTCTGGCTCAAGCGCTTGGTGAAACGGCACCCTTGCTGCTGATCGGTATGGTGGGCTTTGTTGCGCGGGGGTATCCCGATGGTGTCGTCGCGGGCTTTACCGACCCCAACTCGGCGATGCCTGCACAGATTTACACTTGGGCGGCACGGGCTGACCCAAGCTTTTACGAGAAAGCATGGGGCGGGATCATCGTTTTGCTGGTATTCCTGCTGTCGATGAACATCCTCGCCATTATCTTGCGTCGCCGGTTCGAGCGGCGTTGGTAGAAGGGGTTAGGGCCATGAAAGATACAATAATTGCGGAGAACGACGTGACCACAAATACCGTCAAGATCGCGGCGCGCGACATACAGGTCTACTATGGCGATAACCATGCCATCAAGGACGTGAATGTCGATATCGAAGACAAGACCGTGACCGCCTTCATCGGTCCGTCAGGTTGCGGGAAATCGACCTTTCTGCGGTGCATCAACCGGATGAACGACACGATTGATATCTGCCGTGTCGAAGGCGACATCCTGCTGGATGGCGAAGACATCTATGACCGCAATGTCGATCCCGTTCAGTTGCGTGCCAAGGTTGGGATGGTTTTCCAAAAGCCGAACCCGTTCCCGAAGTCGATTTATGATAACGTGGCCTACGGACCGCGCATCCACGGATTGTCGCGCAACAAGACCGATCTTGACGAAATTGTTGAGCGTTCTTTGCGGCGCGCCGCGATCTGGGATGAGGTGAAGGACCGGTTGCATGCGCCCGGTACAGGCCTGTCAGGGGGGCAGCAGCAGCGCCTCTGTATCGCCCGTGCAGTGGCGACAGAGCCTGAAGTTCTGCTTATGGACGAGCCTTGTTCGGCGCTCGACCCGATTGCGACAGCGCAGGTTGAAGAACTTATTGACGAGCTTCGCCGCGACTATTCGGTTGTGATCGTCACCCACTCCATGCAGCAGGCCGCCCGTGTGAGCCAGAAAACCGCGTTCTTCCACCTCGGTAATCTGGTGGAGTTTGGTGAAACAGACAAGATATTCACCCAGCCCGAAGACCCCCGCACTGAGAGCTATATCACAGGACGTATTGGATAATATCATGCAGGATCAACACATCGCATCCGCTTTTGACCGCGACCTTGAAGCGGTTCAGGCACAGATCATGAAAATGGGCGGAATGGTCGAGAACGCCATCCGTCAGGCCGCCAAGTCCCTCGAAACCCGTGATGAGGATCTGGCTGAAGAAGTACGTGGCGCTGACAAGGCCATCGACTTCCTGGAAAACCAGATCAACGAGAGTGCGGCGCGCATTATTGCTCTGCGGGCGCCCACGGCCATTGATCTGCGCGTCATCCTCAGCGTGATTAAGATCAGCGCAAATCTTGAACGGATTGGCGACTATGCCAAGAACATGGCCAAGCGGACAAGCGTTCTGGCCTCGCTTGCTGCTGTAGACGACAGCGGCGGTGCGATCCGCAGAATGGCGCTGACGGTTGAGGGCATGCTGAAAGACGCGCTTGATGCCTATATTCAACGCGACGCTGAATTGGCACAGGACGTGATCGACCGCGACGAAGACGTCGATCAGATGTACAACGCTTTGTTCCGCGAATTCCTGACCTTCATGATGGAAGATCCGCGCAACATCACGGCCTGTATGCATTTGCACTTCATTGCGAAAAACACCGAGCGCATGGGCGACCACGTCACATCGATTGCCGAACAGGTCGTCTATCTTGTGACTGGTGAGCATCCAGACGAAGCACGTCCCAAGGCGGACAAAACGTCTTTGATCACCAAGGCGTAAAGCATATGTCTGCCACCCAACCCCATGTGCTTCTGGTCGAGGACGAACCGGCGCAGCGTGAAGTGCTGGCTTATAACCTCGAAGCCGAAGGATACGCCGTCAGCCGGGCCGAAAACGGCGAAGAGGCGATGTTGCAGGTCGACGAGATCACACCTGATCTGGTGATCCTCGACTGGATGATGCCACTGATGAGCGGGATTGAGGTCTGCCGTCAGCTGAAGACACGAGAAGACACGCGCAACATCCCTGTGATCATGCTGTCCGCGCGATCAGAGGAAGTAGACACCGTGCGCGGCCTTGAGACGGGTGCTGACGACTATGTGGTCAAACCGTACTCTTTGCGGGAACTGATGGCGCGTGTCCGCACACAACTTCGCCGCTCACGTCCCTCGGCGGCAGGGGCTGCTTTGGTCTATCAGGACATCAGCCTTGACCCTGAAAGCCACCGCGTGAGCCGTGGTGGTCATGAGCTCAAGCTTGGTCCGACCGAGTACCGTCTCCTTGTGACATTCCTTGAAAAGCAGGGCCGTGTCCTGAGCCGGGACCAGCTTCTCGATCTGGTCTGGGGGCGCGATATCTACGTCGATACGCGGACAGTGGATGTTCATATTGCACGGCTTCGCAAAGTGCTGACCCAAGTGGTGCCGGATGACCCGATCCGTACCGTGCGCGGCACCGGATACGCCTTGGGTTGATTTTGGTTCCCTGACGCATGGTGCTGCGCTAGCGTGATGCCAAATGCTTCAGGGGGCCGTATGACCGATATCACCGTTTTCAGCGCCAAAAAGATAATCACGATGGATCCCAGCCGTCCCGAGGCGACCCATGTTGCTGTGCAGGATGGGAAAATTCTGGCTGTCGGTGGTGCCGATTGCGCGGATGACTGGGGGCAGGTCACACATGATGACCGTTTGGCAGACACCATTCTCATGCCCGGTTTCGTCGAGGGCCACGCGCATATGATGGCGGGCAAGATGTGGGATTTTGCATATGCCGGCTTTCACGACCGCCTCGACCCGCAGGGGAAGCTGCACGAGGGGATGACCTCGCTCGATGCGGTCATCGCGCGCCTGAAAGAACGAGATGCCGAAATGCCTGAAGGCGAGCCGATGTTCGCATGGGGGCTGGACCCGATATTTCTGCCCTCTGAGCGGATGAACAAACACCATCTGGATGCTGTGTCTACCACCCGTCCCATCTCTGTGATGTTCTCCAATTTCCATCTGATGTGCGTGAATTCCTCGGCGTTGGAGATGGCGCAATATTCGGCCCAGACCAATGTCGAGGGTGTGATCAAGGGCGAGGATGGCGCTCCCAATGGCGAACTTCAGGAAATGGCAGCCATGTTTCCGATCATGCGGCGCCTCGGCATCGACTTTCGCAGTCTCTCGCAAGGCGAGGATGCCTTGCGGCTTTACGCCGACGTCTGTCGTCTTGCGGGGGTGACGACCGTCACGGACCTCTATTCGACCATGGAAGATTCCGACGTGGCCGAAATGGTGCGGATCACTGGTGAAGATGATTTTGGCATCCGCATCGTGCCCGCGCTCGGGGCGACCGGTGCCGATCCTGAAACCCTCGCCACACGCGCGCTCGCGCTCAAGAAACGATCAACCGATAAACTGCGCCTGGGGGCGGTGAAGCTGATGACTGACGGTTCTATCCAAGGATGGACGGGCCGCGTGAAGTGGCCGCACTACATCGGGGGACAGCCGAACGGCTTGTGGAACAGCACACCGGAAGAGATTTTTGCCCTCTGCGAAGCGATGTATAAACACGGCGTTCAGATGCATATCCACGTCAATGCGGACGAAGCCTCTGAAGTGTCACTGGATGCCTGTGAGGCAGCTGCTCGGAAGCATCCATGGCCCGGTGCCCGCCATGTTTTCCAGCACTGTCAGATGATGGGACCGGATCAATTCGCCCGTGCACGGGAGTTGGGCCTCTGCACCAATATATTCTCCAACCATCTGTATTACTTCGGAGATCAGCATGTGGCCCTCACCATCGGCGAAGACCGTGCAAGCCGGATGAACGCTGCACGCTCCGCCCTCGATGCGGGCGTCTCGGTTGCGCTTCATTCGGACGCGCCGGTCACGCCCATGGGGCCGCTCTTTACTGCGTGGTGTGCCGTCAACCGCAAGACAATGTCAGGCCGCACGCTGGGGCCGGAACAACGCATTACGGTACCAGAGGCCTTGACCCTGATTACACTCGGTGCGGCCTATACGCTGAAGCTCGACAGCGAGATCGGCAGCATTGAAACAGGCAAGATCGCTGACTTTGCGGTTTTGGGGGAAGACCCGCTTTCTGTTGAACCCGAAGATCTCAGGGATGTGCCGGTTTTGGGCACAGTCAGTGGCGGGCAGGTGCTGCTGTCGTGAACCGACTTCCGCTCACCGTGATCAGCGGTTATCTCGGGGCTGGAAAGACCACTCTGATCAATCGTTTGCTCGCGCAACCTCATGGATTGCGCTTGATGGTGATGGTCAATGATTTTGGTGCCATCAACATCGATAAGGCGCTTATCGAAGCGCAGGACGACGATGTGATTGCGCTGACCAACGGCTGCATTTGCTGCACCATGGGGACGGATTTGTTTCTGGCGCTAGGGGATGCGCTTGATCGCCGTCCGCGACCGGACCACCTTATCATCGAAGCAAGCGGGATCGCAGACCCCGCCGCCATTGCCAACACAGCGATAGCCGAGCCGGATTTGATCTATTCCGGGATCGTCACGCTGGTAGATGCGTTAAATATCAATGCGCTACTATCCGACCCTCTGGTGTCACCTCAAGTGGCACAGCAAATGGCTGCGGCCGATCTGTTGGTGCAGACCAAGTGTGCGCAGCGTGTCGCAGATGTAGATAATGCCTGCCAGAACAACGGCTTGCCGTTGCCTGTTATTGTAGAGCCGAGCGCGGTATCGATTTTGACGCTTGGTGCCAAGTTAAGCAATGAAGCGTCGGTTGCCAGCGTACATCCAGACTATGTAACTTGGTATGTGTCTGACAGTCCGGTCCTTGATCACGCGAGGCTCACCACAGCGTTGAAAGATAGGCCCGAATGGCTATTCCGCCTAAAAGGGTTTGTTCGGACTGAGCAAGGCTTGCAAGAAATACATGTTGTTGGAAAAAGTATAGATATCAAAGTGGTGCAGGATAATACTGAGGCGTCTTTAGTCGCTTTAGGCGTGCGCGGCAGGTTCACCAAGGAGGCGATGGATGTTTGGTGGCAAGGCGTGACTGGCGCCAGTTCCTCGATTGCGCATCAGCAGACCTAGAACTCCTTAGGTTCCGGAAACAGCCGTAGTTTTCAGATATTCTGCGCCGATTGTGTTGTCTAAATTCATGAGTTCTTCATCCTTTTGACTGACGAAGGCAGTGCCAGTATGCCGCTGGCGTCAGGATGTTTGATGCAACACCAAATGCCAGATACCGCGGAGCCATCCTTGCGCGCATCACGCACCAAGAAGGTGGTCATCGTGGACGATTCCAAGACGATCCGAAGCTGGCTGCGCGTTGTGTTTGCGCAGGATGCACGGCTAGAGGTGGTCGGTGAGGCCGACAGTGCGGAGAAGGCGCGACAGGTGATTAAGCATACCCGCCCGGACGTGATCACGCTGGACATCGAAATGCCGGGGATGAGTGGTCTTGATTTCCTTGACCGGCTGATGCAACTGCGCCCGATGCCGGTGGTGATGATTTCCGGCAGCACCCAAAGCAATTCCGATGCGACAATCACCGCTCTTACGCTGGGAGCTGTCGATTGTATCCTCAAGCCATCGACACCTACGAACAGAGATGTATGGAAAGACATTTCACGGCGGGTGTTTTCTGCGGCGTGCAGTACGGTTCAAGTTACCCGCAGATCGATGAAAGAGGTTGCGCGCAGCCGGGGGCAGGTGGGTAACGACGAATTGCCACTTATCCTCATTGGCGCATCCACCGGTGGCGTGGCGGCACTTGAGGAAGTGCTATCCAATTTACACACGGACGGTCCGCCGGTTGTGGTTGTTCAGCACATGCCGGGTGCCTTCCTGGTGAGCTTTTCGCACCTCCTTAACCGTAACCTTTCGCAAGACGTCGCAATCGTGCGCGCAGGGGAGCCGCTCGGCGCGGGACAAATCCGTCTTGCGCCATCTCAAGGCATGCACACCGAAATTGTAAGAGAGCGCGGTCAGTGGTCCTGCGCGCTGGTTTCTGAGCCTCAAAATACACTTCATTGCCCATCTGTGGATGTACTGTTCAGATCGGCGCTTCCGTTCAGCAAAGATGTGATCGGCGTCATACTGACAGGATTGGGACGTGATGGTGCGGATGCCCTACTTGGCCTGCGAAAAGCCGGTGCGCGGACCATGGGGCAAGATGAACACACAAGCGTCATCTACGGGATGCCACGTGTAGCATGGGAAATCGGCGCAGTTCAAAAGCAACTGCCGCTGTCGTTGATCGGAGAGGGCATCAATCGCGCTGCGGCTTTGCACGCCAGCGGGAAATCAAAAGGGCGCAGTTCATGAACCAGCGGTTTGTCATCACACAAGGTGAATTCCAGGTATCAGATAGTGAAGGAGATACTGTGTCGACTTTGCTAGGTTCCTGTGTCGCATGCTGCCTGTGGGATCCTGAAGCTGGCGTCGGGGGCATGAACCATATTCTGCTGGCGACGACCTCTCGCAATGATCTGGCCTGCGACTTTGCCGGGGTCAATGCGATGGAGTTGCTGATTAACGGCATCCTCAAGCGCGGCGGCGTTCGAAACAACTTGCTGGCAAAGGCCTTTGGCGGAGCAAGCATGATCGACGGCCTGTCAGGCATAGGTCAGGCAAATTGCGCGTTCGCGGTGGGATTCCTGGAGCAAGAGAACATTCCATGCGTATCGAAGTCTTTGGGCGGAACCACCGCGCGTCATGTTGTCTTTACGCCTACGACCGGACAAGTCCGCGTGAAAGCTCAGACGGATAATATCATCACTCCGGTCGAAAGAAGAGCACCGCCAGCGAGTAACGGGTTGGAGCTGTTTTAAGTTTCGCCGATCGCTGCTGTGATAGTATTGCGGGAGTAGTATTTTTACCGAGGCGAGTCATCTGGCTGCTTGATGCGGTACAACCTGAGGGGCCATTGAAAGGCCGTAGGCGGCAAAACAGCGCTTAAAACAGGTCGAGTTCCCCGGAGCTGCCCGATGTATCCCAACGCAACCCTGATGCTTCCAAGCTGCTTTTAAACAGGGCCTTTGAAGTGTCCAGCCGTAGTTCCGCACTCACTGATTTTGCTACAAAGCCGTTACGGTTCATTGTTATGCCTGCGCTAAGCGTAGACATATCTTCCAACGACTGACGCAGGAAATCCAGGCGTTGTAGCCTGACAATTCTCTCGTATCCCTCTTTTGTGTAACCACCAATTTCATCGCCGACGGCAGCTTCGATCAGCTGTACCTCGTGCGCCAATTCGCCGAAGTAGTCAGACATTCGCGCAAGGAGATCATGAAGGGAGATATGGGTTTCTTCCAATCTTGTCACAGGCGTCCGACCACCGCTTCGATACAGTTGCGCAAATCATCGGGTTGGAACGGCTTTTTAAGATAGTTGTTCATGCCCAGCTTCTTACCGTGATCAATGATTTGCTGCTCGGCGCGGCCGGTAATCAGAACAAAACCCATGCCCTTTGTTTTGGGACTAGCACGCAAGTAATGCAGCAGTTGGAGGCCATCCATTTCAGGCATGTTATAATCGGAAATCACCAGATGCGCGGGTTTGACTGCCAAAGCCTGCAGCGCTTGTTTGCCGTTCTCGGCAGTGGCCACATTGCGTACTCCAAAAGCATCCAGTGCCTGTGTAATCAGCCCACGACTGGTGGACATGTCGTCCACAACCATTATTCGTATTTGATCGCGCAATGCCATGTCAGTTTTCCTCAAAGATTTTTATGCAGAGTTTATTGTTCAGATCGTCCCATCTGTAGCTTCAGGCCGCAATAGGGCGATAGGTAGTTGGCCCCGTTCCGTGAAAACCGAACCTATCTGGATCGACGATGCGTTCGGAATGACCCAGAAAAAGAACGCCTTGGGGTTTCAGGACTGACTGAAACTTCGGCCAAAGTGTTTCCTGCGTCGCAACGTCGAAGTAAATCACCACGTTGCGACAAAATACGACGTCGAACTTTTTCGTCATTGGCCAGGGGGCAAGAAGGTTCAGCTCGTTGACACGGATCATGTCTTTCAAAACTGGCAAGGCTTCATAGCTGTGTTCGGACCCGGTTTGCAGTTTACGAAAATAACGGGAAAGAAGGGCCTCCGGCACGCCGGCGATCAGGCGTTCGTGATAAATGCCCTCCCGTGCAAATGCGACAACTTCCGGATCTATGTCTGTGGCTAGGATACGGACATCGTAATTTCTTACTTCTGGCACATGCTCAAGCAATGTCATTGCAACCGAGAGAGCTTCCTGTCCGTTGGAACATCCTGCGGACCAAATGCGCAAAGCGCCTCCTGATTTCAATTCTGGTAAGAGCCTAGAAAGCTCTTCCTTGAGGCGGTCGAAATGGTGGTTTTCACGGAAAAAGTGGGTAACATTCGTGGTGAGGGCAGATATCAACTTGCGGCGCTCCGCAATGCCCTGTTCTGTGTTGAGAAACGTGCAATAGGATTTAAAGTCAGGCAGCTTCAATGCGCGCAGGCGATGCCGCAATCGGGACTGAACCATAGACCGTTTTTCATCAACCAGGATCAGGCCGCTATCGCGGTAAGCCAGTTCGGCAATTTCGCGAAAACTGGCAGAATCTAGATCGGTAGACGTATGCGCCACGGCGTTCATGCAGCCGCACTTTCTTGGGTGTTGACTGTCATCGGCAAGTTGAGAACGCGGATCATCCGTTCATCGATGAGAGTCAGCGCGCTCACCACGCTTTCGGCCATATTGGAGGCCAACTCGGGGGGCGGCTGCAAATCCTCGGAGGTGACGGCGACAATGTCGGAAACTGCATCTACCAACAGACCTGTCATGATGTCTTCGTGCTTAACCACGATGATGACATTGCGGTCATTCTGAGCGCGTTCAGGCAAGCCAAGGCGCAAGGCAAGATCCATGACAGGAAGAACGGTGCCGCGCAGATTTATCACCCCCTTCATGAATTGGGGGGCATGGGGAAGGGGCGTGGCATGGGTCCAACCCCGAATTTCACGCACCGACATGATGTCGAGCGCATACTCCTGTTCAGCAAGCCGGAATGTCAGCAGTTCGATTGTGCCGGTGCCAGTTGAATCGGTCATGCGGAGAGTCCTTGTGCTGGTACAGTGTTTGGCATGTTCACGGCAGTGCCGGCTTTGGCGATGATATCGCTGGGGTCGAGGATCAGTGCGATCTGACCGTCGCCAAGAATTGTGGCGGCGGCGATGCCCGGCGCGCGGTAGAAGCTCTCGTCAAGGCCTTTAATGACGACCTGCCTCTGGTCAATAATGTTGTCGATGACCAACGCAGCACAACTTTCATCCTCATGGGCAATCAGCAGGATGACGGCCCCATCGAATTTTTCCAACGGCGGGCGATATCCCAAAGCTTCACCCAGATCGAAGAGAGGTACAAAACCGCTTCGGACTTCGATGACATTACGGCCCGGGCGCACCATTTGAACATCACCCTTCTTGAGGGTCAGGGTCTCCACGACGAGGTTGAGTGGCAGGACAAGGGTTTCTCCGGCGACCTCGATAACCATACCATCGAGCACCGCGAGAGTGAGCGGCAGCGAGATTGAAAAAGTTGTGCCTTCTCCGGGATTTGAGGTGATCGTAATGCGGCCACCTAACGCCTGGATGGCGGTGCGCACGACGTCCATACCCACACCGCGCCCGGACAGATCAGATACGACTGCTGCGGTCGAGAAGCCGGGCAAAAACAGAAGGTTGTCAATTTCCGTATCGCTGAGGGACGCGTCAGCTGGAATAAGGCCTTTGTCGATGGCGATCTGGAGAACCCGTGCCCGGTTGATGCCTGCTCCGTCGTCGGCGATTTCGATGACCACCCGACCGGATCGGTGGGCTGCCGAAAGTCTGACTTTGCCTTGAGGTTCCTTGCCTGCTGCAATGCGGTCATCGGGCCGTTCCAGCCCATGGTCAACTGCATTGCGGATCATATGGGTCAGTGGATCTGCGAGACGCTCGATTACCGTTTTGTCGACCTCTGTGGCCTCCCCAACCGTTTGCAGCCGCACATCCTTGCCAACTGCGGCTGAAGATTCGCGGACGATCCGCGACATGCGTTGAAACAGCGACTTGACCGGCTGGGCGCGGATCATCATCACCGAATCCTGAATGTCGCGGGTGAGCCGTTGGAAGTCCTCAAGACCGCTGATGGCGTCGGAATGCGGTGACAGGCCAGATTTCTCAAGGCTTTGGCTGAGCATCGCCTGATTGATGACCAATTCACCGACGAGGTTGACCAGACGTTCAATCCTGTCGAGGTCGACGCGTACAACTGATTTGGCTGGTGCGGATGCGGCCTGTTTCGCGGGCTTGTCATTGGTAGTGGCCGCTATCGGGGTCGGTTCCGGTGCGGTGGGTGGGGCTGCCTGCGGCGGATCGATGGTTTCAGGCATGTCGGTGGATGGCTTTTTGAGTGCCGCAACAGGTATCTGATCCGCGATAGAGGATGGAGGATCATCCGCTCTGGCATCAACGCTGGAGATCTTCAGTGTGCAGAGGCCTTCAACAAATTCAAAGATCGAGGCGATCTCATTCTCTTCGACAGTGGTGGTGAGTGTGATTGTCCAACCAATATGAGGAATCTCGGGCACAAGTTTCGTCAGTGGGGGCAGGTCGAATAGATTACACCGGACAGTCATATCCCCCAGCGTTTGCAAGTTCCGCAACAGAAGGGCCGGTTCGTTGCCTGTGTCAAAGAGCTCAGGTCCGGGAATGAATGTGATTTCATACGCGCCGCCGGTCATTTCGGCTGCTGTCGCCTCATCATACGCGTCGAACGCCGGCGGAGGAGGCAAATCATCAAGGTTCAGTTCTGTATCGGCGGCATCATCACCAGAATCGTCCAGGTCGAGATCAAAGGACAATCCCATCGGTTGAAAATCGATATCTTCGTCCGGCTCCCCTTCCGCACCTGCATTATCACCTAAAAACGCGTCGAGAGCGCCTAGCAGCTCGGTAGTCGTTTCTGTTGGCAGCGGCGCATCTTCACGGCTGATCCGCACCAGATCAGACAGGTGATCTGCTGCCTGAAAGAACACCTTGAGCGCGTCTGGCCCGACATCCAGACGTCCTGCGCGGACTTCGTCCAATACAGTCTCATAGCGGTGCGCAAACCTGACAAGCCCCTCAAGGCCGAATGCGCCGGCACCACCCTTGATAGAATGAACCGCACGGAAGACGATATTGATCGTCTCGGCATCATCAGCGCCGTCTTCAATGATCTGCAATCCGTCCTGCAGCGCTTCGAGAAGTTCCTCGCACTCGATGAAAAAGGAGGCGCGGATTTCGGCCATCGGATCATTGTCGGTACTCATAGAACTATCCTTATCCGGCAACCATTTGCAGGGCTTTGACAAGCTTTGCGGGATCAAATGGTTTGACGATCCAACCGGTTGCCCCGGCGGCACGGGCGCGTTGCTTGAGCTCGGGCGCAGCTTCTGTTGTCAGAACCAGGATGGGGGTAGATCGGTATTTGTCCTGATCGCGCACTGCATCGATAAACCCGAACCCGTCCATACGCGGCATGTTGATGTCCGTGATGATTGCATCGGGTTCCAACCCGTCGAGCACTTCGATGCCGTGGACACCATCATCGGCGGTGTGCACCGTGAACCCGGCGGGCAGCAGGGCCAGTTTGATCATGTCCCGCATTGTGCGGCTGTCATCAACGGCAAGTATCTCAAGGCTCATGTGCATCCCTCCGCCAATGTTTCGGGGGTGAACCCCATCGCGCCGATCTGGGCCAATACGGGGTCAGTCGCGTTTACGATTTCAAACGTGGTTTCGCTGCGCTTTGCGGCCTGCGCTGCCGCAAGGCAGGTTTGCAGGCACAGTGCGCCAAACTGGGTGACGGCCCCCAGATCCAGAACAATATCTTTGCCCGAATGTGCGACGAAATCGGCGTGCAACGAGGAGACTGCAGTCACATCAAGCTTTCCGCTTGGGCTCATTCGCTCAGCCACGGATAACCTGCGGTGCTTGAAAACTGATTTGCATCATCTGGACACTCCGAGTTGCGTGAATAGGGAGGTTCTAGAGGGCGGTGCGTTAATTCTGCGTTACCAGTTGCATTATCAGTCGGTTTTTCCACCTGACCGGCAGGATAGACGGTTGAATGCTGTGGAGGCGTGAAACGTAAAGGGCCCGCGCTTCATGCGCAGGCCCCAGAAAATGTCGCTTATGTTGATCGTTTTATCCCCGCCGGCGACCGCCTGTGCGTCCGGCGCGTCCGCGCCCCTCCTGACCCGCTTTTGGGGCGACTTTGTTGAATTTGATCCATTCACTGCCATGCGGGTCTCGGTCGAACAGGAAATTGGCGGCGCGGATCGCTTCCATTTCCTTGCCGGGGCGCGGTTTGGTCGATCCCATGCCAAAAAGCTGTACGAAGGCTTCGTCATCCATGCCCTCTGGTAGTACAACGCCCAGCGCTTCCAGCTCGGCCTTCTTCTCGGCAATCTTTGTCGCGTTTATTGGCAGCGCCACAGGGTTCATAATGGCGGAGGTCATGCCGGCACCCATCGCCATAGGCAAGAATGCATTGTTAATGCCGTGACGGTTGGGCAGACCGAAGCTGATGTTGGATGCGCCACAGGTCGTGTTGACGCCCAGTTCCTCGCGCAGGCGGCGCACAAGGGTAAAGACCTGATGGCCTGCGGTCGCCATGGCCCCGATGGGCATCACCAATGGATCTACGACGATGTCATGGGCAGCAATGCCGAAATCAGCGGCCCGTTCCACAATCAGCTTGGCCACGGCAAAGCGTACATCGGGGTCTTCTGAAATGCCGGTGTCATCGTTTGAAATCGCCACGACGGGTACATTGTATTTCTTCACCAGCGGCAGAACCAGTTCCAGCCGTTCTTCTTCACCAGTGACAGAGTTCAGCAGCGGGCGGCCTTCGCAGGCTTCAAGTCCTGCTTCCAGCGCACCGGGAACGGAGCTGTCGATGCACAAAGGCGTGTCGGTCACGGCCTGAACGCGTTTGATCATTTCAGGCATCAACATCGGCTCGACAAAGTTATTGTCGGCGTAACGGGGATCTTCGGCCATTTTGTTGGAAAAAACAGCACCCGAGTTCACATCCAGCACCGTAGCACCGGCATTGGTCTGTGCCACGGCATCAAATTCGACCCTGCTGAAGTCGTCGCGCTCCAGCTCTTCTGCCAGAATTTTGCGGCCCGTCGGGTTGATCCGCTCTCCGATGACGCAGAACGGCTCATCAAAGCCGATAACGGCGGTTTTCGTTTTGGATTCGATGATGGTCCGGGTCATTCAGTAGCGTCCTTAGACAAGAGGAAGTTCAGGTGGCGGGCTTGGCAGGCTGGGCAGAGGCCCCGCCGTTTTCAATCGCCCAGTTCGCATTGGTCTTGATCCCGCCCAGCGGGAAAAAGTGAACGTGAGAGACATTGAAGTCAGGGTTGGCAGCCTTGTGCAGTGCCAGTTCGCGCACGACATCCGTGGGCTCATAAGGCAACAACAATTTGGTCACGTCCATCGCGCGTTTCTGCAGGACTTTAAGTGACGGACCAACACCACAGGCGATGGCAAACTTGATCAAGGTCTGTAGCTTAGCCGGACCCGCGATCCCGATATGGACGGGCAGGGTAATGCCTGCATGTTTAAGGCTGTCGGCCCATTCGATGATCGGTTGTGCCTCGAACGCGAACTGCGTGGCGATGGCCATCTCGGCATCTGTGCGGGTTTGGAAGTCGTTTTTCCATTTCAGCGCTTCGTCCACTTTTAAACGGGTGCCGTCCGTGTCGATGTCACGGTTGCCTTCGGGGTGGCCCGCCACGTGCAGACGTTTGAATCCGGCCTTATCAAAAAGACCGGTTTCCATAAGCTGCATGGAGTCGCTGAAATCACCGTGTGGGGTGACGACACCACCGGCCAGCAGCAGCGCCTGTTCGACATCAGCCTCACCTTGATAGCGTGCAATCCAGTCGGTCAGCGTGGCGCGGTCCTTGATGATGCGGGCAGGGAAGTGCGGCATAACGTTGAAGCCGTCGTCATTCAGCCGTTTGGCGGTTGCGACCATGTCTTCGATGGGGGTGCCTTCGATGTGGGCAATGTAGACGCGGGTGCCTGCGGGCAGCAACGCAGTAAAATCTTCGACCTTCTCGGCGGTGCGGGGCATCACTTCGATAGAGTAGTCCTTCAGAAACGCCTCAACCTCGGGACTATCCGCCCCCTCGTTGGCAGGCGTTTCTTTGCGTCGAAAATTCAGCAATGCCATGAGTTTGTCCTTCATCATGCGGGAGATCAGGCCCGGCCTTCGTTGTCGATAAGCGCCTTGAGGCGCGCTTGGTCGTATTCGGTGTCTATCTTCAACGCTTGCGCATCCGCGACGGCATCTGCGTCGCCGTCAACGCTGAACGGCTCTGCCTTGCGCCAATCCGCCATATAGGCATCGCTATCCTGCGCGCCGATGCGCATGGCCACGCGGTCAATCGCCTGTTCGAACCGCTCGGGCAGCGGGCGCTTTGAGCCTCGGCGCCCCTTGCCCACGATTACCTGAGCGGGGATGTCGCGCCAGTATACGATTGTTACGTCGACCATCTGCTGATTCCTCGGCTGGTTTCATCGGTTTCTATCGGTCGGTACGCAATTTACTGTGCCGTTTTTCGACTTCACATGCGCTATCCGCGACCCCTCGCCAGTCTAGAGCCATGCCGCACGGATCGGTAGGGCGCGGCGTGCTCAAATTTCTCAGGATGTTTGTGAGCTTGGGCTCAGGAAGATTTGTGGCAGCCCTGCGTTCGCGCTTGCGTCAGACGCTGTGCGCGACTACCTTTGAACCAACTCGAAATGAAAGGCGCGAACCATGGCGCCACAGCGTCCCAAAGGTGCGGGCGCGCTCGATAAGGACAAACAGTCGGCTCTGAGCCCCGCGCCAGTTCCGCCCAGATCGTCCGAGCTATATGCGGCCCTCGATCTGGGCACAAATAGCTGCCGCATGTTGATCGCACAGCCCAAGGGCAACGGTTTTCACGTGGTAGACAGTTTCTCAAAGTCCGTCCAATTGGGGGCAGGGCTTGAGAAGACCGGGCGATTATCGCGCGGATCAATGTCGCGCACCGTGCAGGCATTGCGTATCTGTCAGCAAAAGTTGCGTCGCAACAAGGTCAAACGCATGCGTCTGGTCGCCACCGAGGCATGCCGCAGGGCGTTGAACGGTGCAGACTTCATGCGGCGTATCCAGCGGGAAACTGGTCTGACACTCGACATCATCAAGCCCGAGGAAGAAGCGCAGCTTGCGGTGATTTCATGTGCGCCGCTGGTCAGCCACAAGACGGAAAACCTGCTGGTTGTGGATATCGGTGGTGGCTCGACCGAGCTTGTGTGGATCGACATTTCCGGCGTGCCCAAACATGACCGCGCCCAAGCCATCATGCGACTGCATGCAGGATTTGATCAGGCCAAGACAGACATACCAGCAGCAAAGGTAGTAGACTGGATTTCCGTGCCGCTTGGTGTCGCCACATTGCGCGATCAGTTTGTCGATGTCTCGGACGATGCGGCGCGCTTTGCGCTGATGAGTTGGTTCTTTGAGGAAAACCTTCAGGACTTTACGCCGTATCAATCGGCGCAGCCGCAAGAGCGGTTCCAGATCATCGGCACCTCCGGTACAGTGACCACGGTGGCGGCAAGCCATCTGGGATTGCGCCGTTATGACCGGACCAAGATTGATGGCCTGCGCATGTCGTCGGCACAAATTGACAAGGTCATTCACTCCTATCTGGCGATGGGGCCGGGCGGACGGCGCGCGGATCCGCGGATCGGATCGGATCGGGCAGCGTTGATTATGTCAGGGGCTGCGATCTTGCAGGCGCTGATGCGGTGTTGGCCGACCGACCGGCTGAGTGTCGCAGACAGAGGTCTGCGGGAAGGATTGCTTTACGCGCAAATGAGCGCGGATGGCGTATTGGAAGAGGGGTCTTACTAAGATGGCCAAAACACCGACCGGAAAAACGCCAACCGGCAAGAACACATCAGGGCGCGGACAGCGCGACCTGAAAGTAAAGGTAAAATCCGCGCGCGGGCGGACAACCAGTTCGACCCGCTGGCTGCAGCGGCAGCTGAATGATCCTTACGTGAAGCGGGCGCAATCCGAAGGATATCGCGGGCGTGCGGCCTACAAGATCATGGAACTTGATGATAAATTCCGTTTTCTGGTACCAGGTGCGCGTATCGTTGATCTGGGAGCCGCACCCGGTGGCTGGTGTCAGGTTGCGGTGAAACGCGCCAACATCCTCGGGGAACGTGGCGGCAAGGCAGTGGGCACCATTCTGGGCGTTGACCTGCAAGAAATGGAACCGATTGCAGGCTGTGAACTGCATGTGCTCGACTTTATGGACGAGGGGGCGGACGATCAGGTCAAAGAATGGCTTGGTGGCAAGGCCGATGTGGTCATGTCGGATATGGCTGCGTCTTCATCGGGGCACAAGAAAACCGATCACCTCAAGATTATGGCTCTGTGCGAGGCTGCGGCCTACTTTGCCTTCGACGTGCTGGAAGAGGGCGGTACATTTGTCGCCAAGGTTCTGGCAGGCGGAGCCGAAGGGGAGCTACAAAAGCTTCTCAAGCAGCGCTTCACGAAGGTGCATAATATCAAACCACCGGCAAGCCGGTCCGACAGTTCGGAGAAGTTCGTCGTGGCCACCGGTTTCCGCGGAGATCCGCAGCAAGTTAGCTAAGATTTGACGCGTTCTTCCGGGCGCGATTTACAGAGCTTTAAGCGTGGCAACTTAACCCGTCGGATACCTCATACAGATCCGAAGGAATGGTCATGTTTCGAAAAGCACTTCTTGGTTTTACCCTTTTGTTAGCTCCTGTTGCGCAGGCCGCAGAAGTCCCGCCGGCGATGTCGCAATACATTTACGATGATCTGATGGCCTGGGTGAACGATGCAGAAATCGTGCAGGCCATTCAGGCACAGAACAGCGCGATGGGCGCACTGTCACAAGACGATATCATTCTGCGCGACGAGATGTGGCGCGCGCAGGTCAGCACGCCGGTCGCACCGCTGGTGAATGAAGTGATGAATGCGCCGCTCTCGACTTTCCTGCGGGTCCATCAGGAAAAGTCCGCCGGTCTGATCACAGAGGTCTTCGTGATGGACCGCAACGGCCTGAATGTCGCCGCCAGTACCATTACCTCTGACTATTGGCAGGGGGATGAGGCGAAGTTCCAGGAGACCTTTGGCAAGGGATCGGGATCGGTCTTTGTCGACGAGATCGAACTGGATGAAAGCACGCAAACCTATCAGGGTCAGGTGTCGTTTGCCGTGACGGACCCGGCCTCTGGTGAGGTGGTGGGCGCAATTACAGTCGGTCTGAACGCCAGCGCCTTTTACTAAGGTCTCGTCTTTCCCATCTCTGGTTCGTTTGGCAGATATCAGAGCTTGAACCGCTCCAATGAAAAACCAAAGCGCGCGATTTTCCGATCGCGCGTTTTCTTTATTGCAGAAGCACCAGACGAGGGCGCGTCCTGAAAGGACGCAAGTCCACGATTAAGGAGTTGTTCGCTGGTATTATCGTCAAGGTACCTTTCCCGCACAACCTTCGCCTGTCCTGCCGTATCGCCACGCAGCATCGCGAACATCTTCGCATGTCCTTGTGATCTTTTTTCAGGTGAATCAGTCATGAGGTCCGCAGAGTTTTTGTTGGCCGCCTTGATAGTTCGAAATTGAGGCAGAGCCAAGACAGGCTAACGGTGAAACGGGGATAGATAATGTCCTGTATACAGGCGCTTACACGTCAGGGTTGGCGGAGAGACAGGGATTCGAACCCTGGGTAGGCTTGCACCCACAACGGTTTTCGAGACCGCCCCGTTCGACCACTCCGGCACCTCTCCGCGATCGGGTGGTGGGCGGCGCATACGGAATGTTAGGCAACAGAGCAAGACAGATAATTGCGCCAGTGGGGTTAAAGCGCGGCAGAGCCCGCGCCGTTCACGGTTAAATTGATTGCCTCGTGGCTTGGAACGCTTACTCTTGATGTATAGATCACCCTCAAGCCATCCGCCCAACCAAAGGATCAGACTATATGACAGCTATTTTCCGCGCACCCATGTTGGTGTTAAGTTTCCTGTCCCTTCTTGCGGTGGCGGTGCCTGTACCTCAGGCGCGCGCGGCGGATACTGAAAAGCTTGAAACATTCCTTGAGGTGACCGGCTTTGACGTGGCGCTTGAGAGCATCCGTCTGTCTGCTGATGCGGCTCCGCAAATGCTCGGGATCGAGGCGGATGCCTTTGGTTCTGAATGGTCGCGCCTTGTGGGTGAGGTATTCAAGACCGACCTGATGCATGAAATGGCGCTCGATATCCTTGGCAAAACGCTCGACGATGACGCGCTGGATCACGCAGCGGACTTTTATGCATCTGAGTTCGGTCAGCGGTTGGTCAAGGCCGAGAACAGCTCCCATATGATCGAGGATGATGAACTGAAATCGGAAAGCGGCACGGCCATTATCGATGGTCTGGTGCGCATCGGGTCACCAAGGGTGGAGCTGTTGCGGTCCTTGAATGAGGCAAGCGACGTTGAAGACAGCTCGATCCGTGCCATTCAGGAAGTGCAGATCCGTTTTCTGATGGCAGCGGCGGGTGCGGGGGTGATCGAATTGCAAATGGATGAGCCCGACCTGCGCGAGGCTTTGAGAGCGCAGGAAGGCGATATGCGTGCGTCCATTCAGAGCAATGCATTGGCAAATGCTGCCTACACTTATCAGGCGTTCTCGGATGTTGAGATTGATGCCTATGCCAAGGCTCTGGCGCATCCCACCATGCAGAAAGTCTATGAACTGATGAATGCTGTTCAATACGAGATACAGGCAAACCGCTTTGAAGAAGTTGCTGCCAGATTGTCCGGTATGCAGCCCAGTCAGGACCTGTGATGCGAAGCGTTTCTTATCTGCTATCGGGTTTGCTGGGCGTCTGGCTGACTTTAGCTGCGGCGACTGCGGCGCAGGCAGACGCGCGGACCACAGTTCTGGTAGATGTCCTTAAATTACAGGAAGCGGCGGGCATTCTGGCTTTGGAAGGCATCGCAAGCTCTGAAGATTTGAACCGTGATATGCTGGAGGGGCAGGGCGGTGCTGGTTGGGCGCTTCAGGTTCAGCAGATTTACGCGCCGGACCGCATGGTGGAACTGGTGCGCGCAGAGCTTGAGGCGGCATTAAAGGGTGATGCGCTTGAAGAAGTGATAACGTTTTTCGCAGGCAGTCGTGGGCGGCAGATCATTGATCTTGAGAATTCGGCCCGCCGCGCAATACAAGACCCCGAAGTAGAAGAAGCTGCACGTGCGCGCTACCGTGCACTGAAGGGGACGGATGATCCAAGGCTTGCCCTGATTACGTCCTACATCGAGAGCGGCGACATGATCGAGCGCAACGTGACCTCCGCGCTCAACTCCAACTACCAGTTCCTGCGCGGTCTGGTGGAGGGTGGCGCGTTCGAGATGTCCGAAGAAGAGATGCTGTCTGACGCCGCGGGCGATCTTGAGGAAAGCACGAAAGATACCGCTGAGTGGCTCTATGGTTACCTTTTGCTTGCGTATCACCCACTACAGGATGCTGATCTTGAGGCCTATATCGCCTTTGCAAACACAAAAGCGGGGCAGGCTTTGAATCGGGCGCTGTTTGACGGATTCGGGAAAGCCTATGAGGATATCTCCTATGCTTTGGGACGGGCCGTCTCTTTGAATATGACTGCAGAGGAGCTTTAGCGCCGCTCACGATGGGCGGCGGTTGCGTTTCATTCTGCATCGAAGGTCGCAGAATGAAACGCGTGCTGCCGTTTGCCCGCCAAGCGCTTTGTGAGCGCTGATGCGGAAACTCGTTACGCGTAATAAATGTGAACAAATGGTTAACAGCCTCTTTCTGCGCTTTGAATGTGGCTTTGATCTGACCGGTAGCGGGCGAATTTGGGGGAAACCGGGGCGGCGGTCTTTGCTACTTGTATATGCCGGTGGCGATGCGGTGCCGAAATCCGCGCATTTCGGGGCAATCGCGCTTGACTTGGCCCGCAATCCCGCCAATAAGCGCCCATCCCGACAGGTCCGCCTGATTTCGGGACTATTTTTAATGACGCCCACGAGGGCGCGCTGTTCGAGGTGGATGCGGCTACGGTCGGTCCGAAACTCCGCAAGGGACCACAGAACGCGGCAACATGAAGGAAGACGCGATGTTCGCAGTCATCAAGACTGGCGGTAAGCAATACAAGGTAGCCTCAGGCGATGTGCTTCGGGTTGAACGTATTGCGGCAAATGCCGGTGATAAAGTTCTGTTTAACGAAGTTCTGATGCTTGGTGGCGACAGCCCCAAAGTCGGCGCGCCCCTGATCGAAGACGCCGGTGTTGAAGCCGAAGTTGTGGACCAGATCAAAGCCGAGAAGGTCATTCACTTCGTTAAGCGCCGTCGTAAGCACAGCTCCAAGCGTACCAAAGGTCACCGCCAGAAGCTGACGCTGATCAAGGTTGGCGAGATTCTGGCCTCCGGTGCCGGCAAGTCAAAGTCAATGACAGCCGTTGGTACAGGTTCTGTACCTGCTGCGACCGTTGCTGCGATCAACGAGCGCTATACCATGAACAAGACCGACCAGGCCGAAATGGCCAAGCGGGTTGTTGAAGGCGAAGCCAAAGAGAAAAAGGCAAAGCCAGCGCCGACCAAAGAAGCGGCTCCAAAGGCCGAGAAGAAAGCAGCGCCAAAGAAAGCCGCTGCCAAGAAATCTGATGGCGACGATCTGTCCGAAATTTCAGGCGTAGGTCCGGTTATTGTTGGCAAACTGCACGCCGAAGGCATTACAACCTTCGCGCAGATCGCTGCATGGACAGATGCGGACGTAGAAGCTATTGAAGAGAAACTGTCGTTCAAAGGTCGTGTCGGTCGTGAAGACTGGATCGCACAGGCCAAAGATCTGGCAAAAGGTTAAGGAGAGACCAAATGGCACATAAAAAAGCAGGCGGCTCATCCCGTAACGGACGCGACTCAGCTGGTCGTCGTCTTGGCGTTAAAAAATATGGCGGCGAAGCTGTCATTCCCGGCAACATCATCGTGCGCCAGCGTGGCACGAAGTTTTGGCCAGCAGATGGCGTAGGCATGGGCAAAGACCACACAATCTTTGCAACTGTTGATGGTTCTGTGACCTTCCACAAAGGTCTGAAAAACCGCACGTTCATTTCTGTCCTGCCGGCGGCCGAGGCCGCAGAATAAGCCGTACCCGAATAGGTTTGAAAAAATTGAAGGGATCGGCGGAAACGCCGGTCCCTTTCTCGTTTCCGCCCGATCCCTGCAGACCAAAATGCCCTCCGACCAAAGGAGCCCGCCCATGCAGACGACACATGCCCGCCCAACCCTTACGGATGGTCCGGTACGTTTGCGCGCGCCAAAGGCCGAGGATATCGCTGCACGGTTCAAGTTGGGCAATACGGCCGAAATCCACCATATGTTCGGTGCAGACCCTGCCAAGGTACAGCCCATCACCAAAGCCCAAGCGACCAGCTGGTTTCATGCCCAAGAAGCGGAACCCCTTGCCTGGGTGATCGATTACCGCAAACGC
Source organism: Sulfitobacter noctilucicola (assembly GCF_000622385.1). Taxonomy (NCBI): domain Bacteria; kingdom Pseudomonadati; phylum Pseudomonadota; class Alphaproteobacteria; order Rhodobacterales; family Roseobacteraceae; genus Sulfitobacter; species Sulfitobacter noctilucicola. The sequence continues at coordinate 3,194,057 of NZ_JASD01000008.1, forward strand.
CTTGCAGGCGCGCTGCGGCTTCATTCTCTGGATCATCACGACAGACGTGCAAGCCTTGCGGTCGGCATTCTCAATCCCAAATTACTTGGCAAGGGCATCGGCACGCGGGCCATCCATCTGATCGTGGCCCATGCCTTTGATGCGCTCAAGTTGCACCGCTTGACGCTACGGGTAGTGGATTACAATGACCGTGCGATTGCGGCTTACAAGAAGGTCGGCTTTGTCATCGAGGGCCGCGAGCGTGAAGCGGCACGTGTCGGTGACGCGTGGCATGATGATGTGATTATGGGGCTTTTGGCTTCGGACTATGCAAAGGGGCAGGCGGCATGACCTTCACTTTGCAAACCGACCGTCTGGTTCTCCGCCCTTTTTGCAGTGCTGACAGCCCTTGGGTTGCCGAAGCGCTTCAAGATGTGGATGTCGCCCAGTGGATACCATTGCTGCCTTATCCTTACGGCATTGATGACGGACGTGCCTTTGTCGAATTGCAGGCCGGCCCGCAGGCAGATGCATTGGCGGTGATCCATGGTGAGACTCCCGTCGGCTGCATTACAAAGGCCACTGAGCTTGGCTATTGGTTCCACAAAAGCGCTTGGGGGCAGGGTTTCGCGACGGAGGCGGCGCGGGCCGTTGTGGCGCACCATTTTAACTCGGCTGACGCCCGTATGACGTCGGGCTATATGATCGACAACTCCCGCTCACAGCGCGTTTTGTCAAAGCTTGGCTTCACTCCGACCGAAACGGTGGAACGGCTGTCTACGGCGGTGGGCGAAATGAGGACCATCCAGCGGATGGAATTGTCGCGGGCAAATTGGGTGACCCACGCATGAGTATTGCCCTGATTCCATTGACGATATTTGCGGCGAGCCAGATCGGGACGCCCGGGCCGGCCAACATGGCGCTGCTCGCCACCGGTGCGCGGTTCGGTTTTCGCGCCGCACTGCCCTTCGTGGCGGGTGTGGCGCTCGGCAAACAGCTGATCATCTGGCCCATCGGCTTTGGTCTGATGGAGCTGGCCGAGGCTGCACCGGGGCTGTTCATTGCGCTTAAGTATATTTCAGCGGCCTACATCATCTGGCTCGCGTGGAAAGTTGCCAACCTGCGCCTGACACCGGGGCAGGGCGACGCGACCGCCCCCGGCTTTGCCGCCGGTCTGATCGTTCACCCGCTTAATCCCAAGGCTTGGGCAATGATCGTCGGCGGCTTTACGGCCTTTGTCGGGTCTGATGTTTCCAGCTTCACGGCGACTGCCACAATCGCTGCGGTGCTCTTGGGGTGTCAGATCATTTTACATCCGATCTGGACACTTGCCGGTGACCGGATCGCCAAAACCGTTGCAGGAACTGCGGCGGAACCTTACTTGATGTGGACATTGGCAGGCCTGACGGTCGCCTCTGTCCTGTTCGTACTGTTCGGAGGAGGAGCATGACGATGGAAATGCAAACGATAGTGAACCAGCCTGTGATCGAAACGGAACGCTTTGATCTGCGCCCGCTGAGGCGGTCGGATTTGGGTCTGATCGAAATGTATGCAGGTGATGCGCGTGTGGCGAAAAACACCACCTCTATTCCGCATCCCTTGCCGCCCGGCACAATCGAGGCGTTTATCGCCCGCGCGATGGGAGAGACGCGCGATTTCGATTGTTGGGCCATGGACGGCAGCAAGACGGGCGGGGATGAGGTCATGGGCCTGATCACATTGTCCCGTCTGGACCGAAACCAATCCGAGGTCGGATTTTGGGTCGCTCCGGCGTTCTGGAACACGCATCTGGCGTCTGATTCAGTGCAGGCACTTGTCGATGCCAATCCGTTGAAAAATGATGCGATGTTCGCAACCGTTTTTCAGGACAATCCGGCCTCTGCCAAAGTCATGACCAACGCCGGTTTCATCTATCTGGGTGATGCCGAAACCTATTGTCTGGCACGCGACGGTGCCGTACCCACTTGGACCTATAGCCGCAAGCTTTAGGCGACCCCGAAAGGCGACCGAGATGAAATTCCTCGACCTGTGCAAAGTCTACATCCGTTCCGGCGCGGGCGGGGGCGGCTGTATTTCGTTCCGTCGCGAGAAGTATATCGAATACGGCGGGCCGGACGGCGGCGATGGCGGCGGTGGCGGCTCTGTCTGGGCTGAAGCCGTGGACGGATTGAACACGCTTATCGACTTCCGCTACCAGCAGCACTTCTTTGCCAAGAATGGCCAGCCCGGCATGGGCAAACAGCGCACCGGTAAGGATGGCGAAGATATCGTCTTGCGTGTGCCTGTTGGCACAGAAATCCTGGATGAAGATCAGGAAACCGTCATCGTGGACATCACTGAAGTAGGCCAGCGCGTCGAGTTGGCCCGCGGTGGTAATGGCGGCTGGGGCAACCTGCACTTCAAATCTGCCACCAATCAGGCCCCAAGGCGGTCCAACCCGGGTCAGGATGGTGTGGAGCGTACCTTGTGGCTGCGCCTGAAACTCATCGCTGATGTGGGTTTGTTGGGTCTGCCCAATGCTGGGAAATCGACCTTCTTGGCAGCGACCTCGAACGCACGTCCCAAAATTGCGGACTATCCGTTCACCACGCTGCATCCAAATCTGGGCGTAGTGGGCGTCGACAATACCGAATTTGTGGTCGCGGACATTCCGGGCCTGATTGAAGGTGCCTCTGAAGGGCGCGGTTTGGGCGATCTGTTTCTAGGTCACGTGGAGCGTTGTGCGGTGCTTTTGCATCTGATCGACGGCACTTCTGACACGGTTGCCGAGGATTATCAGACTATCATCACAGAACTTGAAGCCTATGGTGGCGATCTGGCCGAGAAACCACGTGTAACGGTGTTGAACAAGGTCGATGCGCTGGATGAAGAAGAGCGTGTAACCAAAAGAAAAGAATTGGAAAAAGCCTGCGGTGGTCCGGTCATGATGATGTCCGGTGTCGCGCGTGAAGGGGTGACAGAGGTCCTGCGTACCCTGCGCGGTGAAATTGACGATGACCGTCTGCGCCAGAAACCTGCCGAGGAAGCGGTGCAATGGCATCCCTGACCGCTGCCAGACGTGTTGTCGTCAAGATCGGCTCTGCCTTGCTGGTGGATCGCGAAACGGGCGATTTGCGCAGTGACTGGTTGCACGGGCTTGCGCAGGATGTGCACTGGTTGAAAAGCCTTGGCTGCGACGTCGTTCTGGTCTCGTCGGGCTCGATTGCCTTGGGGCGGGGTGTGTTGGATTTGCCCAAGACACCCCTTGCGCTGGAACAGTCTCAGGCAGCGGCGGCTGTCGGCCAGATCAGGCTGGCGCGCGCTTATGAGGAAGTGCTTGCACCGCACGGCATCATCACCGCGCAAGTGCTTGTTACACTTGAAGATTCCGCCAACCGGAAAAGATACTTGAATAGCCGTGCCACGCTTGAGCAACTGCTGGGACTGGGTGTGGTCCCAATCGTGAACGAGAATGACACGGTTGCCACAGACGAGATCCGTTTTGGAGACAATGACCGCCTTGCGGCCCAAATCGCGGTCACTGTCGGGGCGGATCAGTTGATCCTGCTTTCTGATGTCGACGGGTTCTATTCTGCGAACCCCCATGAGGATAATTCCGCTCAGCGCTATGACATTATCGAGGCGATCACGCCCGAGATTGAAGCGATGGCGGGGGATGCAGGGTCGGGCCTCAGCAAAGGCGGTATGAAGACCAAATTAATGGCCGCAAAAACTGCGACAGCGGCAGGCTGCGCGATGGCGATTACAGAAGGCTCTGCCATGCGTCCATTGCAGGGGCTTCATACCGGGGCGAATGCCACGTGGTTCACGGCCCAAACCGATCCGCAAGCGGCACGCAAACGCTGGATTGCGGCGATGAAGCCGCGCGGGTCTGTCACGCTGGACGCAGGCGCTGTCACGGCGCTTGGCAAGGGCAAGTCACTGTTGCCCGCAGGCGTGCGGCAAGTGCAAGGGGCGTTCGAGCGAGGCGACAGCATATCCCTGCTAAATCCCGCCGGTCACAGCATTGGCGTCGGCCTTACGCGGTATTCGGCCAGCGAGGCGGACCAGATCAAAGGGCACCACAGTGCGGAAATTGAAGAACTGCTCGGCTATCCAGGCCGTGCTGCCCTGATCCACCGCGACGACATGGCGCTTTAAGATATTCTAAGAACGGACCTCAAACGATGACACAAAACACTTCGATCGCGGAATTGATGGCCGGTATCGGCCAGCGGGCCAAAGCGGCAGCAACAGCTTTGGCCAGCGCATCGGCAGAGCGCAAGCACGCGGCGCTGATCGGTGCGGCAGAAGCCGTTTGGAAAAACCGGGAAGCCATCATCGAAGCAAACGTTAAGGATCTCGCCTACGGGCGCGAAAAGGGCCTGTCCGACGCGATGATGGACCGTCTGATGCTGGATGAGGCGCGCATCCAAGGGATGGTTGACGGCCTGCGCTCTGTTGCTGAACAGCCAGATCCCGTCGGTGAAACCATTGCCGAATGGGACCAGCCCAGCGGCCTACACATCCGCCGCGTGCGCACGCCCTTGGGCGTGATCGGCGTGATCTATGAAAGCCGGCCAAACGTGACGGCGGATGCAGGTGCGCTGTGCATCAAGGCGGGGAATGCGGTTATCCTGCGCGGCGGCTCCGAAGGGTTCAATTCTTCACAAGCGATCCATGCCTGCCTGCAACAGGGCCTGCGGGATGCGAACCTGCCAGAGGATGCAGTGCAGTTGGTGCCGACACGCGACAGGGCAGCCGTCAGCGCGATGCTGACGATGACAGATACCATTGACGTCATTGTACCGCGCGGCGGCAAGGGCCTTGTCGGTCTGGTGCAGCGCGAAGCCCGCGTGCCGGTATTCGCGCACCTGGAAGGTATCGTGCATATCTTCATCGACGAACATGCAGACCCGGAAAAGGCGCTCAAAGTTGTCTTGAACGCAAAGACCCGCCGCACCGGTATCTGCGGGGCTTTGGAATGTCTGCTGGTTCATGAAAAGGTCGCGAAATCAATCGGTCAGGGACTGTTGCGTGCGCTGATCGATGCGGGTGTCGAAGTGCGTGCAGATGCGGCTTTTGGCGCTGTCGAGGGTGCCGTTCCCGCCACAGAGGACGATTGGGGGCACGAATACCTCGACATGATCGTCGCGGCAAAGGTCGTGCGCGATATCGATGATGCGATTGCCCATATCCGCAAGTACGGCTCCAACCACACGGATTGCATTATTACAGAAGATGCTGCCAACGTGGAAACCTTCATGACGCAACTGGATTCCGCCATCCTGATGCACAATGCCTCGACCCAGTTCGCCGATGGTGGTGAGTTCGGCATGGGGGCCGAGATCGGGATTGCGACAGGCAAAATGCATGCGCGCGGGCCGGTTGGGGCCTCGCAGTTGACCAGCTTCAAGTATCTTGTGACGGGTGACGGCACGGTGCGTTCGTAAAATCCCCGATCCGCCGCTGCGACATGGTCAGTAGGATATTTTCAGGGTCGCCTCGTCTGACTTGAAGGTGATCTTGCGGCCTGTGTCGCCTGCGATCAGCGGCAGCAAGGCAAACTGAACGTTTGACGGCTGAAGCCCCTGCGGTGCGCTTTGATCCGACAGTCGGCACCACAAGGCGGGATCGACATTCAACCTGTCCGCACTGCCGTCAAGGGTCCATGACGCGCCATCTGTGCTGACGTTGAGGCGTCCACCATAGGGCATGGCATTTTCGGCACAAAGCAGTGCGAGGAACGCGAGGCGCACCTCGATGCGTTGCACGGGATGTTCCGGTGCCCATTTGATTGCAAGTCTGCTGTCACCGTAAAGATCGCGCAAGATGGAGTTCACCTCTGCTGGTCCGATCATCTGTTCGCCGGCGGCACCAAAGGCCACCCGGAAAAAGCGAATTTTGGCAGACGCATTCCCGACGCTTTTGTTAATAAGTCCCATTTCGGGTCCGGTTTGCTCACCCGACATCGTCAAAAGCTCGAGCCCATTGTTGATGGCGCCGATGGGCGATATCAGATCATGACAGATACGGCTGCCGATCAGGGAAGCGAGTGTAGTGTCCATGTCGTTCATGTGCGCACTCCGCTATCAGAGGGAAATGAAATGGATGACCTAAACGCGATGCTAACGCCGGGGATGCATGTGCGCCATCCTGATAAACCAGACTGGGGTGTGGGGCAGGTGCAAAGTAACATTTCTGGGCGGGTTACGGTAAACTTCCGGGATGAAGGTAAAGTAGTCATCGACAGCTTTCATATTGGACTCGTACCGGTCTTTGATGACTGAACATGGTTTTCAAAAGGTTAACGGACCAGATCAAACCTTAACTTCGGGGGGCGGCTTGCCGTGCTTCCTTCTGCCCGGGTGTTGCGGTGCCCGGGTCATATGCCTATGACCCGCAAGCGATATTATGGAAGGTTTGCCATCCGAATGGTCGATACCAATGATGATTGACACGCCGCTCAAGTTTGAAGTGCGTCTGGCGCAGACCGGTCAGGATATGCACGCGGTTCAACGTCTGCGCTATGATGTCTTTGTCAACGAGCTGGGCGGGGATGGTGCAGAGGTGGACCATGAGGCGCGTCTTGAGCGTGATGCGCTTGATGCCTATTGCGATCATCTGATGTTGATCGACCAATCCCGCGATATGGTGGCAGGCGTGTACCGGTTACTGCCGCCAGAGAAAGCCGTTGATGCCGGGCGTTATTATTCGGACGCGGAATACGATCTGAGCGTCCTGCGAAACTCCGGCAAACGCTTGCTTGAGCTGGGCCGGTCCTGTCTGCATGCTGACTATCGCGGTGGCACGGCGATGCATCATTTGTGGTCTGGTCTGGCGCAATACGTGGCCGACCGTGATGTCGATATCCTGTTTGGCGTGGCAAGTTTTCATGGCACAGACATCCCGAAAATCGCTGGTGCCCTCAGCCTGTTACACCAGCGTCATCTCGCACCGACAGATCTGCGGGTAAAGGCGCTGCCAGAGGCGTTCCAGTCGATGGATCTGGTGCCGGAGGCCGATCTTGATCGCACGGCCGCGATGCGTTCAATTCCCAGCCTGATGAAAGCCTATTTGCGTTTGGGCGGTTTTGTCGGGGAGGGGGCTTTTGTCGATCATGCATTTAATACAACCGATGTTTGCCTCATCATGGACACAGCCCGCCTGTCAAAGCGTCAGGCCCGTATTTATGGCGGCCGGACGTCATGAGCACGGTTTGGGACAGCCCTGATCCGGCGGTCTATCCCCCGATCACGTTTGCCGGTTGGCTACGGGTCATCTTGCGGGCTTTGGCACTGATCGGTCTTGTTTTTGGCGGGTTGGCCGTGCTGTTGCTGGTGCGCCTGATCGAACAGCCGTTGTGCGGGGTAAATCGGCCGGTTACGCCCCACATCACCACCTTCGTTTGCCGCAATGCGCTGCGGATCATGGGGCTGCGGCACATCGTGCGTGGCACGCCGATGACGGGCAGGGGCGCAGTTGTTGCGAACCACAGCTCCTGGCTTGATATCTTCTCCCTCAACGCTGCGAAACGGATCTATTTCGTATCTAAGTCAGAGGTCGCCCGCTGGCCGGGGATTGGCTGGCTCGCCCGTGCGACCGGCACAGTGTTCATAGAGCGCAACCCCGCACGCGCGCGTGAGCAGACCGCCGTGTTTGAGCAACGCTTGCTTGCCGGCCACAAGTTGCTGTTCTTTCCCGAAGGCACCAGCACGGATGGGCAACAGGTGCTGCCATTCAAGACAACGCTATTCCAGTCCTTTTTTGCACAGGATCTGAAAGACAAGATCGCGGTACAGCCGGTCAGCGTGATCTACACGGCACCGGAAGGGACCGACCCGCGCTTTTACGGCTGGTGGGGTGACATGTCATTTGGTGCGCATCTGCTGGTGACACTTGCACCGGCGCGGCACGGTCAGGTCGAGGTCGTCTATCACAATCCCTTGGGGGTGGCAGACTTTGCCGACCGCAAAGCGCTAGCCAAAGCCTGCGAGGCTGCCGTACGCGAAGGGCATAACGCTGCCCTTGCGCATTCAATTTAAGGTTCAGGCGTCAGTCGACATGCGCGAAGGCGCTGTCGGGGGCAGGGCCCATGCGCCCGTCTGCATCCCAATCCATAATCAGACACGCCGTGCCCTTGCGCTGAAAGTATGTGGCCTCCAACGCATACCAACCGGCCTGCGGGACGATGACCTCTTGCGGGCCTGCGGGATCACATGAATGGACGCCATCAGACAAAGCGACCTGCTGGCCGCCGATGCTGGCGATGATACCGTCGTTGCTAATGAACTCGATCTCGAACGTGCCTGCCTTATCAAACTTGACGAATCCGCTGATGGCCGCCGCAACCTTGCTGGCCGAGGTTGACGTCAGGGCCTTTTCGCCTTCGGTGTTGTCATCATAGGAAAGCCCCCGCAACGGCGGACCCGACTTTGCACGTTTCAGCTTTTGCTCCGCATGGTCGAGGCTGCGCATTTCCCCGCCATAACCATAGGACACGGCCAGACCGGGCTTCAGGTCGTCTGCGGACGGCTGCGGGTCAGCGGGGGTAAGTGTGACAGATTGTGCAAACGCCGGTGCAGCAAGAACTGTGGCGCAGAACACAGCAGTACGGATAAACATGGTGATCCTCCTGAGGATGGGTTTGTCTTGAAGTCTGGGGCAGCTTTGCCGGACTGTCCATCTGTTTTGCCGAAAGCCCGTGAGCGGCTACATTGCTCGCCTGATTTCGCCCTTGCGTCCAGGGGGGTACTGTCCTATACGCGCGGCACTTAAACCCGCAGTCGGGGTTGGGCCTCATGGGGAGAAATCCTGTGAAAGTCCGCCGGTTGGTCTCATCCGAGATCATACCCCCGATGAGGCTAAACCGGAAAGGTATAAAGACATGGCTCTTCCTGAGTTCTCCATGCGTCAGCTGCTTGAAGCAGGCGTACACTTCGGCCACCAGACGCAGCGCTGGAACCCACGTATGGGTCCCTACATCTACGGCGCGCGCAACGGCATTCACATCATGGATCTGACACAGACTGTTCCAATGCTGGACGAAGCATTGAAACTGATCCGTGACACAGTCGCCAAAGGCGGCAGCATTCTTTTTGTTGGCACCAAGCGTCAGGCAGCACAGCCGATCGCAGATGCCGCTGAGAAATGCGCACAATATTACATGAACCACCGCTGGCTCGGTGGCACGCTGACCAACTGGCAGACCGTGTCCAAGTCCATCCAGCGTCTCAAGCACATCGACGAGCAGTCAGAGCAGGGTTTCTCCGGTCTGACGAAGAAAGAGCGTCTGGGCATGGAACGTGACCAGGGCAAGCTTGAAGCGTCTTTGGGCGGCATCCGCGAAATGGGCGGCCGTCCCGACCTGATCTTCGTGATCGACGTGAAAAAAGAAGCACTGGCCGTGGCCGAAGCTAACAAACTGGGTATCCCTGTTGTGGCTGTGGTTGACACCAACTGCTCACCCGATGGCATCGACTACATCATTCCGGGCAACGATGACGCGGCGCGCGCCATTGGCCTGTACTGCGATCTGGCTGCACGTGCGGCACTTGACGGCATGTCCGCCCAACTGGGCGCAGCTGGCGTTGATCTGGGCGCGATGGAGCAGGCTCCTGCAGAAGAAGCGCTTGCAGAAGAAAGCACCGGCGTCGAAGTAGGCAATGCTTCCGAGGAAACAGTGTCCAACGATGCGATGGCAAAAGACGCTGTATATGACATCGAATCCAAGAAAGAGACGATCGCCAAAGCCGAAGGCTGAGCCGCGTCACAGACTTGAAACGGGGGCAGGGTGACCTGCCTCCAACCAATCTGATTTAACAGGAGAACCAAGAGATGGCGATTACAGCATCTATGGTGAAAGAACTGCGCGATAGCACCGGCGCAGGCATGATGGACGCCAAGAAGGCGTTGACCGAGAATGATGGTGACATGGAAGCAGCGGTTGATTGGCTGCGCACCAAAGGTCTGGCAAAAGCAGCAAAGAAATCTGGCCGTACGGCAGCAGAGGGTCTGGTTGCGGTTAAGGTCGATGGTGGTCACGGTGTTGCGGTTGAAGTAAACTCCGAAACCGACTTTGTCGGCAAAAACGCTGACTTCCAGAAAATGGTTGCCGGCATTGCTGACGTTGCTTTGGGCGCAAACGACATCGACGCGCTGAAAGCGGCTGACATGGGCGGCAAGTCCGTTGAGCAGACCGTAACAGACGCGGTTGCAGTGATTGGTGAAAACATGTCGGTCCGCCGCATGGCTGCGATTGATGGCGACACCGTAGTGTCTTACGTCCACAACGCGGCAGCGCCAGGCATGGGCAACATCGGCGTTCTGGTCGCAATGACCGGCGGCGACGAAGCATTCGGCAAACAGGTTGCAATGCACATCGCGGCAACCAACCCTGCGTCCCTGTCCGAGGAGGACCTTGATGCGGCTGTTGTTGAAAAAGAAAAGCAGGTCCAGATGGATATCGCCCGCGAAAGCGGTAAGCCCGAAGCGGTTATCGAAAAGATGATCGTGGGCCGCATGAAGAAATTCATGGCGGAAATCACGCTGATCAACCAGCAGTTCGTTGTGAACCCGGATGTGACAGTGGGCGACGCGGCAAAAGAAGCTGGCGCGACGATCACAGGCTTTGTACGTCTGGAAGTTGGCGAAGGCATCGAAGTGGTGAAAGAAGATTTCGCTGCTGAAGTTGCGAAGGTCGGCCAGTCCTGATCTGACCATAGTTTAACGATCAAAGGGCGGCGCATGTAGATGCGCCGCCCTTTTTCTATGTGCGGTCGCAAAAAGCGGACCACGCTGCCACGTGATCCGCTTCCGGCCCCTCTTAAAGAGGCTGCATTGCTCCGGCAGGGGCATGTGGATCAATACACATGCACCCAACCAGTAGCCCTTAAGAGCCTTGCAATCACAAGGAGTTACGAGCCGTTGTTCCTGTGGTTTAACCAGTGTTGCGGAACAAGGTCACCTTGCGTCACTTTGCATTTTTGCGCGAGTATGGGATTCCTTACCTTTGGTCAAAAACAAGGGGAATGGCTGTCGGAATTTGTCAAATATGACGAAATCAGACGTCCATGATGAACATCTGGTTGGCAAATGCGGCCTTCATGACGGCTTGTGCCGTGGTCTCAACCGCGAGCGCTTCGCGGGCGAGACGCAGATGCTTTTCAACTGTCGCGGAAGTCAGGCCCATAATCACCGCAATATCCTGCATGGTTTTGCCATCACCGACCCATTCTAGCGCTTCGCGCTGCCTACGGGTCAGCGCACGATTGGGCGCGCTATAGGGCAGGGTAAGGATCTTCAGGTGCGCGATATCGTTCATTAGCTTGATGTCATCGCCATGCTCAGCCCAGATCGCATCGACTTCCGGCTGCGACAGTCCCGGCCGCGCGGTCAATGCGATGGCACCTTTGGAGCGTGCAGAGATCGATTTGAAGCTGACTGTATATCCTGCCGTCACACCCATACGCTGGTTGAAGGCAATGACACGTTCTTCGGCGGGGGTCATGGCGTGGCTTTTGGCCATGTCATGTAGCACTGTCCAGCTACAAGCACCGTCATTTGCCAGTGCCCAGTGTACCATGGGAGCGTGATAATATAGGCCTTCACCCAGAAATTCGTCTGTATATTCAATGCTGTGGTTCGTCAGGATCACAAAATCCTCAGGATCGCCAAGCGAAGTCGATGTGCGATAGCGGGTAAAGCCGTAGATCAGTCTGTCAAAGCCGTAGGTTGCCATCTTGTTGGTATGCGTAGTCCAGAGCGCCTCAATTGACGGGCAGCGGGCAATCTCGTGCAGGTAGTCACGCAGGCTCATTTTGCCGCCAACCTTTGCGCCAGCGCATCCAATGCCATGATGTATCCTTGCGCACCGAAACCGCAAATCTGACCGACGGCCACAGGCGCGATGTAGGAATGCTGCCGGAAGGCTTCACGGGCGTGAATGTTGCTCAGATGGACTTCGACCACTGGCAGCTCTACCGATGCAATTGCATCCATCAGGGCGACCGAGGTGTGCGTATAGGCACCGGCGTTTAGCACAATGCCATCGTGAACGCCCTTGGCGGCGTGGATATGGTCGATCATCACACCTTCATGGTTGCTCTGATGGCAGGTGACACTCAGATCAAGACGCTCGCCAGCATCGATGCACATCTGCTCGATATCGCTCATGGTCGTCGCACCGTAAACGTCCGGCTGACGGGTGCCCAGCAGGTTCAGGTTCGGACCATTCAGAATCAACACAGATGTCATGACACGCTCACATTAACCGCAGCAAACTTAGAGCGCGCTAATGCGGTCTGTCCAGCCGCAGGGACGCCGGGACAGGTTTTTACAATCACTTTCCGATGCAAATGCGCCTTTGTGTGTGATATCAGGGACATATAAGGCGAAGATTAGTGACTGCATGAGATAGGGTCGTCGCGCATTTCGATTGGTGAGTAATTCTTATAATCAGTATTATGTAAATAAATAGTATGCAGAAGTTGCGCTGATGCCGGCAATCTTGCACTGCTAAGCAAGACGGCGCTGCCAATCACTCTTCTTCATCTGTATCCTCATCCGCATCATCATCTTGCGCCGCAGCGTTTAACGGTGGCATTGCGAAGTCGGTTTCCGCCTGTGGCAGGTTCAAGATCGCGAGTGCACGAAAAGTCTGCGCGATGTCGGACATCTCGGTATGCGGCTTTGACGTGCCAGCCTGAACCGGCGCATAAGCGTCCATCTGAGATATGACGTTCTTGAGGATGCCGATGGTTGTTTCAGCACAGGTGCGCCGAGTTTCCAGATCATCCGGCAATGGTGCCTTGGCTGCACGCCACTCCAGATAACTTGTCTCTCCTTCCCATATGCCATCAAGCTGGGCCATCAGGCGGTCCATGCCGGGCGTCCTGGCCGAATTCGGATCAAGGCGCGGTTCTGCAGACATCACTGCTGCTGTCTTTGTCTCGAACCACGATGCTGCGTTCAGCTTGGGTTTGCCGGGTTGCCATTTCTTCGGCTGACGCTCCACGTGCATCACGACTGGATCTTCGCTCATCTCGTTTTCTAGGTAGTTCACCAACTTCTTGCAGACGTCTTTGTCATCAGCCAGCACCGATGGTGACAGACCCGAGATGCGAATTGCCTCCATCGCCGACGGGTCTTTTTCCATACAGGCCCCATAGGCGATGCAACATTTCGCAAGGGTCGAGTTCAGCCGCAGCGCGGCACGTGCCGCCTTGCGGTTGCCAGTGTTTTCGCGCGCTTTCTTGTAGGCTTTCCAGCCGTTGGTGATTTCGACTTCCTTATTCATTTTGTAGCCGTAGTCGACCAAGGCGCTTGTCATCGTCAGGGACGCCCCGATGATCGTTGTGGTACCGGTGATGTCGAAACATTTAGCGACTTCGTTGCCCAGCTTTACGCTGTCGAGCACCATCTTCACACTCTTGTGGCTGAGCGTAATGCGCGCATTTTGTAAGGTTTTCTCAATGGCGGGACTGTAGGCTGACCCAGCGCGAAAAGCGATTTCCATGCTGTCGACCCATTTGTTGTGCATGGTGACGGCTTTGCTCAGACAATAGATGTCATAGGCCACGGCCTGCGCCGCAACGACGGCCCCTGCCCCCGGCACAAAGGATGCGGTGATCGCCGCACCGGCTGATGAAATCCCGTTAATCATCTCGGCCCGCGCACGCAACGCGGATGTATTCGCGATGGCGCGATCAATTGCCTTTAGGTTTTCAGCAATCTGGTCTGGTTCACCTTCAAGCGCTGCTTCAGGTGCCGCAGTCTCGTACATTTCGCCATATTCGCCCATGTCGTGGTCAAATTCGGCAAACATCGCCGCAACAGCCTCAGGATCGCCAAACTGTTTAGCCAGCTCTGCCTCGGCTTTTTCCTGCTGCGCCTGATTGATCTGGGCCTGCATTTCCTTGGCAAAAGCTTCCTGTGCGGGATCTATGACGGGTGGTTCACTTGCTGCCATTCGCGTCAGAAGGTCTTCGCTGACGTTTGCAACATTCTGGTTCACGGAAGCCTGCAGTGCGGCCATCGCATCGGCGCGTTTTTTTTCTGCAAGTGCCAGAGATTCGGCCTGTTCATCTGGAGTGTCGTTTGGATCGCCGGTGCTTTCCATATAAAGCCGTTCTTCGGGGGATGCGTCCTTGTATTCCTGCGCTGTGACGTCCTTGCGCACCCCGTCCGCGATGAGGCCCGAGACCCCCGCGGCACCGTCCATGAACAATGCGCCCCCCAATAACAATGCGGCTTCTTTGGGTTTGCCTGCAACCATCAGTTCGATTGCGCGTTCCGATTTGCCAGTCAGAAGGATCAGTGTCCGGACACTGGCACCGACCATGATCATATCGGCTTTGCGGGAATTGTCCGTCTCAAGTGCTGCTGCGGACTGGATACCGAGTTGTACCGCGTCTGCAAATTGTTCGATCATCTGGTCGACAATCTTGCGACGGTCACCGGGTTTTGCTTTGGCCACCGTGACCAGCGTCGGCACCATCCGGCACGCCGTCAGACCGCCCAGCACGCCCGCCTTAACCGCATCAGCGGTACGCATCCGCGCCTTGCCTTCATCTTCTGTTGTCGCACTGTCGACACCCACGATTTCCTTGGCGATAGGACCGATACCGGCAGCAACGACAGATGTCAGAACCTTCACCGATTGATCTGCAAATTTCGCCCAGTTCGCGTCTTCGCCTTTGGCGCTTTCCTCTACCCCTGATTTGACCAGCCCGAAACCGCCGGTCAGGACGGTGCCGCCAAATTTTACGAATGCTTCCTGCTGTTGCAGCTGGGCGCGCTCGATCTTCAGCGCGTCTTTGTCGACAACGTTTCCGTCCTTGTCGGTTCCTTTCAAAATGGATTCATTCAGGTCCGCCATCTTGTTGGCGTTGCCGATTGTGACACTGCTGCCGACAATCGTATTCACCACGCCAAGGGTATCCCCCGCGATACCAAGGCCCCGCAGCAGGTCTTCCTTTCCGTGCGAGTTCTTGGAGTAGTCGTCTATGCGGTCCTGATAGATGTCCGCAGCTCCTTTAAACGCGATGGCCTGCTCGGAAAATCTCTGTGGGACGAGGTTTTCAGGGATTGTGCCTTCGCGTACCAGCGGTGCCCAAAGCTCGCGGCGGATATCCTCGTCGCTGAACATGCGGCCGCCTTCATCGTCCAGCTCGTTCGCCATCTGGTAGGACAGTCCCATGATCCGGTCAAAGGCCGCCGTTAGCGCATTGAGCGTGGTTTCGGGAACTTCGACGTTTCCCTGCCCCACATCGGCCACGGTATCCACCTCGTGATCGGCACGCATGTCGTGCCCGAAGTATGGTAAATCACTGTCATCTGCCTTCCACTTCATCGAAACCAGCTTGCCTTCGGGGCGGCGCATGACCTTATCCCAAAGGGTTGCCTTTTCGCGCGTATCCAGTGTGAAATCCTGCGCCGCTTCGATATCTGCCTTGCCGGTGGCCAGTTCGGAATCCGCCCCCAGAAAAAATTCGAGCCGCGCCTCGCGTTTGGCGAAAGGTGTGATTTCGTTGCCATTGTCGTCAAGCTCCGGCTCGGCGACAGGCATGTTCGATGTCTTGGTGATCCAGTCTGCTTCGTATTCGGTCAGTGCCATGGTTCACACGCTCCTATTCTTTTTCTTTGGGATCAACGCAGGCCAGTGTCGCCACTTCGACCTGATGAAGCGCGGTGCGCACAAGGCTCATGTCGGTTCCCATATCAAAGGGGTTTCTGGCGTAAATTTTCACCGCCGGATCCATATCGAGTGCCGTACGCAGCTTGCGAATTTCCGTTAAAGCACTCTCGCGCCACGCCACGCGGCTTGTCTTGCTGGGCGTGTCAGATGCGTTGTCTGCGTCGATATCGGTTGCCAGCTTTTTCAGAGCGACCAGATCAGG
Source organism: Sulfitobacter noctilucicola (assembly GCF_000622385.1). Taxonomy (NCBI): domain Bacteria; kingdom Pseudomonadati; phylum Pseudomonadota; class Alphaproteobacteria; order Rhodobacterales; family Roseobacteraceae; genus Sulfitobacter; species Sulfitobacter noctilucicola. The sequence continues at coordinate 3,209,914 of NZ_JASD01000008.1, forward strand.
CAAGGCTGAAATCCGGCCTAAACTGGTATCGACAATCGCGATCCTCGGCTCAAAGTCAGCGGTTTGTTCGTCTGACATGCGGGGCCGCATCTCTTTGTCAGCAAGGGTTTCGGCAGTGTCTTTCAGCCGCGACAAGAATTGTTCAAGGACTGGTATCTTGTCGTTAATCTTCATTTTGCTGGCCTTGACCCGACCGCCCTTTTGCGTGGTTTCGATCTTTTCGCTGATCGCCGACAGTTCACGCTCTATCTCTTCGAATTCAGTCATGGCAGAGCCATAGTCCTCGTCCGCTTCGGTCTTGGATTTCGTGGCTTTGCGCCGGCTTTTTAGTGCGTCCAGATCGGCGGCGAGTTGTTGGGCGATTGCGTTCTTGCCCTTCTTGCCGACCAGCTTTTTCTGGGCCGAGATTTCAGCTTTCAACTCAGCGGATTTGACAAGGTAAAGCCTGCGGGCTTCGTGGTCGTCAGAGGCGGTCTTTGCGCTCAGGTGAAGCATATTACACAGCTCAATCAGCTTAGTTGCCTGATCGGGGCCACTGGCGCTTTCAAGGTCGCTCATCTGATCGAAGAACGCGCGCATTTCATCCTTGATGGTCTGGAACTCTTCGGCTGCTTCCGTGATGTTGGTCCCGACCTTGGAGGACAGTTTCTTGTATGCCGTCTCGGTCCGGGTAAGCCACGGGCCGCTCATCTCACGGCTCGACAGGATCTTGGCGTTCGAGGTGTAGAACTTTTTAACAGCAACGAACCTTTCACGGGCTTGCACCAGCTTTTTGCTTGTTTCGTCGTCAGCACCATCAGATGAACCGGCAAACAACTCTCCGACTTCGCTCTTGAGTACTTTCTCCATCATCTTGCCGACCGCGATGGCGTCGGCTGACTTATCCTTGGCGCCTTTAAGGTCCTTTATGATCTTTCCATAGACAGTGCGCTGCGCGTGGTAGGCAGGCTTCACAGTCTTGTCTGCCAGTTCCTCCAGCGCATCAATCTCGGCCTTTAGCGCAATGGCGTCAATTTCCGCATCGGTTGGCTTTTTGTCCAGATAGCTGTCCTTGAAGGCTTGATAGCGGTTCTTCACGTCGCCTACATTTTCCGGCAGGAACTCGGCCATTGATCCCTTGGTCAGCACCTTGTCGCAGGCTTTGAGGATCTCTTTGATCGCGGGATATATGCGCAGGCCGTTTTTCTGGACGTCCTCGATCAGGTCCTTTGTGGCATTGCTGTAGTCCTTGATCGCTTCTTCGCTGCCCGGCGTGCCGGAAGCGATCATCATTCGGAGCGTCTCGCTTCGGGTGTGCAGCCCCTGAAGAACTTCCATCGGGGTGACTTTGCCAGCGGATGACGAATGCTTTGCGCTGTCTTCACCGCCCTTGCCCTTGCGGGTCATGACCATGCGGTGTTTCTCGATTTCGCCCGCCCCATTTCTGACGGTAAGAATTTCGTCAGGATGAACAAGACGCTTTCGTTCGGATTTCGAATAGGTTTGGCCGGGGACTTCGATGATGTCTTTGTCGGATATTTTCTCGGTCTTGATAAGCTTGTCCAACCAGCCATCGATGATCTCTGCGTTGCTTGTTGCAATCTCTTTGGCGCGGGTCAGTTCCGCACTCTCCGCAGGCGGTGGATCAAGCGCCTCCATCCGGTCGCGCAGAGATTTGACCTGGTCCTCGTGTAACCCCGGATCATCAGTAAATGCGTGTGCCTCATCAGATGTCTTGACCGCGGCGATCAACGCGTTGCCTTCCGCAATCAAGTCCTGTGCTGCTTCACATCCCTGCCCCCACAGGTCGCCCAAATCGCCAATAATGATCTTGATCTGATCCAGCAGCTTTTGTGCCGGTGACGGCGGAGGTGGTGCGGCGGGTGGAAGCTTGAGCATGTTGCGTGCGGCGGTGAACTCCCGTCGCAAGGCCAATACTTCTTCGTGTAGCGCAAAAGCGAGATCAGTGCGTCCTGCGTCTGAAAACTCCTGCGCGGCATTAAGCATCTTTTCCAATGTCGCAAGCTCTTCGCCTGACAACTCCTTCATGCGCGGCTCGTCTTCGGTGAGACGCGGAATAATGACATCCCGGGCTGCGGCCGCGCTCAGAACAACGCGGGTTGCCGCGATCTTTTGTGTCATCTCGTCTGCCGAAAACAACTCCGACGGTGCATCGTAATCTTCGCGGTCGGCAAAGGTGGCCCCTTCCAGCAGGTGCGCCAGCTTCACGTCTAGCCATGCCTGATCACTACCATTTTCGAGCGCATCTGCTCGCCGTGCCGCTTCCTCTGCTTCACTGCCAGCAATCAGCAGGAACCGCTCCCGCTCAGGCTGCTCTGCCGTGAAAGCTGCCAGCTGTGCCGCCCGCATACCGATCTGGTTGATATGCGCTGTAAGTGCTGCTTTTTCACCGCGCAGTTTTTTTTGTTCGGCCGGCGAAGCGGCTCGCATCTTTTCAGTGAGTACATCAAGTTTGTCAGTCTGTGCCGCCAGCGCAGCGGTGACCTTGTCATGTTCTGCTGCGATGGCGGCCATCCGGGCGGCTTCGGTCTGAACTGTATCAAGACCACTGTAGTTGTCCGCCAGCAGCGATTGGATTTCTTCCAAAGAAGGGGCCGGTTTGTTGATAATGCCTTCGACCACAGCGATTTGCGCTGCGGCGTCGCGATCGAAGGTCTCTTTCCGCGCGGAACAGGCGGATTGGAACGCGGCAAGTTCGATGCTGGTGTCCTCAACCTGCGCCGCAATCAATGCGCCGATGTCGGTTTTAGCGGATGCCAGTGTTGTCTCATACACCGACATCGCCGTTTCGCGTATGCGCACATCTTCGGGCAGTGATTTGATGGCGCGTGCGTCTTTAAACATCCGTGCTGTCAGGACGCCGTTTTCCTGCAATGCCAGAAGGACCTCTTCCGCGTGCGCTTCTTTCTCGGATTGGAGCAAAGCAGCAGCGTCTTGCCTGTCCGTCCCCTGCTGCCGGCGCTGTTCAAGAACATCCTCGAACGTCTGAAGTGCATCACCGATATCAGCGAAGTCCGGTATCTCGCGTTTTTTCAGCATCTTGGCGCTGTCATTTAGACGGGTTTTCAGCGCTTCGCGGTGGGTGTCCAAACGGTTCAGGTTAACCTCTTCCGAAAAACGTTCGTCGGTCTCGGCAATCTCGCCGATGGTCTTTTCGATCCGGTTGATCTGCTTGTACAGCGGCGTCACGGCTGCATCGAAATCTGCATTAAACGTTTTATTTTTTTCTCGGTCACTGCCCTTGATACTGAAGCCGCGCAGATACTTTTTCAGGAACTTTTGTTGCGTTTCGTTCAGGTCGGCAAAATTCTTGGGCACAGCATCGCTCCGCAAAATAAAATCGTGGTGGCCTTGAGGCCGGTCAGAAAAATCTCAAACTTGTGACGTCATGGCCCTGCCCCGAAATTTGGTTTGGGCGACGATCAAACAGCGGTTGGTGGCTGCGTTCAGAATACGGTCCAGACATCACGCGGCCTTGGGCGGTTGGTTGATCTCGTCAGCGACGGCACCCAATGCTGTCATCGCCTTTTTCTGGACGCTGACGTTGGTGAACCCGTTGTTGTCATCGATGTCGGCAAAGATGCCCTGCTCCAGCTCCTGCTGTAACTCTCCGATCAGCTTGATTGAGGCCTGCTTGAGTGTCTCAATGGCCTCTGGCTCGGTCGCTTCCATCAGCTTGTTCAGCGCGGTCTCAAGCCGGTCGGTGATAGGATCAAGGTAGCTGTAAAGCTCCTCTACCGCACCGTCGATCCCGTCTACATCACCGCCCTTGAGGTCACCTATGATGGCGTCCGCAAGCGTTTTCATTTCGGTACGCAGCTCGGTGCGTGCATCGCGCCAAGTAATACGGGCCTTGGCAAAATCGACGGCGCTGACGCGATCCTTCTTTGCTTCGCCGGCCTCCATCCGCGCGGCGTAAGCTTCTTTCAACGTGTCTTCCAATCGCTCTGCGATGGTGACGGCTTTGTCGTAGTCTCCTGCGGTCGCGGCGTCCTCTGCCGCCATCTTTCTGGCTTTCACAGTCTGTGCCATCGGTCCGTCTTTGGCATTGATCTCCACATCGGCACGCGGTCCCAGATCAGGCCAGTGCGCCTCCCAACGGGCCTGCGCGCCTGTGTCGGTGGATGCGGCAGCCTGCTCTATCGCTTTCTCAATGCCGTCAAATGTTTCAGTGGCTGACTGTCCCTCACCCGCTTTGATCTGCTGGGCACCCTGCCCCAGATCTACCATCAGTCGTTTGGCCAAAGCCTCATCCGTCAATCCTGCAATCGCATCACGCAGCGCTCTGGCGCGGTTCGCGAGCTTTGCAGTGTCGTCTACCTTCGGCGCAGCCGCACTTTGGCTGAGCGTATCGCAGGCGGCGGATATTTTTATGGTCGCCGCCTGCGTTTTGGCCAGCTCACCTGCCTTGAACAGGTCAACCGCCTGCTTCATCGGTGCGGCCAGCCGCGCAGAATGCTCCGGCGGCAAAGTCTTGATACGGGCCCCTAGCGCCACAAGGTCACCCTGTATCTGCTTTGCGTCTAATTGGGCAGGTTCACCGGCTCCTCCCTCTGACGCATCCACCTTGGCCAATGCGGCTTCCAATTTGTCCAGCCGCGCCTGCGCGCCGGCGATGTCTCCAGCCTTGATAAGTCCAGCCGTCTCCGTGAACATTTTCGTCAAGAGCGCAACAACCGTTTGCGGTGCTGCCTGAACCTTCGGTTTACACTGGTTCAGCCGCGCGATGAGGTCCGACAGATCAGCCGCGGGAGTTGCTTCCGCGCCGGTCTCGTCATCGGTGCTTCCGGCAGCTTGCGGATTGGGTGCTTCCGCCTCTTCATCCGGATCATCGGGAATATCCGAAACGTCTGCCTCAAGCACCGCGCCGTTCGCGTCCAAAACCTCGATGTTCATCGACAGCTTTTGCGTCTTCAGGAATTTCTTGAGTTTCTTGGCGATGCCCGGAACCTGCTGTTCGCACGTCAGACGGAGCAGCTTGCTTTCAACCGTCGCCGTCCCGAAGGCCACCTTCCCGCTTTCCCCGTTTTTCTTGGCATCGCGCCCCAGCACATCTGCTGGTTTCTTCCGATCCATGCTGAAAAAATGGTCCTCATCCTTTTTTGCAGGATTGAAGGCAAAAGCGATCGGCTGGCGCTTCGCCACGGTCAGTAGTTTCTTGAGATCCGGGCCAAGGACTTGAAATTCGGACATAATAAACATTCCATAAAGGATGGGTCAGGCGGCGAGCGCAAAAAATGTACTGGTAAAATACGAGGCCCGGCAATTGGGCCTGCACACAGGTTACGTTGAAAATTTCCACCGCGCCAAACGTTTTTTCCGTAGGGTCAACTTCATGAGGCGCCGCGGGGATCGTTTAATGACGCACAGATAGCCCGCTGGGGCCTGTCTGTCTGTGAAGCAGATCACAGTAGCGACGGTCTATTAGGGATAAGGCGGGTTTTCTGGGCGGCATCGTGACCGAAACTATCCGGACGGACGTGACATGTGCCATGGGGACAGGCTTACCTATCATCAAAATTGGGAGAATTGGCGGACCATAGAGGATTCGAACCTCTGGCCTCTGCCTTCGGAGGGCAGCGCTCTATCCAGCTGAGCTAATGGTCCACGCCGCAACCTATACATAAGCGATCCGGCACCCGCAATGGTCGCTTTCATAGAATTCAAAGGCAGATGAAGAGGTGGATAAACGCACCTCGCAGCGCCTCGCTCAGCCTTCAGGCAAAGAGATCATGCGCCAGTTCAAGCGCATCGATTAGGACGTCCACTTCTGCTTCGGTATTATAAAGGCCCATGGACGCGCGGCAGGTTGCGGGCAAGCCCATATACTCCATCAATGGACCGGTGCAGTGCTGACCGGCGCGTACCGCGACGCCCTTTTTATCTAGAATGGTCGAGATGTCGTGCGCATGCGCAGCGCCATCCATTGTGAAGCTGAAAATCGCACCCTTGTCGGGTGTGGTGCCCTGCACCTGTATCCAATTCAGCCCGGAAAGCTTGCTCACTGCATAATCGCGCAGCTTGTTCTCATATGCGGCGATGTTGTCCATGCCGAGGCCCATCATGAAATCAAGCGCTACGCCCAAACCGATGGTCTGCACGATCCCAGGCGTTCCCGCCTCAAGTATCATGGGCGGATCGTTATAGATGACACTATCCTTGGTTACTTCTTTGATCATGTCACCGCCACCTATAAAGGGGCGCATCTCGCGAAGGCGGTCGGCTTTGATATAGATCGCACCTGATCCGGAGGGGCCATACAGCTTGTGCCCCGTCACAGCGTAGAAATCACATCCGATGTCCTGCACATCAACCGGCATATGCACAGCGGCCTGCGAGCCGTCGACCAAAACAGCCACACCCTTGGCATGCGCCGCCGTGGTAATGGTTTTTACGTCAACCTTGGTGCCCAGCACATTACTAAGATGCGTGATCGCGATAAGCTTGGTCTTGGGGGTGATAGCGTCGATGACCGCCTGCGGGTCCAGCGCGCCGGTGCTGTCCACGTCGACCCATTTGATGACGACGCCCTGACGCTCGCGCAGGAAATGCCACGGGACGATGTTGGCGTGGTGCTCCATCACCGACAGGATGATCTCGTCACCCGCTTCCATGCGGGGCATGGCCCAGCCATATGCAACAGCATTGATGCCCTCGGTTGTGCCGGAATTGAACACGATCTCGTCTTCGGACGCGGCATTTAGAAAGGTAGCGACCTTGCCGCGCACAGCCTCGTATTTGTCCGTTGCCAGATTGGACAAGTAGTGCAGACCACGGTGCACATTGGCATATTCATGCGAATAGCTTTGCGTAATTGCGTCAATCACAACCTGCGGCTTTTGCGCAGATGCACCGTTGTCGAGATAGACCAGTGGTTTGCCGTTCACCTCGCGGCTCAAGATTGGAAACTGGGCGCGGACGGTTTCGATATCATACATCAGCTTGCGCCTCCTTGCGCGATGCCGCCGATCAGGCCCGCCAGAATACCCATTCCGAAGACCAGACCGACAAAGGCCACGGCCATGACGGCGATGCTGTGCCACGGACTTTTCAAATTCAGCGCGGTGGCAAGAAAATTCATAAATATCCAAAGGCCCCAAACAGCGACCACCAGTGACAAAAGAAGACCTGCGGCCGGCAGGGCCAATGACAACACTACGATAGCAAGCTGTGCCGCAGCGCGCAGGATCTGGAACCAGACCACCAAAGCAAGGACGTCCATCAACCGGCCCTTGCCGCCAATTGTCAGACCCGCCCAATACATCGCGTGAACGTAGACAACCATCAGCCCCGCGATGAGGACAAACAACGCCAATGGTCGTTCCATATAGGTAGGCATGGGCATCGTCGGGGCAGAAACTGTCATCAGCAGTGTTACCAGAAAGGTGTTCACGATCGCCACAAGAGCCAACGCCGTCCACAAGGCATCGCGGCTCAAGTCCATCGCCATCACCTGGCGGGCGGCGCTGCGCGGATCCTCCAGGGTCAGCCGCGCAAGTGGTATCATCGTTTCTTGTATCACGCGGAACCTGTCTGGTTGAGGGCAGTTTGGTCTACGCTATCTTGTGCTGCGGCGCGGAATCCGGCGATCCAGAACCACATGAAAACAGCGAACCAGATTAGGCCGACGCCATTCATTTCAATGCCTGGGCCGACAAAGCCAGCGGTGAGCCCCCAGAGCAGGATCAGCGGGCTGGATGCAAGCAATGCCCAGAACAATGCGACACGGGCGGCGTAGCTGGTGATCCGACTGCCAAACAGTTTGGCGATCAGATAGGTCCCAGCCCCAAGCGCATAAAGGACCAACGGCATAATGAACATCCAGGCCATAAGCGTGGCACCTAACAACATGCTAAGCTCCTGCCCCGTCTCGAAGGCTTCACGGGCAAGACGCGGTGTCTGTGCCACAAACACCATCAGGCAACCCACCATCAGGTAGATCAGCGCACGGTCTTCGCGTGCACCATCTACCAGGAGCCGGCGCATAACGCGGCCCGGCCCCCGGTAAGTGGCTACGATATCGCGGGTAGCGGCCATCAGCTGCGACGTCGGGCGAGCCAGCCGGTCAAACGCTCAAGGATTTCCTCGCGGAGGTCGTCTGAACCAATCTCTTCAACGGCTTCGGCAAGGAAGGACAGCGTCAGCATATCCACCGCATCAGATTTCGGCACACCACGTGCACGCAGATAGAACAACGCGTCCTCATCAATCGCACCGGATGTTGACCCGTGCGAGCAGATCACGTCATCCGCATAAATCTCAAGCTCCGGTTTGGCGAGGAACTGGCTGTCTTCATCCAGCAAGAGCGACTGGCTGATCTGGTAACCGTCAGTTTTCTGTGCGCCTTCCTTGACCAGAATTTTGCCCTGAAACACACCCACTGCCCCGTTGCGCAGCACCTTTTTGAACACCTGACGGCTTTCGCAGTTCACCGCGTCGTGTGTGATGAAAACCGTATCATCGTGGTGGAACGTGCCGTCTCCGACGCAAGCACCAGCCACGTGGGCTTTGGCATCATCTCCGGTCAGCTCTATCACCACTTCGTTGCGCGTCAGCACACCGTTCACTGTCAGGGTGAACGATTTGAACTCCGACTCTGTGCCAAGTCGGGCAAACAGATGTGTCGCCGCACGACGTTCATGGTCACGTCCTTGCGCACGCACGTGGTTAAAGCTCGCATTGTCGGCGATATCGACTTCCATAACCTTGTTGAACCGCGCAGCAGCCGGTCCCGTCTCCAGCACCGTAAGTTCTGTGCCGGCATCCATCTTGATGCAATGGTGCAGGATCGCATCGGAAGTCTCTGATTTATGGTTGTAAATCAGGCTTACGGGCTTGCTTGTCTTTCCTGTCACGTGGATCAGAACGCCATCGGTGGCAAGGCCGGTATTCAGCGCAGCCAAAGGACGTGCAACAGGCGTCTGGCCTGCAGTTTCCAGAACACCGAAGATGTCGCGTGCCCAATGCAGATCGCTTTCTGAAGTCGCCAGCCGTTCAATGGTTATCCCTTCAAGTGCCAGGTCGTCTGACGCATCGGCATCAAAGACGCCGTCGACAAACACGACCTTCAGCCGGTCCATTGCGTCAAAGAGCGGCGGCTCATCTGCTAGAAAAACTGCCGCTTTGGGTGCTTCTGTCTGGGTGAGCGTATCAGGACGGGTGAACTTCCAATATTCGTCACGCCGCTCCGGCAGGCCCATAGCACGCAGACGCGCCAGCGCATCTTCACGCGCGGACTTGGACCAGCCTTTGGCCGTCGTTTCGTGCTGCGCAATCATTGCGTCGGTCGGGTTGTGTGTTTCAGCAGGTGCCGCCATTACGCCACCTCGGCCAGAATATCGGCATATCCGTTGTTCTCGACTTCAAGCGCCAGCTCAGGCCCGCCTGTTTTAACGATACGACCGTTCGCCATAATGTGCACCACGTCAGGTTTGATGTGGTCCAGCAGACGCTGGTAGTGCGTGATCACCAAGAACCCGCGCCCTTCCGATCGCAGTGCATTAACGCCTTCGGCGACCAGCTTCATCGCATCCACATCGAGGCCGGAATCCGTCTCGTCCAGAATACACATCTTTGGCTCAAGCATGGCCATCTGCAAGATTTCATTGCGCTTTTTCTCGCCGCCGGAGAAGCCCATGTTGACAGGGCGCTTAAGCATATCCGCGTCGATCTTGAGGTCTTTCGCCTTGGCGCGAACCACCTTGAGGAATTCTGCGGCGGACATTTCCTCTTCTCCACGCGCCTTGCGCTGTGCGTTCACCGCTGTGCGCAGAAAGGTCATGTTGCCCACGCCAGGAATTTCGACCGGATACTGGAACGCCAGAAAAAGGCCCGCCGATGCGCGCTCTTCCGGCTCCATGTCCAGCAGGTCATTACCCTCCAGCGTCGCAGCGCCGTCGGTGACCTCATAACCGTCCTTACCGGACAGAACATAAGACAACGTCGATTTCCCCGACCCGTTGGGCCCCATGATCGCATGGACCTTGCCCGCCGGCACCTCAAGGTCGACGCCTTTGAGGATCTGTTTGTCTTCTTCTTCCAGTTTCACATGCAGATTTTTGATGTTTAGCATTTTCGTGTTCCTTCCAAGTGCCGATACGCACTGAATTCATGTTTGAGCGCAGTGGCTCCGTTACTTTTTGGCTTTTAACGACCGCATGGCCCAAGAGACCAAACCAAAGATGAGTGCGAACATCACCGAGCGCCCCACAAGCGCTCCGTAAGGGGCGTCCGAAAGAAACAGGGCGTTGATGCCGAAATAGACGATGCCTGCAATTGCAGATGCGATTGCCAGTTCGCGGCTCACCCCACCGACCCTTCCAGTGAAATCGCGACAAGTGCCTGCGCCTCCATCGCAAATTCCATCGGCAGTGCCTGTAACACGTCCTTGCAGAACCCGTTCACAACCAGCGCTACGGCCTCTTCTTCGTCCATCCCGCGCGAACGGCAGTAGAACATCTGGTCGTCATCCACCTTGGATGTTGTTGCCTCGTGCTCCACACGGCTGGAGTTGTTCTTGACCTCGATATAGGGCACCGTATGCGCCCCGCATTTGTCTCCGATAAGTAAGCTGTCACACTGCGTATAATTCCGCGATTCCTTGGCTTTAGGATGCATGGAAACCAGCCCACGATAGGTGTTCTGGGCCTTGCCGGCTGATATCCCTTTCGAGACGATACGTGACTTCGTGCGCTTGCCGAGGTGGATCATCTTGGTGCCGGTGTCGGCCTGCTGCATGTTATTGGCGATGGCGATGGAGTAAAACTCGCCTTGTGAATCGTCGCCGCGCAGAATGCAGCTTGGGTATTTCCATGTGACGGCCGAACCGGTCTCTACCTGTGTCCACATCACTTTGGCACGGTCGCCCCGGCAATCGGCGCGTTTGGTCACAAAGTTGTAGATGCCGCCCTTGCCGTCTTCATCGCCGGGATACCAGTTCTGAACGGTGGAATATTTCACCTCCGCGTCTTCTTCGATGATGATTTCGACCACGGCCGCGTGTAGCTGGCTTTCGTCGCGCTGAGGCGCCGTACAGCCCTCAAGATAAGAGACGTAAGATCCCTTGTCCGCGATGATCAGCGTGCGTTCGAACTGGCCGGTGTTTTCGGCATTGATGCGGAAATAGGTCGACAGTTCCATCGGACACCGCACGCCTGGCGGGACGTACACGAACGACCCGTCAGAAAAGACCGCAGAATTCAGCGTGGCGTAATAGTTGTCGGATACCGGCACCACAGAACCGAGATATTTCTTCACGAGCTCTGGATGTTCTTTGATCGCTTCGGAAATGGAGCAGAAGATCACACCGGCTTTCTTCAATTCCGCCTGGAAGGTCGTACCGACCGAAACAGAATCGAACACCGCGTCTACAGCAACCTTGCGCGGCTCTTCACTCATGTTCTCGGCGCCTTCGACACCCGCCAGAATGGCCTGCTCTTTCAAAGGGATACCAAGTTTCTTGTACGTTTCCAAGAGCTTGGGGTCGACGTCATCCAGTGACTTCGGCTTCTCGATCATGCTCTTGGGGCGCGCATAGTAATATTGATCCTGAAAATCGATTTCAGGGTAGTCGACCATTGCCCAGTCGGGCTCTGTCTTGGTCAGCCAACGCTCATAGGCTTCAAGGCGCCAATCGGTCATCCACTGCGGTTCGTCGTTTTTCTCCGAAATGAGGCGCACGATATCGGGGTTCAAACCCTTGGGGGCGTACTCCATCTCGATATCAGTCGCCCAGCCGTGCTTGTAAGCACCACCAACTTCACGCACAGCATCAACGGTATCCTGATCAACGCCTTCTTTGACGCCGTCGTTCTCTTTGACAATTACATTATCCAAGGTCTCGTTCCTCATTTTGTGGACCACTCAGGCGGCCCGTTGTGCGTGCTTTTCACGTTTCGCAAGCCATGCCTCGGCAAAGCGCTCAACGTCTTCTTTTGTCGTCTCCAGCCCCAGCGAAACGCGGATCGCGCTGCTCGCCTCGGACTGCGAATATCCCATGGCCTGCAGAACGGTGCTGGCCTTGACTTTGCCGCTGGAGCAGGCGGATCCTGCTGAAATCGCGAAACCGGCGAGGTCCATCTGCATTACCTGCGTCTCCCCTTTCCAACCGTCTGCGATGATGCAAGAGGTGTTGGGCAGACGCGGCGCTTCATTCCCGACAAAAATAGTCTTCTTTGTGCTGGCCGCAAGAGCTAATTCTAGAATGTTTCTAAGTTCTTCGACTTCCGACCAGCGACCTGATGCCACATCGTGGGCAGCGGCGTCTGCTGCAGCACCAAATCCGGCGATACCAATGACATTTTCCGTGCCGGACCGGCGGTTTTGTTCCTGTCCACCTCCGCGCAAAACAGGATCCGGATCTTTACTCGTAAGGTTGATAAAGGCACCAACCCCTTTCGGCCCGCCCATCTTGTGCGCAGAGAGGATCATATAGGACGGCTTTTCTTTTGTCAGATCAATCGCAACCTTGCCCGCCATCTGCGTGATGTCGCAGACCACGGCATAGGGCACCTTGCCTGCCCGGGACGCTGACACAAAGCTATCACCGGTAACGCCTGCCATCACGCCGGTTTCACTGTTGGCACCGGAGATGGCAACCAGTGCAACATCCGTCCTGTCATCACGCCATTCTTGACCCGCCAATGACGAAATCTGGTTCAGGTATGCTTCCCCGCCTACGGGGCTGATCTTGCCGTCCCTTCCGACAAGGGACGCCATCGCGTGATCGGTCCAAACCCCCAGACAATCGTGCTCGGTCGGCAGGGCCAGAAAAATCCCGCCATGCTGCGCCTTCTGCCCAACTGCCAGCGCTGCCGCTTCTGTCGCACTCGACGTAAAAATCACCTGCGCGGGCAAACAGCCGACCAAATTCGCCACTTGCACGCGGGCTTTTTCGATCAACATCTTTGCTGCGCGGCCTTCTGCGTGAACGCTGGACGGGTTGCCAGCGACGTCCATTGCTGAGTGCATCGCTGCGCGTGCCTCCGCCCGCAAAGGCGTTGTGGCATTGTGGTCAAGGTAGGCTCTCATGCGTCATCCACGACTGCGACAACTTCAAACAGGTTTGGCACCGCCGGACAGGGAGCCAGCTCGTTTTCGATCACGTCGGACAGGCGGGTCTGGTGCAAAAACACGTACACATGCGCGCTCAGGCCTTCCCAAAGACGGTTGGTCAGCGATTGGGCACGGCTGCCAGAGGCACCGCCTGACGCCCCTGCCCCTTTGTGCATAGCATCCACGGTTTCATCGACGGCAGCCAGAATATCAACCACGCGGATTTGCGACGCGGGCTGGGACAGACGGTAGCCGCCGCCGGGGCCGCGCACTGACGTTACCAGATTGGCACGGCGCAGTTTGACAAAGAGCTGTTCGAGATACGGAAGCGAAATTGACTGCCGCTCGGCGATATCGCCCAAGGACACCAACCGGTCGCCCGGTTGAAGTGCAATGTCTGCCAATGCCACCATCGCATAGCGTCCTTTGGTCGACAGCTTCATCGCCTCATCCTTGATAGTTGGCCCGCATTCATTGACGCGGGCGGCTGTTGCGCATAAATGAAAATTCCGGGCGGAAGCACCGCGCGGCCATAGATTAGAACCGTTCTAAGGTAACATAGCGAAATCGTCAACAATTCGCTTGCGCTTTGGACCACGAGACAGGGACATCCATGCCAGAGGTCATCTTCCCCGGACCAGAGGGCCGCCTTGAGGGCCGCTACCACCCCCAAAAAGAGCGTGACGCGCCGATTGCGATCATCTTGCATCCGCATCCGCAGTTTGGCGGTACGATGAACCACAAGGTCGTCTATAATATGCACTACGCCTTCTACAATATGGGGTTCACCGTATTGCGGTTTAACTTCCGTGGCGTTGGCCGGTCGCAGGGCGAATACGATCAGGGCATCGGCGAGCTGTCGGATGCGGCATCCGCGCTCGATTATCTCCAGTCGATGAACAACAATTCCAAGCATTGCTGGGTTGCAGGCTTCTCATTCGGCGCGTGGATCGGGATGCAACTGCTGATGCGGCGGCCGGAGATCACGGGCTTCATTTCCGTATCACCACCCGCAAACATGTATGACTTCAGCTTCCTTGCGCCCTGCCCTGCATCGGGCCTTGTGATTAACGGGACCGCAGACCGCGTGGCACCGCCCGCAGATACCGTCAATCTGGTCAGCAAACTGCACGAGCAGAAAGGCATCACGATCACGCATCAGGAAGTTGAAGGGGCCGGTCATTTCTTTGAAGAGCCGCATATGGACACGCTGATCACTTCGACCACCGATTACGTGAAGCGCCGTCTGACAGAGACAACACGCTGATGGCGGATCCTGTCGTTGTCGAAATGGCCAACCGGCTGGCCGAGGAATGTCTTGCTGTACAATCCGAGACCGGCGAGGACCGTCTGTTTATGAAGGTGGGCGATGTGCTTGGTGCGTCATCCCAGACATTGGAAGAAGCGTTTCTGACTGCAGTGCGTACGCGTATGGCCAACGATCAGGGTCGCCGGTTTCTTGCCCAGACGCTGGCGGCGCACCGCGAAAAGGCGGGCAGCGGTGAGTGAGTCGGCACAGCGGCGGCTGGACAGCCAGATCGCCTTTCTGAACGAGGCCGATAAGCTCAAGAACACCCTGCGCGCCACGGAACTCTGTGACAACTCCCGTTACGAAAATTCGGCCGAGCACAGCTGGCATTTAACGCTTTATGCGATGGTGCTGTCTGATCAGGCCGGTCCGGGCGTGGACATTGCCCATGTCATCAAGATGTTGATCCTGCATGATCTGGTAGAGATCGACGCAGGCGACAACCCGATCTTCGGGGATCTGGATCACGCGGCGATTGCGGTGCAGGAGCAGGCTGCGGCCGACCGCATCTTCGGCCTGCTCCCTGACGATCTGCGCGATCGTTTCCGCGCCATCTGGGAAGAGTTCGAAGCAGCAGAGACGCCATCTGCCCAATTTGCCAAATCACTCGACCGGTTCCAGCCGCCGATGCAGAACCTGCAAGCGGGCGGCGGTAGCTGGACCGACTTCAACGTGACCGAAGAACAGATCGCGACACGGGTTGGTGCCAAAATCGCGATTGGCGCGCCGACACTCTGGGAATATGCCCGTCATAAAATCTCGCACTTCTTTGCTGCAAAGGCTGGCAGTTGAGTGCTAAGCCCGATCCTGCGGAACCTTCCGCGTTCACGCTGATCGTCTCTATGGCGGTGGCAATCGGCGCGATGCACGCCATCCTTTTCGCGACGGCCGACATGATCTGTCTGCCTGAATATGTTCCCGTCACCGGGGGCGGCAAAATGGAAGGTATCTTCCAAACGCTCAGGCTGGCTGTGGCCCATCCGCTATTATTCTTTCCCTTGTTAGTCGGATTTTCATTGATTGCGGCTGCCGTTGCAGTGTTCCCGACAGTCTTCGTTCTGCCAAGTGCTGGCCGCACGACGGCGGGCTTCGGGATCATCTTGTTGTTGATCGGCGGCGTCGCTTACGGTGTCTACGCGCTGCCGCGCGCGCAGTGTGATGGCACGTGGAACGGCATACGGATATTGCTACAAGTGCTGATTGCAGTCATCGTGTGGTGCATCGTTCTATTGCTGTGTTTTCGTAAGGACCGGCGCGGCGTCTAGAATTTTCTGCATACCATTGTATACCACCTTCCCCTTTGCGCAGAGATAGGCTACACGGCCCTCAAAGCCAACTTAGCCAAAGGAACGCCTCATGACCAAGATCAAGGTAGAGAACCCCGTCGTCGAGCTTGACGGTGATGAAATGACCCGCATCATCTGGGATTTCATCAAGAAAAAGCTGATCCTGCCCTATCTCGACATTGATCTGAAGTACTATGACCTTGGCATCGAGGCGCGGGACGAGACAGACGACCAGATCACAATCGATTCCGCCGAAGCGATCAAGAAATACGGTGTCGGCGTTAAATGTGCGACCATCACACCTGATGAGGCACGTGTCGAGGAATTCGGCCTGAAGAAAATGTGGCGTTCGCCCAACGGCACGATCCGTAACATCCTTGGTGGTGTTGTGTTCCGCCAGCCGATTATCTGTAACAACGTACCGCGTCTTGTGCCGGGCTGGACCCAGCCGATTGTCATCGGTCGTCACGCATTCGGCGACCAGTACCGCGCTACAGACATGAAATTCCCCGGACCCGGCAAGCTGAGCATGAAGTTTGTCGGCGAAGACGGTGAAGTGATCGAGCATGAAGTCTACGATGCGCCTTCCGCAGGCATCTACATGGGCATGTACAACCTCGACAGCTCAATCATCGACTTCGCCCGCGCGTCCATGAACTATGGTCTGAACCTTGGCTGGCCTGTCTACCTGTCCACCAAGAACACGATCCTCAAGCAATATGACGGTCGTTTCCTTGAGCTGTTCCAGAAGGTCTATGAGGAAGAGTTCGAAGAGAAATTCAAAGCCAAGGGCATCACCTATGAGCACCGCCTGATCGATGACATGGTCGCCTGTGCGATGAAATGGAACGGTGGTTTTGTCTGGGCCTGTAAGAACTATGACGGCGACGTACAGTCCGACACGGTTGCACAGGGCTTCGGCTCACTTGGCCTGATGACTTCGCAGTTGATGACACCCGATGGGAAGATCGTTGAGGCGGAAGCGGCACACGGCACCGTGACGCGTCACTACCGCCAGCACCAGAAGGGTGAAGAGACATCGACAAACTCTATCGCGTCGATCTTTGCCTGGACCGGTGGTCTGAAGCACCGTGGCAAGCTGGACAACAACACGGCGCTGACGAACTTTGCTGAAACGCTGGAGAAAGTCGTCGTAGACACCGTGGAAAGCGGCGACATGACCAAAGACCTCGCGCTGTTGGTCGGCCCCGATCAGAAGTGGCTCACCACAATGGGCTTCCTTGAGAAAGTGGACGAGAACCTTAACAAGGCGCTCGCGGGCTAAGGCTCCGGCATACCGATACAGTGAAAGGGCCGCAGTAATGCGGCCCTTTTTACGTTCACAGGGTAGCTGGTGTCAGATGTGAACTAGCGTCCACGCCTGTGGGTCCGTTCATAAAGCTGACCGATGATCCGGCTCGCGGTTCTTTCAAACAAGCAAGGTATGATGGCATGCACAAAGGCGGCACCCGCTGCGGCAAACAGCAAGCCAGAGAATTTAAGGGCAAAAAGCATGTGCTGGGCGAAGGTTTCATTCACCTTGGCCGGATGGTCGAGAAAGACACGGGCAAACATCGTCGGTTTTCCTTGTGAGTTATAAGTTGCGTTGATGCAAAATAGACGGTTCGACAGATGAAATTGTCCCAATGCGGTGTATTGAGGGGTTGATGTTGGGAAGTTCTCCCGACATATCTGGAAAACATGGGAAGTATTGATGAACTAGACCGCCGCATTCTGGCACAGTTGCAACGTGATGCGGCCCAGTCGCTGGATTCGCTTGGCGAAAAGGTCGGATTGTCGCGCAATGCCTGTTGGCGGCGTATTGGCGCATTGGAGAAGGCTGGAATCATAAAAGGGCGTGTGACCCTTCTTGATGCGGATAAGCTGAATCTGGGCCTGACTGTTTTCATTCAGGTGCGTACCAGTTCGCACGGGGCCGATTGGCTCAAAGAGTTTTCGACCGCTACCAAATCGATGCCGGAGATTATGGGCGTCTACCGGATGTCCGGTGATCTCGACTATCTCATTCGTGCTCAGGTCGCGGACATGGCGGGGTATGATAAACTCTACCGCCGTCTGATTGAGCGGGTTGCGTTGTCAGATGTATCTGCCAGTTTTGTAATGGAGGAAATTAAGGACACGACTGCCCTGCCCCTCTAGCATAGATATATCCCATTAAAGGAAACACCGTGCCCGCCCACTACATCTGGCTCTTTTTTGCCATCCTTACCGAAACGCTTGGCACAACAGCGCTTCAGGCCTCCCAGCAGTTTTCGCGGCTCTGGCCTTCGCTCGCAACTGTGGTTTTCTACGGAATGTCTTTCTATTTCATGTCTTATGCGCTTCGGGCAATGCCTGTGGGGATCGTCTATGCAATATGGTCGGGGCTGGGCATCGTGCTGATTGCCGGGATCGGTTTTGTGCTATTTGGCCAAAAGCTTGATCTGGCGGCGGTTCTTGGGCTCGCAATGATTATTGCAGGTATCGTGGTTATTCACCTCTTCTCCAATACCAATACCCACTAAATCGGAACCACAAGCGACCTGACGGCGTTTGCCAGCATGATTGATTTTCTAGCTTCTGTTTGGTCACAGCTCCCCGACCCGCTCCGAAACCAGCTTGAATCCTATGGTGTGGGGTTCTGGAAAGTCCTTCCTCAGGTTATCCTGTCTGTCGTTTTTCTGATCTTCGTTTGGCTGGTCATTCGTCTGTTGCGGTGGCTGCTGCCACAGGCATTGCGCCGGGCGCGGATGCGCCGCTCACTCGTTGAGGTGGTGATGATGCTTATTACCGTGGGTCTGTGGTTGTTCGGCGTCCTGATCGCTGTAACCATCGCCTTCCCTACAATCACGCCGGGCCGCGCCCTGACCGCATTGGGGGTTGGCGGTGTGGCCATCGGTTTTGCCTTCAAGGACGTGTTCGAAAACTTTTTGGCGGGGATTTTGCTGCTTGTTCGAGAGCCGTTTGCAATTGAAGACTACATTGAATGTGAAGACATCGAAGGTCAGGTCGAGGAGATTACGATCCGCGACACACACATCCGTCAGACCGACGGACAATTGGTGGTCGCCCCGAATGCCATGTTCTTCAAAAACCCTGTCACAATCCGGACTGCCCGCGACGTGCGCCGCACAACGGTCATTTGCGGGATTGCTTATGGTGAAAACGTGGACGAGGCCCGCGCCATCATCGAGGACGCGGTGCGCAACGTCGACATGGTGCGCGACGATGTGCGGGATGTCGAAGTCTTTGCGCAGGAATTTGCCGACAGCTCGATCAACTTTGAGGTGACGTGGTGGACGGGATCGCGCCCCATCGACATACGCACCAGCCGTGACAAGGTTGTCGCCGCAGTAAAAGGCGCATTGGATGATGCGGGCATTGAAATTCCCTTCCCCTACCGCACAATGACCTTCCCCGAGGCGCTGGTGGTCGAGCACAAGGGCGATGAAAGTGTTGCAGCAAAGGCGGCCTCTTGACCGCAGTTGTGCTTTTCTTCTGGCCTTTGCTGCGCCTGCACGGTATGGCCCGCCCAACTCCCTGAACAAGGCTGAACCCATGGACCTGCGCAACATCGCAATCATCGCACACGTTGACCACGGCAAAACGACGCTGGTGGACGAACTGCTCAAACAATCCGGCACCTATCGCGAAAATCAGGCGACGACTGAACGCGCGATGGATAGCAACGATCTGGAACGCGAACGCGGCATCACGATCTTTGCCAAGCCCACTTCCGTTGAATGGAAAGGCACACGTATCAACATCGTTGATACGCCTGGCCACGCCGACTTTGGCGGTGAGGTTGAGCGCATCCTGTCGATGGTAGACGGTGTTGTCCTGTTGGTTGACGCTGCAGAAGGTCCGATGCCGCAGACCAAATTTGTGACATCCAAAGCGCTGAAGCTGGGTCTGAAGCCTATCGTTGTTATTAACAAGGTGGACAAGCCTGACGGTGAGCCTGATCGCGCGCTCGACGAATGTTTCGATCTCTTCGCAAGCCTGGACGCAACCGACGAACAGCTTGATTTCCCGACAATGTATGCCTCTGGCCGTGCCGGTTGGGCCGATCATGAGCTGGACGGCAAGCGTGACGGTCTGGACGATCTTTTCCAGCTGATCCTTGACCACGTTCCCGCACCTGCGCAGATCGCAGAAGTAGACAAGCCATTCACCATGCTGGCGACAACATTGGGGGGCGATCCTTTCCTGGGCCGCCTTCTCACAGGGCGAGTCGAAACAGGTACGCTGAAAGCTGGTCAGACCATCAAAGCGATGTCGCGCGATGGCTCGCTGATTGAGAACTTCCGCTGCACCAAAATCCTCGCCTTTCGCGGGTTGGAGCAGACTGCCATTGATGTGGCAGAAGCCGGTGACATCGTGTCCATCGCGGGTATGACCAAAGCGACCGTGGCCGATACGCTTGCCGATCAATCCGTGTCCGAAGCGATCCCTGCCCAGCCGATTGATCCGCCTACCATCACCGTGACCTTCGGTATCAACGATTCGCCCTTGGCGGGTCGCGACGGTAAGAAAGTTCAGTCCCGCGTCATTCGTGAGCGTCTGCACAAAGAAGCGGAAAGCAACGTTGCGATTAAAATCAGCGACACCCCCGGCGGCGACGCCTTTGAGGTTGCCGGTCGCGGCGAACTCCAGATGGGTGTTCTGATTGAAAACATGCGCCGCGAAGGGTTCGAGCTTTCGATCTCTCGCCCGCAGGTTTTGTTTCAGGACATTGACGGCGTACGTCACGAGCCGATTGAAGAAGCCACGATTGACGTTGATGACGAATACTCCGGTGCCGTGATCGAAAAAATCACCGGTACACGCAAAGGCGAACTGGTTGAGATGAAGCCTGCCGGCGCTGGCAAGACCCGTATCATCGCGCATGTGCCGTCACGTGGTTTGATTGGCTATCATGGCGAATTCCTGACCGATACGCGCGGTACAGGCGTCATCAACCGCGTGTTCCACTCCTGGGCACCGCATAAGGGCCCGATCCCGGGTCGTCGCGCGGGTGTTCTGATTTCCATGGAGAATGGCACATCTGTTGCCTTTGCCCTGTGGAACCTCGAAGAGCGCGGCAAGATGATGATCGGTGCGCAAGCTGACGTCTACACCGGTATGATTATCGGTGAGCACAGCCGCGAAAACGATCTGGAAGTGAACCCGTTGAAGGGTAAGAAGCTGACCAACGTACGGGCCTCCGGTACCGACGAAGCAGTCCGTCTGACCACACCAAAGATTTTGTCGCTGGAAGAGGCGATTGCCTACATCGACGACGACGAACTGGTCGAAGTGACGCCGAATGCGATCCGTCTGCGCAAGCGCTATCTCGATCCGCACGAGCGTAAGCGGATGGCCAAAGCAGGCTAAACTGAACTTGGCGTAGAATTGAAAAAGCCCCGAATTTTATTCGGGGCTTTTTGTTATTCAGTGGTCTCGATAATCATCAGTTCGCGTTCTGACGCGCCGCGAGCATGTTCCAGTGCCGCCTGATAAGCATCTGAATGATAACACTTCTCGGCGGTTTCAACATCCGGGAAGCGCGCCACAACATTGCGCGGACGCTCTTTTCCCTCTAGCTGAACAAAACGTCCACCGCGTGCCAGAAACTCTCCGCCGTGCTCCGCGATGGCGACTGTCGCGCCAGCGGCGTATTTCTTGTACGCCTCTTCGTCCGTTACGGTGACATGTGCAATCCAAAGTGCGCCCATGGTTCTCATCCTTTCAAAATGGCGGTGGCTGCCGCAATGGCACCTTCCGCGTTTTCAGCGCTGGCACCACCGCCCTGCGCCATATCCGGCCGGCCGCCGCCGCCCTTGCCGCCCAACTCGACCACCGCTGCCTTGACGATGTCGACAGCGGAAACCTTGTCGGTCAGATCTGCCGTCACACCGCCGGCCACGGCAGCTTTTCCGCTTGTGTCCGCAATCAACAGAACTGCGCCAGAGCCAAGGCTCGCCTTGAATTCGTCCACTAACGCGGGAAGGTCCTTCCCGGTCACACCTTGCAGAACCTGTGCCATAAATTTGATGCCGCCAACGTCGACAGCTTCGGGTGCTGTCGCACCGCCACCACCCACCATTGCAAGCTCCCGACGCAGTTGGGCAACCTCGTTATTGAGGCTTTTGCGCTCTTCCATCAGCGCTTTTACACGTTCCGGCACATCCGCGCTGGATGTCTTCATTGCTTCCGCAATACCGGCCAGCGCCATCTGCTGCTCACGCAGCCATGCCAGCGCTTCCGATCCGGTCAACGCTTCGATCCGGCGCACGCCTGCGCTGCTGGCACTGTCACCAAGCAATACGAAGGCACCGATGTCACCGGTCTGACGCACGTGCGTACCGCCGCAAAGCTCAAGCGAATAAGTGCTTTTGTCGGTGCCCTTGCCAGAGCCATCTTCGCGTCCCATTGACACAACACGCACTTCATCGCCGTATTTCTCGCCGAAAAGAGCCTGTGCGCCGAGCGCGCGCGCATCGTCAGGCGTCATGATCCGCGTCTCAACTGCAGTATTCTGGCGGATGTAGTCATTCACCTCTTGCTCAACCTGCGACAGCTCTTGCGCACTCAAGGCCTTGGCATGGCTGAAATCAAACCGCAGACGATCTGCCGCGTTCAAGGATCCGCGCTGCGCTACATGATCGCCCAACGCACCGCGTAGCGCTTCGTGCAGCAGGTGTGTGGCGGAGTGGTTGGCGCGGATCGATGTCCGGCGTGCGTGATCGACGGTGAGCACGGCCGCTTTGCTGGGGGTAACTTCGCCTTCTTCCACTGTCCCGAAGTGGATAAATACATCCGCTGCCTTGCGGGTATCTGTGACCCTGATCAGCGCGCCGTCGGTGCGAATTGTGCCTGTGTCACCGACCTGCCCGCCTGATTCCGCATAAAACGGGGTCTGGTTCAAAGCGATCTGGACGGTGTCGCCAGCTTTGGCCATGTCAGCCACTGCGCCATCCTTGATGATGGCGACGATCTGTCCCTCTGCACTTTCGGTGTCGTAGCCAAGGAAATCGGTTGTGCCATGCTTGTCTGCCACGTCGAACCAGACGGTCGCATCCGCCGCCTCGCCCGAGCCCGCCCAAGCGGCACGGGCTTTGGCCTTCTGCTCGGCCATCGCCGCGTCAAAACCGTCCGTATCGACGCCCATACCCTTTTCGCGCAGTGCGTCCTGCGTCAGATCAAGCGGAAAACCGAAGGTATCGTAAAGCTTGAAGGCCGCCTGCCCCGACAGATGTGCGCCCTTGTCGAGCCCGCTCACTTCGTCTTCCAAGAGCTTCAATCCGCGCTCAAGCGTCTGCTTGAAACGTGTTTCCTCAAGCTGCAGCGTTTCGGTGATCAGCGATTGCGCCTGACCCAACTCCGGATACGCAGCGCCCATCTGGCCGACCAAAGCAGGCACCAGCTTGTGCATTAACGGATCCTGAACACCCAGAAGGTGCGCATGGCGCATTGCGCGGCGCATGATCCGGCGCAGAACATATCCGCGACCGTCATTGGATGGCATCACACCATCCGCGATCAAAAAGGATGTCGAACGCAAGTGGTCTGCAATCACACGGTGATGGGTCTTTCCGGGCCCGTCAGGGTCCGTGTTGGAGGCATCCGCCGACGCTTCGATCAGGCTGCGCATCAGGTCCGTGGCATAGTTGTCATTGGTCCCTTGCAACAGGGCCGCAACCCGTTCGATGCCCATGCCGGTATCGATTGACTGGTTCGGCAGATCGCGCCGCGTGCCGTCCTCCAGCTGTTCATACTGCATGAAAACAAGGTTCCAGATTTCGACGAACCGGTCGCCGTCTTCCTCGGGCGATCCGGGAGGGCCACCCCAGATGTGATCGCCGTGATCATAGAAAATCTCGGTACAGGGGCCGCATGGACCAGTCGGACCCGCAGACCAGAAGTTATCGTCTGTCGCGATGCGAATGATCCGGTCGTCGCTCAGCCCTGCATGTTTCTTCCAGATTTGAACCGCTTCTTCATCGGTGTGGTAGACTGTTACCAGCAGGCGGCTTTCATCAATGCCGAACCCTTTGGTCAACAGATCCCATGCCAGCGGAATTGCGTCTTCTTTGAAGTAGTCGCCAAAGCTAAAATTGCCGAGCATTTCAAAAAATGTGTGGTGGCGCGCGGTATAGCCCACGTTGTCCAGATCGTTATGCTTACCACCGGCGCGGACGCATTTCTGCGCTGTCGTTGCGCGGCTGTAATCGCGGGTCTCAACACCGGTAAACAGGTTCTTGAACTGGACCATCCCCGCTGCAGTAAACATGAGCGTTGGATCGTTGCGCGGCACCAGCGGGCTGGAGGGCACCACTTCATGCCCGTTCCTTTCGAAATAGGACAGGAACGTAGAGCGGATATCATTCAGCGTTTTCATGTAGCGGACCTTCTTGGGGGCAGATGTTTTGCCATGAAATACCTGCGCGGATTAAGGGTGTCCACAAAGGAAAAGAGGCGGCACAATCTGCGCCCCCTCTTTCACTTCGATCGTATGATGCTGAGAGGCTTCAAAGCCCCCGAGTTCACAGAAGCTTAAGCCTCCAGAATATCGCTGTCATCCCCATCGGAGCCATGGAAGTCCAGACCATGCGCGGCCCTGATCTTGTCTTCAATATCCATAGCCATCGCCTCGTTGTCTTTGAGGAACTGTTTGGCATTTTCACGGCCCTGGCCGATCCGTTCGTCTCCATAAGAGAACCACGAGCCGGATTTGTCCACGACGCCCGCCTTCACACCCAGATCCAGCAGCTCACCCATCTTGGAGATGCCTTCGCCGTACATGATGTCGAATTCGACCTGCTTGAACGGTGCGGCGACCTTGTTCTTGACCACTTTTACGCGGGTTGCGTTGCCGACAACTTCATCACGGTCTTTCAGCGATCCGATGCGGCGAATATCAAGGCGCACAGAGGAGTAGAACTTCAACGCGTTACCGCCGGTTGTTGTCTCGGGAGAGCCGAACATGACACCGATCTTCATACGGATCTGGTTGATGAAGATTACCATGCAATTGGAACGCGAAATGGAACCTGTTAGTTTGCGCATGGCCTTGCTCATCAGGCGGGCCTGTACGCCCACGCTGCTGTCGCCCATCTCGCCTTCCAGCTCGGATTTGGGTGTCAAAGCCGCGACCGAATCCACGATGACCATGTTGACCGCGCCGGAACGCACCAGCGTGTCGGTGATTTCCAACGCCTGCTCACCTGTATCGGGCTGCGAGATCAGCAATTCATCAATATCAACGCCGAGTTTGCGGGCATATTGCGGGTCGAGCGCGTGCTCGGCATCGACAAACGCACATACACCGCCGGCCTTCTGTTGCTCGGCAACGCAGTGCAGGGTCAGCGTGGTTTTGCCCGAAGATTCAGGCCCGTAAATTTCAATGATCCGGCCCATCGGCAAGCCACCGATTCCAAGTGCGATATCCAGACCGAGAGAGCCTGTTGAGCTGCTTTGAATGTCCTGAATGGCCCCTTCGGAGCCCAGTTTCATGATCGAGCCCTTGCCGAACTGACGCTCGATTTGCGCCAGCGCGCTATCAAGTGCCTTTTGCTTTTCTGCTGTTTTCTTGTTGTCCATTGTCAAAAGATCTGCCGTTGCCATTTGCCTGTTCCCTTAGTGTCATAGTGTTGTGGCATCGGCAATCGCTCACCTTGTGCCATTCATGTTCTGCTAATGTTCCAGATAGGACCAAACAGAGAACATTTCAATCGAATTCGTCATAACCCATGTTTTTCCCTCTTTGGTTAAGATGTGGTTTACGCTAGACGTGGATGATCCGGAAATATCTGGCGGAGCCTTCAAATGCTTGTTTTCTATAAGGAACGTCTTGCGTTTCTATCTGTTCCAAAAACCGGGACAACGGCCTATGAGACCGCACTCGCCCCGCGTGCGGACATGGTGATCTCTGAGCCGCCAATGCTAAAGCATGCGCCTGTCTATCGCTACAACCGCTTCATCCGACCGATGTTTGAACGGGTCTGTGATGTAGAGCTCGAAGTGATGGCCGTCATTCGCGAGCCTGTCTCGTGGTTGGGCAGTTGGTACCGGTACCGTCAACGTCCATTTATGACGGGAAAGCCCAACAGCACGCACGGTATCAGTTTCGACGATTTCGTGCTGGCCTATATGAAGGGTGACAAGCCCGCTTTCGCCGATGTTGGCAGTCAATTCCAGTTTGTGAAGTCCCAGCCCAATGGTACAGGAGTTACGCATTTCTTCCGCTATGAGGATCAGCAAAAGCTGCAGACGTTTCTTCAGAACAGGCTCTCTTTCGATTTTGAACTTAAGAATGAGAATGTGTCGCCAACGATGGACGTGAACTTGTCAGAGGATGTGGCGCGCCGTTTCCGCAAAAAATGCGCCGAAGAGTTCGACCTTTACGCGTCGATCAATTGAGCGTTTTGATCTGAGTTGAGAGTGTTGTCTGGATTGAGCCTCAAAAAGGTTAAAAATCAGTGCAATTGGCTTTGTACAGTGTCGGTCAATTCGCTCAGCGAGAACGGCTTGGGCAGAAATACTGAATTGGGTATGCGCGTCTGTTCTTCGCCAAAGCTGTCTTCGGCATAGCCCGAGACAAAAACCACCCGCACATCCGGTCGCATTTTGAGCGCTTCTTTTACCCAGCTTGGACCATCCATGCCGGGCATGACGACGTCTGTCACGAACACATCAATACTCAGGCTCTGATCTTCCAGCGTTTCAAGCGCTACTTCGGCAGATTCAGCTTCCAGTACGGTGTAGCCCCGTAAACGCAGTGCGCGACTTGCAAAGGCCCGTACCGGTGCTTCGTCTTCAACCAGGAGTATTACGCCATCTTCATGCTTTTGCGGGGCCTTAGTCACCGGTACTGTCACGGCTGACGTCTTTGCGGGTCGTGTCGCGTAAACCGGCAAGTACAGGATGAAAGTTGTTCCGTGATCAATTGTCGAATCCACGAAGATGAATCCACTGCTTTGCTTGATGATCCCGTAAGCCGTGGAAAGCCCTAGTCCTGTGCCTTCTCCCGTGCGCTTGGTGGTGTAGAAAGGTTCAAACACTTTCTGAAGTTTGTCGGGCGATATGCCACCGCCTGTGTCACTGACTTGGACGGTGACGTATTCGCCGGCCGGGACAGTCACGCGGTCGCGTTCTAGCGGTGCTTCCAGGTTCTGGTATTCGGTCGTGATGCGGATTTCGCCACCAGCCGGCATGGCGTCGCGGGCGTTGACCACCAGATTCATAAGAACCTGTTCCAGCTGCCGTTTGTCGGCCCTGACCGGCTTCAGTACAGGATCGTGGCTCAGCGTCAGGGTGACCTTTTCGCCAACAAGGCGGTTTAGAAGATGTGTGAGATCCGCAAGCGTGTCGCGCATATCTATCGTTTCAAGGCGCAAAGTCTGTTTACGGGAAAACGCCAGCAATTGCCCGACCAGCGACGCCGCGCGATTGGCGTTCTGGTTGATCTGGATAAGATCGCCATAATCTGGATCGCTCTGGTTGTGCCGCAGCAACAGCAGGTCACAGTGCCCCGAAATCGCTGTCAGAAGATTATTGAAATCATGCGCAACGCCACCGGCCAGTTGCCCGATGGCTTGCATCTTCTGGCTTTGCACGAACTGGGCTTCAAGTGATTTCAACTCTGTCGCGTCGTGAAGCACCGCAATCAATGCAGGTGCCCCTTCCTCGCTTATGGGATTGAGGACCACCTGAACGAATACTTCCTTGTCACTGCGTTTCAGACGCAGAAACTCGGACTTCTGCACATTCCGGCCCGCGAGTGCATCGCTGATCCAGTCACCGATTGACCGTCCCAACCCTTCCATCAATCGCGAAAGATGCTCTTTTTCGGCAAGGGATATACCGATCAGATTTGAGGCCATTCGATTAAACGATTGCACCGTTCCATCTGGGGCGACTTTGATCAGCGGGACAGGCAGATCCTGAAATGCTTGCCACCCTTGGGCCTGTGTCTGCATCTGTGGGGCTGGCAATAGGTACAACGCGCGCCGCCCTGCTCCCGCGGCGACTTCTGCGACCAGAACATCTGCTGGACCGTCATTGGTCGTAATGGGTACTGTAGAGCCCGATATGACAGGGAGAGAGGTAAACAATCTATCCAAACCCTTGACCCGACTGCCGACAAGCGCACGGGCTGCGTCGTTCATAAATAGGATCGCATCATTCCGCCCGACCATTAGCATTGGTAAATGCTGGCTGTCCTGTGCGGATCTGGGCGCTGCACGCTCTGCCATTTGCTCTATCCGCCAGACGAGCGTTTGCTCGGCGATTGCGTGCACCGAAATGCGAAGATGGCCATCACGGGTGAATAGATCTTCTTGTGCCGCGCCCGACGCCAGCGCGCGCGATTGAAGTCGGAATAGAACCCCGGCGGGATTGGCGATGGTCTTGGTCAAGATCGCGGCAAGCGTCCTGTGGTTTTCCAGATCAAATCGCCGCATCGCTGCTGGATTTGCTGTCGAAATTTGCCCGTCCTCATCCGTGACCAAACTGGGCGTTGCGTCGCGCGCGATAAATCCTTGCACAAAAGCCAGATCAGAGGCTTCTTTGCGCTCTTGACGTAGGCTTTGGAGCCAGACACCCAAACCAAGGAAGATAAGCGTCGCGGCAGAGGCCATCAGCCCGAGGGTCAAGGACCGCAACGGTGTAAGCATGGCCAGGACGGCCAGAAACACACCAATCGCAAACGTCCACCTGATCCGGCGCGCCGTTTCGGCGGATCTTAACGGCTTCCACTGTGGGGCGGCACTGATCTCCGACAAAGATATTCCCTTCTGCTTGCGCGAATCGTCCGCCAGTAACGCGCAGAAAAGGTTAATCAGCGTATAATGGGTATGCTCTTTTCCCGCTTTGATTGAGAATACATCTTACAACCCACGTATCAAGTGTGCTGTGAAAAAGCCGTCTCCGTCAGCACCGACCGCAAAACGCTGCTCAAAAGAACAGCTCCAGTCTGGGTGCCGCTTAAGAAACGCGGCGACACGCGCTTCGTTCTCGCAGTGAAGGACGGAACAGGTCGCAAAGACCAACGCACCAGCCGGTGCCAGCAGCCTTGCCGCCTGATCGAGAATATCATCCTGAACCGTCGTCAACTCGGTCAAACGGTCCTGCGTGAGTGTCCATTTCGCTTCGGCTGACCGGCGCCATGCACCTGACCCCGAACAGGGCGCATCACATAACACCACGTCATAACCGCCCTCTAGATCCTCGCTGGCCACGGTCTTGATCTGGACTTCGGCACGTTCCGCGCGTGAGGCGATGTCCTGCATACGCCGCGGATCAATGTCGTGGGCTGTCACAGCCCTGTCTGGCTGGGCCGCAATCGCGAGCGCTTTGCCACCGCCTCCGGCACAAAAATCAAGCACGCGTCTGCCTGTCGGCAAAGCGCTGACCACTGCTTGGCTCGCACCGTCCTGAAGCTCCACCAGACCTTCGAGATAAGGCTGTGAATTGCGTATTTTCCGCGCGCCCTCAATTACCGTCAGGGCAGTGTCGCAGATCGGATTGACGGATGCCTCGATCCCTTCCGATGCCAAAGCCGCGATGGCATCGTCTCTGGAAATACGGGCCGCATTCGTCCGCAAAAACACGGGCGCGCGTTCTTGCAGCGCCAGCGCTGTGGACATCGCAGCGGGACCAAGGCTTTCGTCGAAATGGGGGATAAGCCAGTCCGGCAGGTTCATCAGAACGGCCGTATCGCTTGGCATCTCGGGGACCATTCTTTCCTGCTCGCTTAACGGGACGGGAGAATGGCCTTCACCGGAAAAGAGCGCATCGAGGTCAGCCTGCTGAAGCCGCAGCGCCCCGATCATCAGGGCGCGCGGTGTCTCGCCCTGCCCCATGTGCGCGGTGGTGCGCCTGCACCTCAGGACGTCAAAAACATGATCGCGGATGGCAGCACGGTCTTTGGAGCCTGCAAAACGGCTGCGCCTCGCCCACCGGGTCAACGCCTGTTCTGCTGCAAGCCCGTCCGTCATGTCGGCCAGAATTTCAATCGCAGCAGCGACGCGTGCACCGGGTGTCATCGTTTACATACCTGTTTAAGAGTGAGGCTTAAGTCTTTGGAAAAACTGAATTTACCCTACACGGTAGTTCGGGCTCTCGCGCGTGATTTGTACGTCATGCACATGGCTTTCCTTCAGACCCGCACCAGTGATTTTCACAAAATTGCAGTTCTTGCGCATCTCGGCGACGGTCGCACAGCCGGTGTATCCCATCGCGGCGCGCAAGCCGCCAACCAACTGGTGAACAACGGCACCTGCACTGCCTTTGTAAGGGACCTGCCCTTCGATGCCTTCGGGGACCAGTTTGTCACTTGCGGCGTCTTTCTGGAAATATCGATCGGCCGATCCGCGTGCCATGGCACCGAGTGAGCCCATGCCCCGATAGCTTTTAAAGCTGCGGCCCTGATAGAGGATTACCTCACCGGGGGACTCGTCCGTACCTGCGATCATCGAGCCGACCATCGCACAGGACGCTCCCGCTGCAATTGCCTTGGCAAAATCGCCCGAGAATTTTATGCCTCCGTCGGCAATCACCGGCACGTCCCCGGCGGCTGACGCGCAATCCATGATCGCGGTAAGTTGTGGCACGCCCACACCTGCGACCATGCGCGTTGTACAGATGGAACCGGGTCCGATGCCGACCTTGATCGCATCGGCACCTGCATCAATCAGTGCGCGCGTCGCCTCGCCTGTCGCTACGTTGCCTGCCACAACCTGTACTTCATTGCTCAGGCTTTTGGCGCGGGTCACCGCATGTGCCACCCCTTCGGAGTGACCATGCGCGGTGTCGATCACAATCATATCTACCCCCGCCTCGACCAGCGCCTGACTGCGCTCAAAGCCTGCATCACCAACGGTTGTCGCAGCGGCCACGCGCAATCGGCCCAGAGTGTCCTTGCAGGCGGTCGGGTTCAGCACCGACTGTTCGCTATCCTTCAGTGTCAGCAACCCGGTAAGTTTGCCGTTGCCGTCCGTTACCAGCAGTTTCTCGATCCGACGCGCTTTCATCAAACTCAGCGCTTCGGCGCGGTCTGCAGGCTCGTGCAGAATGGCAAGGTTGTCGTTTGTCATCATGACCTTGACCGGTGTCGCGTCATCGGAGGCAAAGCGCATATCGCGGTTGGTCACGATGCCGACAACGCGGTCGTTCTCGTCTACCACCGGAAAGCCCGAAACGTTGTAGCGTTCTTGCAGGGCTTTGGCGTCGGCCAGCGTCTGGTCAGGTGTCAGCGTAATCGGGTTATACACGATCCCGCTTTCAAAGCGTTTGACCCTGCGCACCTCGCGGGCCTGTTCGTCTACTGTCAGATTGCGGTGAATAACGCCCATGCCACCGGCCTGCGCCATGGCGATGGCCATACGGCCTTCGGTCACAGTATCCATGGCCGAGCTCAAAAGCGGGATGTTCAGCGCGATGGCTTGGGTCACATATGTGCGTGTATCTGCGGTTGATGGCAGTACCGAGGACGCTCCCGGAACAAGCAACACATCATCAAAGGTCAGGGCCTCACGAATCTCCATTTTGCACCTCTGGCTTATGGCTTCATTTGGCAAGTTGCTATCTCATGGACGCTTAAGGATGGAAAGGGGCATTCGCCGCTTGCGCTTGTATTGGCCCGCCCTTTGAACAAGGTTGATCACAAAAGGGAGAAAGATATGGCAGATCACGGCTATGACGCAGGGCGGTTGAACCTGCCGTTCGTGGGCATCTCGACCTTTGGCAAACGCCCCTATGAGCCGGATTGGGCGGCGCTGGACGCGGATGTGGCGATCCTTGGCGCGCCTTTTGATGCCGGTACGCAATATAGATCGGGTGCACGGTTCGGCCCGCGCGGTGTGCGCGAGGCTTCGACCCTTTTCAGCTTCGGACACGCGGGCGCCTACGATCACGAAGATGATGTGACCTATCTGCCGGGGGACGTGAATATTGTCGACATTGGTGATGCCGACATCGTTCACACCGATACCGAGACCAGCCATGCCAATATCGAGACAGGCGTGCGTGCAATTCTGGACGCAGGTGCGCTTCCTGTGGTCATTGGCGGCGATCATTCCATCAATATCCCCTGCATCCGCGCATTCGACGGACAGGGCGACATCCACATCCTGCAAATCGATGCGCATCTGGACTTTGTCGATGTACGTCATGGTGTGCGCCACGGCCACGGCAACCCGATGCGGCGCGCAGCAGAGCAGGAATACGTCACGGGGCTGACGCAGGTAGGTATCCGCAACGTGAGCTCTACCGCCAAAGAGGGTTATGACGATGCGCGGGCGATGGGGTCGGACATCATATCCGTGCGCCAATCCCGCGAGATGGGCGTCCGGGGTGTGCTGGGCCATATCCCCGCAGGTGCGCGGCTTTATGTAACCATCGACATTGATGCCTTCTGCCCGTCAATCGCTCCCGGCACTGGCACACCGTCGCATGGCGGCTTTCTGTACTACGAGGTGGTAGAGCTGCTCCAGGCCGCCGCTGAACGTCACGAGATTGTTGGTATTGACCTGGTAGAAGTCGCACCTGATTATGATCCGTCCGGCTCTACTACGATCCTCGCGGCACAGGTGCTTTTGAACTTTCTCGGTTTCATTTTTCACGCCCGCAGTCAATTGTGACGCTTCGCGTGCTGGGATCAATTCAGGTTTTTGGTCGAAAGTGCTCAATGGCGGCAGAGCGCCCAAAGTAAGTTAATGGTTGTATTTTGTTCGTCTACTGGTTCAAGGTTCAGAACCTTGCCGTGGTCGAAGATTGAAGTATTGCTGTTTATAAAAACAATTGCTGTAATTTTCCTGATAGGGATAACTACGTGGGTTTGCCCAAGCATTGCAGAGGCAGAAGTTGCTCTCGTAAGCCCTGTAACCCTGCGAATAAGCGGTGAAATAGACGCGCAGACAGCTAAGGAGTTCGCGGACCTCGTGAGCAATCATCCAGACGTTCGCACTGTCGAACTAGATAGTCCGGGGGGCTTGGTTTATGACGCACTCGAGATTGCAAACCATATTGCAGCATCCAACATAAATACTTGGGTTAGGTCTTCGAGCCGCTGCGCCTCAGCCTGTTCAATTATCTTTTTGGCTGGCCAGCTACGAGTGGCGGATGGAAAGCTCGGAGTACATCAGGTTTCGGGGGTTTACGACCCATCAGCGACGCAATCTGTGATTGCAGATATATATAGTTCGCTGACGAAGTTTCGCACCCCGGAAAAGCTAATATACATCATGCTACGCACTCCGCCGGACGACATGTACTTCTTTGCGCCGAGAGAGCTTGATGAATATGGAATAAATATTCGTGTAGGAGATGCTGCGGCGTACGAGCCACCCCACCTTCAAGTTTTGACCAGCCAACTATACAAAGATTGGTTAGTTGGCACATTTTTGAACACGCATACGCAACAACCATTTTTTGCAATGGAAAGTCGCGCTATGAACCCGGTCTTTCGTTTGGTTCATTACCCGAACAGAAATGTTACGTTCTTCGAAGTTATTTGGGATAAGCCTTTTCAAAATCAAGCCCAAACACAGTTGAGATTTCGCTTCCATAGGGGAGACGAGCAACCCTATGATGCATGGGTCAGGGTAAGCCAAGACAACAATGGTTTCTATGCGGATATACCGTCCAGACGAAATGCTGGAGAGGCCGTCGATCTGTTTCTGGCTGCATTCCTTTATGGAACATCTCTCAGTGTCTCAGATTTCTCAGGAGCACCCTTGGCAGCATTCAGCCTCATGGGCACAAAGAGACTTTCGAATGTCTTCACAGACCTCATAGATCAAGCTCATCGAAATTAAGGCCCGAAGTATCCGGCGAGTGAGATATCCGAGCCGTGCGCTGCGAAACATGCTGTAGTCGCATTGGGCGGCTTTGTCCGCAAACCTGCCCTTGTAGCTCCCTCATCATCATCATGAATATTTCGACCCATACATACCGCCATAAATGACGGTAAACCCTCGTTTTTTGCCGCAGTCCGGCTGTCACGCCCGCGCACCTGCGCTATGTTGGGCAAAAGACCATTGGGAATCCGTCAATGAGCAGTGATCCACTCGTTATCTTCACCCCTTCCGGCAAGCGCGGACATTTTCCGACAGGAACGCCGATCCTGACCGCTGCACGTCAGCTCGGGGTTGATCTTGATTCCGTTTGCGGCGGTCGCGGGATCTGTTCCAAATGCCAGATCACGCCCAGTTATGGCGAATTCTCCAAGCATGGGGTCACGGTCCATGATGATGCGCTGTCGGAATGGAACAGTGTGGAGCAGCGCTATCAGGACAAGCGCGGGCTGAAAGCCGGCAGACGGTTGGGCTGTCAGGCCACTGTGAAGGGCGATATCGTGATCGACGTGCCGCCAGAAAGTCAGGTGCACAAACAGGTCGTGCGCAAACGCGCCGAAGCCCGCGACATTGTGCTGAACCCCTCGACCAAGCTCTACTATGTCGAGGTTGCCGAGCCGGATATGCACGACCCCTCGGGGGATCTCGAGCGTTTGCGCATGGCTCTGGCGAAAGAGTGGCAGCTGGACAATGTAACGGTCGATTTGCCCATCCTGCAAAAGATGCAGCCGGTCCTGCGCAAAGGGGGCTGGAAAGTCACCGTGGCGATCCATCTGGGCGACGATGAGAGCCCCAACCGGATCATGCATATCTGGCCGGGGTATTACGAAGGTACTGTTTACGGTCTGGCGGTCGATCTTGGCTCTACCACCATCGCCGCGCACCTTTGCGATCTGGCAACGGGCGAAGTTGTCGCCTCCTCCGGTGTCATGAACCCGCAGATCCGGTTCGGCGAAGATCTGATGAGCCGCGTCAGCTATTCAATGATGAACGACAGCGGTGCTGACGAGATGACCACCGCCGTCCGTGAAGGCATGAATGGTCTGTTCAGCCAGATCGCGTCAGAGGCAGGCATTGACAAGCAGCTTATCGTGGATGTGGTTTTCGTGTGTAACCCCGTGATGCACCACCTCTTTCTGGGTATCGACCCGTTCGAGCTGGGTCAGGCACCTTTCGCGCTGGCCACGTCGGACGAAATGCGACTGAGGGCTGCTGATCTGGAACTGAACATACATCCCTCGGCTCATGTCTATCTGTTGCCTTGCATCGCGGGCCACGTCGGTGCTGATGCTGCTGCTGTGGCGTTGTCAGAAGCACCGGACAAATCCGAAGACCTCGTGCTGGTTGTGGATGTGGGCACCAACGCGGAAATCCTGTTGGGCAACAAGGATAAGGTTCTGGCCTGCTCTTCGCCTACCGGCCCTGCATTTGAGGGCGCGCAGATTTCATCAGGTCAACGCGCGGCGCCCGGTGCCATCGAACGGGTCGAGATTGATCCGGTCAGCAAGGTGCCGCGATTCAAGGTCATCGGCAGCGATCTTTGGTCCGATGAAGACGGCTTCGAGGCGGCGATTGCGACCACCGGCGTCACAGGCATCTGCGGTTCAGGCATCATCGAAATGGTCGCTGAAATGCGTATGAATGGGATTGTGGATGCGCCCGGCCTGATTGGCACGTCCGAGCAGACAGGGTCGGTCAATGTTTTCGCCGACGGACGCACGAATTCCTATCTCGTCTATGATGGCACGTACAAAGGCGGACCCCGCATTACCGTGACCAACCGCGACATACGCGAAATCCAGATGGCAAAGGCGGCGCTCTATTCCGGTGCGCGCCTGCTCATGGATAAGTTCGGTGTGGAAAAGGTGGACCGCGTGGTTCTTGCCGGTGCTTTTGGGGCGCATATTTCGACCAAACACGCCATGGTTCTGGGCATGATCCCCGATTGTCCGTTGGACAAAGTCACCTCTGCCGGCAATGCGGCCGGAACAGGCGCGCGGATCGCCTTGCTCAACACCGACGCGCGCACGGAGATTGAACAGACCGTGCGTGCCATACATAAGATCGAGACCGCGATCGAGCCGCGTTTTCAGGAGCATTTTGTGAATGCCTCTGCGATCCCGAACGCGGTCGAACCTTTCCCTATCCTGAATTCGATCGTCACCCTGCCCACCGCGACCTTCAACACCGGCGGCAGCGGCGATGGGGGCGAAACAGGCGGGCGGCGCAGAAGGCGGCGTGCATGAGCGGACCAAACAAGGATCAGGAAGATTTCTGGCGCGACCAAGCTGGGCATATCTGGGTAGATCAACGTGCTGCGATGGATGCGGCTCTCGCACCGGTGCTTGACCTTGTGTTGGACCACGCGCGTCTAGGATCGGGAGAGCGTGTACTCGATATCGGCTGTGGTGCCGGGACAAGCACGTTGGCCGCGGCTGAGCTGACCGGGAGCGATGGTGGCGTCTGCGGCCTTGATATCTCCCAAACTCTGCTGGATGCCGCAATGGTGCGGGCCGACGCACATCCTCAGGTTTCCTTCGCACTTGCCGATGCACAAACCCACGGCTTTGAGCAGGCTGCAACAGACTGCGTACTGTCCCGCTTTGGCGTGATGTTCTTTGACGATCCCACAGCTGCTTTTGCAAATTTGGCCTCTGCCCTGCGCCCTGATGGACGGATGGTCATGGCAGCGTGGGGGGCGATTGGGCAGAACCCCTACTTCACCATGCCCGCCGGTGTCGCGAAAAACCTGTTGGGCCCGATCCCCAAAAGCGATCCCGATGCCCCCGGCCCTTTCGCGTTCCGTGAGGCCGAGAGTGTGATCCACATTCTGGCCAACGCCGGTCTGGCAGATGTCTCTGTAATACCAGTGGATTTGGCGCTTACGCCGCAGGGAAATGCGCAAGAGGTCGCTGCACTCATGTGCCAGATTGGCCCTGCGCAAAGCGCGTTGAAGCACCACGATGCCGACACGCCGACCCAACGTGCGATGCAGGACGCTTTGGCACTGGCTTTGCAGGACTTTGTGACACCTCAAGGGATCCGCATCCCTGGCCAGATCAATCTGATCACCGCCCGCAAACCCGCTTGACGGCATCCCCGCTGGGCCCTATCCCAAAACCTCAGGCGCGCGGGTATGGTGAAAAGGTATCACGGCAGCTTCCCAAGCTTTAGTTACGAGTTCGATTCTCGTTACCCGCTCCAAAACTCCGATATCCTTCACATCAATGACCAGAATGCCCGTCTTCCTGACCGCTCAAGCCTCACTCTGCTGCACCATCTTGAGCCTCGCGGCCACGCTGATTGTCACCCGTCCGGTCAAGGCGGTAAGGGAGCTACGCTCGATCGACATCGGGCCGCGCAGGCTTGCGGGCGGGAAAATGATCCATGTTTCATCATCCGTATTTGTCATCACGCTATAGGGTTGCGCGTCGCGGGCGGTGTTTTCAACGCAATAGAGGATGCTGAGCACGCCGGACGCCACCGGTGATGTCATGGCCGAGGCGATTGAGGTCGCGTCGAGTGTGCTTGCGCCAAGCGCCTCCAGGCCGGCTATCACCTTTTCCGGTTGTCCATTGGAGGCAAGCGCGTTGATCCCGTTGAGATGCTCAAGCGTCGTGTCGATCCGCGTGCCCGCCTGCACTGGCAATCTTGCCGTGCCCAGAAAGGCGGCGCTTGCAGCGGCGGCGGCTGTGATGTCAACGTAGGCAGTCAGCTCAAACATGCCGTCCGCGTGCCTGACCATACCGACAAGCGTGTCATCCTTGACGTGTACGGTCATCCTGCGCACGCCATCCTCCGCTTTTCGCTCTGACATAAAGACCAGCGCAGGGTCTACAAGCGCAAGCACCATCTCGGTGAGCGCTTGATCCAGAGTGGCCCCTTCGCCCGGAACCTCGACCAGCCAGTTTGCTGCAGCAAGCCGTTCTGCGCCGCTCGCGTACCATTTATTCGGATCAGCTTGCGCGGTGGCGGCGGGCAAAAACGGATCACGGCCCCATCCGACGATATCGGCGGTGTTCGCGTAGGAAAACAGATAAGCCAGTTCAGAGGCATGCAATCGGATCGCGGTCATGGTTTACCCCCAGATAAAATTGGCAACAGCATCAAGTTTCTCCCTTGCGGCTTCCTCGATCAGACGCGCTTCGTTCATCGCCTCATCGTAGGTCTCGACAGCGGCAGCCTCCGCGCTCTCGATCCCCTCTTGCACCGCGTCGCGCACGCCAAGTGCATCGGCTTCGGCCTGCCGGACAAGGTCGGTAAGGTCGCGCTCCGCCTGGTCGACCATCGCTTCCGCTTCGCGGCGGTATTCTTCTGCGGTATCGCTCAGATCCTGCCTTGCATCATCTGCGGCGTTGATCAATTCATCCGCGATGTCGGCAGCCTGATCATAGACAGCATCAAGTTCCTTATCGATCTCGACGAGCGCCGCGTCCATACGCACTTCGATGTACTCATCCCCTGCTTCAAGGGTCCAATAGACGACTCCGCTGGCCTGCCCCGTAAGTGGAAGAAGGCCTTTCCCAAGATCGAAGGGGACCATCTCGAGCACAGCGGTCGCGCATGCTTCAACCGGGTTATCGCGGTAATTATATCCCGGTCCCTCGTTGTGGAACGATTTCAGGTAACCGGCGGCGTCATGCACTGTCCCATGCAGGGCCACAGGGTGGTCAGGGTCCAGATGGGGAGAGTCGTAGCCATCATATTCTACTGGTCCGACTGCAAACCCCGGAATGAGCTGGTTCCCCGGCCCCACAAGACCGCCAGTGGGACTTAGCAAAGCGCCGAACACTTCATGGATGCCAAAGGCTTCGCCCAACACCTTGCCGAACATCAACTGGCTGCGTGAGGCACCGAACTCCGGGTGCTTTTCAGGATCCAGCTGTTCCATATCGCCGGCACAGTTTTCCTTTCCGATCAGTTCCTGTTGCTGTCTCAGTACCAGAAAACGGGTGTAGCTGGTATCAAGTTCAACATTGGACGGCGGATCGCCCACGATGCTCGACAGCTGAACCATCACTTCGGCCCGGCGCGGCCCGGTTACACCTTTGTCGATCTCTGCCATCAGTTTTCTGAGGTCGGGACTGCCCTCTCCGGGAATTGGCGCGACGGCTAGTTCGTTCATGTATTCTTCGCTGAAAAGGTCCGCAGTATCGCCTTCGATAAGGCTGACATCCGCAAGCTCTTCGGGCGACAATTCGGCGAGCATATCGTTCTCGCGCATCTGCTTATGTAGCTTGATGAATGTGGTGACCATCTGCGCAAGCGGGCGGATATGATCCAGCGCTGCTGCAAAATCCTCGACCTCTACCGTTTGGTCAACCGTTGCAATGCCATCGAGAATATTCTTCTTGTCGGCTGATAATTCGTCTTTCTCACATTCCGATATCTCTGGCAGATGCGGTTCGATCCCCGTACGCAGCCGTTCATACTCGGCCTTGTTGGTCTCCCACGCAGTGCGTGCCTGTGCGATGATATCCTGAACGGATGTGATCTTGCCCTCGACGCGGTCGATTTCGACCTGTTCTTCTGCATCAATTGTGCCGTCTTCCATCGCTTCGGTACGCAAAGAAAGCAGTTCTTTTTGCAAGGTCGGGACCAGTGCTTCGGCCGCGCGGATAGTTTCAATGTTTGAGGCCATATGGACAGGTCCCCCGGTTATTGATGTTTAAAAATGTCGTATCGTCTAAATGAAATCACGGTAGGCCGGGTTTGAAATAATTGCAACGGTCCCGCGTTCGGGACTTGCGCGGCTTACCAACGAGCCTGCCGTCAAAAGCGCAAATGCGACTAAATGCTGTTGGGACAAATTTGTTTTGCTTTTCGAACCGATGGCATCAACACAATCGGATTGCCGCGATTGCCGCGACGAGAAATACCGCCGCAACAATCGCCAGAGCTTGCGGCCCACAGAGGGCCACCATGTATGTTAGCCTATCAGAACCTCTCCGAATTCTTCTCGCAGGTTCCGCTTGAGCACTTTGCCCGTCGCATTGCGCGGCAGAACATCCGTAAAGACCACGCGATCCGGCACCTGCCATTTGGCGATCTTGCCGTCAAAGACGCTCAGGATTTCATCTTCCGTCGGGTCTTCGCCTTCGCGTTTAACGGCAACCAGAACGGGCCGTTCGTCCCACTTTTCGTGACGTGCTCCGATTACAGCAGCATCCGCCAGCTTTGGGTGCGCAATGGCGATGTTCTCAAGCTCAACCGAGCTGATCCATTCCCCGCCTGATTTGATGATATCCTTGGAGCGGTCCTTGATCGTGACATATCCATCCGGATCCATCGTCGCCACATCGCCGGTATCGAACCAGCCGTTTGTCAGCGTTTCGTCGGTTGTCTTCTTGAAATAGGCGTCCAGAATCCAGTGCCCGCGGGTTACCAGATCGCCCTGAGCCTCCCCGTCATGTGGCAGCGGATTTCCGTCGTCATCGAGGATTTCAAGCTCGACGCCAAAGACGGGCCGACCCTGATTTTCGCGCAGGCGGTGCTGTTCTTCCTGAGGAAGATCGCGGTGCTTGGCGAGTGGTTTGTTCACAGAACCCAACGGCGACATTTCCGTCATGCCCCACGCATGCACTGTATCGACGCCGTATTCCTCGCGGAAGGCGGTAATCATCGACGGCGGACAGGCAGATCCGCCGACAACGGTCCGCTGAAGACTTTCGAGCTTGCTGCCGATCTTTTTGGCCTCGCCCAACAGGCCCAGCCAGATCGTGGGTACGCCCAAAGCGATAGTGATTTTGTAGGTGTCGATGAGGTTCACCAAAGACGGACCATCGAGCCCCGGCCCCGGCATTACCATGCGCGCACCGGACATCGCACAAGCATAGGGTGCGCCCCATGCGTTGACGTGGAACATCGGCACAACAGGAAGCACTACGTCAGAAGCGGAGATACCAACGCTGTCGGTAAAGTTGACGCCAAAGGAATGAAGGACAGTCGAGCGATGGGAATAAAGCACGCCTTTTGGATTTCCGGTGGTGCCAGAGGTGTAACAAAGGCTTGAGGCTGTGTACTCGTCCATGTCGGGCCATGCGTAATCTGCATCCCCGTCCGCAAGCAGGTCTTCGTATGCGATGATACCCGGTAGCGTATCGGCGGCGTCACCCAACTCGGCTTCCATCAGTACGATGTGATCCAGATGCTCCAGCTTGTCGCGGATCGCGGCAACCAGCGGTACAAACGTCTTGTCGATGAACAAAACCTTATCTTCGGCGTGGTTCAGGATATAAACCAGCTGCTCTGGGAACAGACGCGGGTTGATCGTGTGGCAGACAAATCCGCCGCCAGAGACACCAAAGTAAATCTCAAGGTGGCGGCGGTTGTTCCATGCGATTGTGCCGCAACGCGCCTGCGGCTCCAGCCCCAGTTTGGTCAGCGCAGAGGCAAGCTTGCGGGAATTCTGCCCCACCTGCCCCCATGACGTCTGCTCAACACCGCCGCCGGTATTGACGGAGTAAATCTCGCCGCTGGAATGATAGCGTTCGGCGTGCGTAATCAGGCTCGAAATCAAGAGCGGTTGCGACATCATTTGGCCAAGCATTTGGGTCCTCCTCGGGGTCTTTAACGACTTTTGGTTTTGCGCAGAGTGAACAATGCCGCGCGGTCTTGCAAGCGGCAGGTGATGAACCTAACGTCACCCGGACAGAAATCTTAACGATTGCAGGAAGCTTGCATGTCGCTTGTCTATCTCACACCGCTCAGCCCCTCTCAACAGGCGGTTGAGGGTATTGATCCGGTGCAGCCTTTGGCAATTGCAGACCGGGTTCGCTACTCCGAACTTGATGTGCTGAACCACGTGAACAACAAGGTCTATATGGAATGGTTCGAGCGTTTGCGCGTACTCTACGGTCAGGCATGGGGCATCACCAATCTGGGCAATGACGGCCGGACGCCTCGGACGGTAATCCGGTCAGGATCCATCCACTTTCGCGAAGAGATCAAGATGGATTCGGATTACATCGCCACCTGCCGCTGCACCGCATTCCGCACGACCTCCTACACGCTGGCGCAACAGATCTGGTCCGGTGGGACACTGCGCGCGACGTTTGACTGCGTGATGGTGCTGCTTGATGCGCAAAGCCCGACAAAAGTACCGATCCCGCAGGCAATGCGTGACCGGTTTGAAATCATTGATGGCGCAAGCTTTGAAGGATGACAAAATGAGTGTGAAAATACGCAGCGTGGCCGCAGAGGACCGGGCCGAATGGGACGCGCTTTATCAGGGCTATGCCACCTTTTACAAAGTAGACCAGACGGCAGAGATGCGCGACCGCGTATTTGGCTGGTTGATGGATGAACAACATACCAGCAATGGCTTGGTTGCTGTAGACGGTGCTGGCAAGCTTATTGGCCTCACGCATTACCGCCCTTTCGTGAGCTGTTTGGGTGCAAATACCAATTGCTTTCTGGATGACCTTTTTGTCGATCCGGCAGCACGCGGTTCAGGTGCTGCGGATGCCCTCATTAAAGGCGTGGCCGAAATTGCGCAGAGCAACGGCTGGGGTAAGGTCCGCTGGATCACCGCAGACGACAATTACCGTGGACGGGGTGTTTACGACAAACTCGCAACGCGCACGATGTGGGTCACATACGACATGCCGCTCTGACAGCAGGCGCACCAAAGCTGCGATTTACGGGTCAAACAGACATGCTAAACCAGCGTTTTCAGCATACGTTGGGGTCAGAGTAAGAAGGGCCAGCGAAGCGATATCGCAGCGCTTTGCTTGGCCCTTAAATTCATTACAACTTGTGTCCCGCAAGTCCTCGCCCTTCGGCACCCAGCCAACGGTAGCTTAGAACCGCAAAGCTCAGCGGTCGCGATGCTTTATCAGATATTCGACCAGCGCTGCGGTGGAGCCGTCTTTGCCATCTGTCCCTGCAGTTCCTTCGACTACAGGTTGGAGGGATGTGGCAAGCTCTTTGCCCAACTCCACGCCCCATTGATCATAGGAATTGATACCGAGGATGACGCCCTCGACGAAAACGCGGTGCTCGTATAGCGCGATGATCTGGCCAAGTGTGAATGGATCGAGGCGTTCATAAACGAGCGTCGTTGACGGACGGTTGCCCGGGAACACACGGTGTCTTGCCTGACGTTCCAATGCTTCTCCGCTTAGACCCTTATCAGCCATGATCTTGCGGGCCTGCGTAAGCGATCTGCCTTGCATAAGCGCCTCAGACTGCGCCAAGCAGTTGGCGACCAGCAGGTGGTGATGATGTGCCAGCTCAGGCTCGTGGCCGTTGGCCGCTACCATAAACTCGCACGGGATGACGCGCGTGCCCTGATGGATCAGCTGGTAGAACGCGTGCTGTCCATTTGTGCCCGCCGCGCCCCAGACCACTGGTCCGGTGTTATTGTCCACGTCAGAGCCGTCCATCTGAACCGCTTTGCCATTCGATTCCATTTCAAGCTGCTGGAAATAATCGGGCAGCATATTCAGACGCTGGTCATAGGGCAGCACAGCGCGCGTGGCATAACCGCAAATCTGGTTGTGCCAGATCCCGACCAAAGCCAGCATCATCGGCATATTCTCCAACGGCTCCGCAGCTTTGAAGTGCGTATCCATCGCCTGTGCACCGCGCAGGAAGGTGTCAAACCCTTCTGCACCGATGGCAATCATCAGCGACAGACCAATCGGCCCCCACAGGGAGTACCGGCCGCCGACCCAATCCTCAAAGCCGAAGACCTGCGCGGGATCAATGCCGAACTGACCTGTTTTATCTTCTGCCGTACTCAGGGCAGTAAACTGTGTTTCCGGGTCGCCGCCATGGTCGACCATCCAGGCGCGGGCGGTCCGCGCGTTGGTCATTGTCTCAATCGTGGTGAATGTCTTTGAGGCGACAATCAC
Organism: Sulfitobacter noctilucicola; assembly: GCF_000622385.1. Classification (NCBI taxonomy): domain Bacteria; kingdom Pseudomonadati; phylum Pseudomonadota; class Alphaproteobacteria; order Rhodobacterales; family Roseobacteraceae; genus Sulfitobacter; species Sulfitobacter noctilucicola. The sequence continues at coordinate 3,253,259 of NZ_JASD01000008.1, forward strand.
CAAAGTTGTCTTGGCATCAAGTCCGCGCAACGTATCGGCAATATGCGCCCCATCCACATTCGACACAAAGTGGCAACGCGGGCCGTCATGATAGGGAGCCAGTGCGGCCACAGCCATCGCGGGGCCGAGATCAGATCCACCGATGCCAATGTTCACCACGTCCGTGATGTTGCTGCTTCGAACCTGCTTGGAAAAGGTCCGCATGCGTTCAAGCGTGGCGTGAACCTCTGGCATGACGTCTTGTCCGTCCACCATCACCGAGCCACCGTCAAGGTTGCGCAAGGCGGTATGGAGCACGGCACGGTCTTCGGTTGCATTTATCTTTTCACCGGCAAACATCGCATCACGCTTTTGGGCGACGCCCGCAGCCTCTGCCAATGCAATAAGATCGGCACGGGTATCCGCGTCGATGTTGGTTTTCGAATAATCAAACGCCATGTACTGTGTACTGAGGCTAAATTCTGCCGCGCGGTCGGTGCCTTCAAAAAGCGCAAGGATCGGACGCTCTGCGATGGCGTCCTGTCGGGTGCGCAGGGTGTCCCAGATGTCCATTATGCTGCCCAATGTACTGTGCCGCCCGCCATGACCGCGCCGATGGGCGCTTCATGGGCTGGCAGGGTTTGTGCGCGCTCAAGTGCCGCGCGTTTTTCATCACCGAAGATCACAAGGTGTTTCGACATCGCGCCCGCCAGCGCATGGGCCGGAAGTGTGACCCGCTCTGTTGTCATCCCCACCGGGCTGACCGGACACAGAAGCGGCGCGTTCGGTGCCATTGCGGCCTCCAGGCCGTCACCGCCGGGGAAAAGCGACGCGGTATGCATGTCTGCCCCCATGCCCAGCATCAAAAGCGAAATCGGAAGCTCGGACTTCAAAGTCGGTGCAACTTCTGCCGCTCCTTCTCTGGATGTCTTGCCGTCACGGTAAAAGGGAACCAGCTGTGCCGATGCCGCGCGGCCTGTCAGCAGGTGACGCTTAATCAGACCAGTATTCGATTGTTCATCGTCTTCGGGGACCCAACGTTCGTCAGTGAGCATCACATGCACGCGGTCCCATGCCAGATCAGTTGAGGACATCATGTCGAATATCGGCGCGGGTGTCGTCCCACCGGGTACCGCGAAAGAGGCGTAATCATGCATCGTCAGACATTTGCGCAACTCGCCTGCCAGAACGTTGGCCACCGACATCGCCAGCAGTTCGCGATCTGCATACTCAATGATATTCATGGGGCTACCTTTCGCCATTCGCGACCATCGCGCCGCATCATCTCGAACGCCTCTGTTGTGCCGTCCGAACCACTGTCGTAGAATTTTGGTACATCTCCACGAGCTTCCCAACCCTGAATAATGGGATCGGTCCATGCCCAAGCGGCCTCAACCTCGTCTCCGCGCATAAACAGGGTCTGGTTGCCACGGATCACGTCCATAATCAGCCGCTCGTAGGCGTCGACCTGCTCGGCATCCTCCCCCAAAGCTTCCGAGAATGTCATGTCTAAGGGCACGTCGATCAGGCGCATCCCCCCCGGTCCAGGTTCCTTGATTGTCACGCCAAGCGTGATGCCTTCGTTCGGTTGCAAGCGGATCGACAGCACGTTGCGGTGTTGGCCTGCGTCCTCAGCGAAAATGCTGTGCGGCGTCTCTTTGAAAACGACCGTAATCTCTGAACTTCGGGCTGACATGCGTTTGCCAGTACGCAGGTAAAAGGGCGTGCCAGACCAGCGCCAGTTGCTGATCTGCGTCTTGAGCGCGATGAAGCTTTCTGTCTTTGAGCGTGGATCACCCACTGCATCGCGGTAATTTGGGTGACCTTCGGCGTCATCGTGATCGGCGTCGTACTGGCCGCGTATGATGTGGTGCGGCAGAACCGGATCTAGCGCGCGGATCACCTTGAGCTTTTCATCACGCACCGCATTGGGATCAAACCGCGCTGGCGGTTCCATCGCAATCAGGCACAACAACTGCATCAGGTGGTTCTGCACCATATCGCGCATCGCACCGGATTTATCGTAGTATTCGCCCCTGCCCCCGACACCCACGGTTTCGGCCACCGTGATCTGGATGTGGTCAACGTATTGCGCATTCCAAAGTGGCTCAAACAGCATGTTACCAAAGCGCACAGCCATCAGGTTTTGAACCGTTTCCTTACCAAGATAATGGTCGATGCGGTAAATCTGGCGTTCGTCGAAATAGGTAGCCAGCGTCGCGTTCAAAGCTTGCGCTGTCTCAAGATCGCGGCCGAAGGGTTTTTCCACCACGATCCGTGCCTGTTTGTCTGCCATTCCCCATTGCTGCAAACGCTCGGCAAGATCACCAAAAAGTGCCGGTGCAACGGAAAAATAGTAGGCTTCGATTTTGTCGGTGCCCTTCATGAGTTCCTGCAGTTCGGCCCAACCGGCCTCTCCACGGGCATCAATCGCAACGTAGTGTATTTGCTTGAGGAAGGCATCAAGCTTGGCTTGCGGCGGGCTTTCCATACCTCCGAATTCGGCGATTGCCTCAGCCACCATCGCGCGAAAGCCAGCGCTGTCCATGTCGCTGCGGGCTGCCCCGATGATCCTTGCATTCGCGGGCATCTGACCGGCGATAAAACGTCGAAAGAGACCGGGAAGAATTTTACGCCGTGCCAGATCGCCGGTGCCGCCAAAAATGACCAGGTCGAAAGGATCCACAGGGATGACCCTTGAAGCAATGTTCGGCATACCTTCATGAAGACTGCTCATTTTAATTTCCCCACCGCAGAAAAGTAACGCATGTTAGCGGTAACATAGATGAAATCCTCAGGTTCACAAGCCCGTGCGCCCCAGTGCTCCGGCCTTTTCAACAGAAGCGGGATACCGTAGCAAAGCAGGCAATCGGTTCGGGCCAAAGACTAGGGTCATTTCGCGCCAAGACCAAGAAACAAGTGACGGAGAGCGGGTATGAAAGACATCGAAACACCCGGTACGCAGGCAAATGCGGGCAAATTCGTGGATCCGGCGGTTACCGCCAAAGGCGAAGCACGCGCAACTGTGCCGCTTAGCAATCCGCAGACGTTGTGGTTCAACACAGGTACGTTGTGCAACATCGAATGTGTAAACTGCTATATCGCCTCCAGCCCTACGAACGATGCGCTGGTCTACATCACGGCGGACGAAGTGCGTGATTACCTCGACCAATTGGAAGATCGTAAATGGAATGTGAGCGAGATTGCCTTCACCGGTGGCGAGCCGTTCATGAACCCCGAAATGATCGAGATGACCGAAGCCTCACTGAAGCGTGGCTATGACGTATTGATCCTGACCAACGCCATGCGACCGATGATGCGCAAAAAGGTAAAAGCCGGTTTGCTGCGTCTGAATGAAACATATCCGAGTAAACTGACCCTCCGAATTTCGGTCGACCATTACAGAACCGATTTGCACGATGCGGAGCGTGGTGCGGGATCGTTCAATCTGACCCTAGAGGGAATGGCGTGGCTGCGTGACAACGGGTTCACAATGGCGGTGGCGGGCCGTTCTGTCTTTGGCGACAGCGATGCTGACAGCCGGGACGGTTACGCCGAATTTTATGCGCAGAACAACTTTAATATCGACGCATATGATCCTGCGATGACAGTTCTTTTTCCAGAAATGGACGAGCGGATCGAGGTGCCGGAAATTACCACAGCATGCTGGGGTATCCTTGATAAGTCGCCCGATGCGGTGATGTGTTCGTCCTCGCGAATGGTGGTAAAGCGCAAGGGCGCAGAACAACCCGCGGTGCTGGCCTGTACGCTGCTGCCCTACTCACCGGAATTCGAGCTTGGAACGTCATTGGCGGAGGCAGAGCGCGACGTTGCGCTCAACCATCCGCATTGCGCGAAGTTCTGTGTTCTAGGCGGGGCGAGCTGTTCCGCCTAAAGGCGGATCACGTGCCCCTCTGCGGGATTTGACGTGCCTTCAGCCAGCGTGGCGTAAATGGCCGGTGCCTTGTCCAGTCCGTCGTGCACTTTGACCTCCATCCAGGTGGCCGCCTCTTCTGCAAGTCGCATAAACGCCTCGCCGATTCGGCGGTCGATCTCACCCGGTCCCCACTCATCGCGGCGCTTGGCAATTTGGGCAGGCGCGAAAAAGAACTCCGGCTTCACGCCCTCAAGCTCGACAGCAGGGTTGAACGCGTCCCAATGACTGATCCCGACTGCGGCGGAGTGTTTGAGGTCCGCACCTAAATGGGCATGGAGCGCCGCTTTCACTTGCGCGTTGCCGGACATATCGACGTAGACACTGCTCAGCGCCGGAATATCGGCGATCTGGTCATAGGTCAGTACAGTGTCGCAAGCCCCCAAGCCTTCAACAAAGCTGCGGTTACGCTCGGAGGTGAGGCCGACAATCTTGTAAGACCGGTCAGTGTCTTCAGCCAGATATTTGCACAGCCCCAGACCGGTTTTGGACGATGCGGAGCCGACGATGATCTGTTCTGCCCCGAAACGGTCGTTGTCCGCCAGCCAGTCGGAGATAAGGTAAGATGTGGCCAACAGCGGCTGGAGAATAGCGCGGATATGGTCCTGCTCAGGCGTTGTATCCCCTACTGGAACATAGCTGTTGTAGACCGCTGGCAATTCTCTGCGGTGTTCAACGATGTCTGTGACATTGCCGCGTGATGACACTTGCGGCGTGATGACAATGCTCTCGGACATCGGATAAAACCCGTAAAGGCGCGTGCCTTCAGGCAATTCATCGGCGCGGCTTTCGGTGACTTTCGCGACGCCCCAAACGGGCACAAGACCCTGACCCGCCACACCGGTAGGAAAGAACTTCCAATAACCTATGGCGAAGCCTGAGGCCGCGTAAGTGACGTTGTTCGCCGTTAGCGCAAAGCTCTCCAGCGTCAGCCGCGCCTCGCCGGGCTGAAGTTCCGCTGATGGCACCTCGTCCATCTGCGTTTGCGTTATCTTTTGCTGGTCAACCAAGATCCGGTGCATGTCGTGTTCTCCCCTGAAGTCGGGGTCATGCTACCGTCCGTCACGCAAAAGCGCCTCAGGAAAAATTACGAACGTTGCGGCATTCGCGATTAGTGCAAGGTAAACTCACCCACCTGATTTTGCCATTCACCCGACTTGAGAAGTTTGCGGTGCGAGAACCTGACTGAATGCAGCGGCCCATCCAGCGAGGTCTGCCAAAACTCGACGAACTCAAAAAGTTTAGGGTGGTCCGGTGCAAGATCGTAATCCTGCCAAATGTAGCTGTTGAGAACATGGGTATAGTCAGGCATGCGGTAGAAAATCTCCGCCGTGGTCAGCCCGTACCCTTTAAGCATAAGCTCGGTTTCGGATGGGGACATTTGATCCTCCTTTTTGCTGCTGTAACGTTAGCCTGCCACAGGGGTTTTACTTTTCAATGAAAACAAGCCCTTGACCCGTAGTGCCTGATTAAAAAGATGCACGAAGGCCACAGGCATTGCACCCTATCTGCGCTCTCTGCTATATCTGAACGCTACATCTAGTTCTGAGAAGAAGTCGAGCAAACAACGTGAACGATACGCCAGAAACACCTGATAATAATGACGAAAACATGCCCGCGCCCTACGTCTACGACGGGCCCTCGGTCACCATCGAGCATGAGATGCGCACGTCCTATCTGGACTATGCCATGTCGGTCATCGTTTCGCGTGCCATTCCCGATCTGCGGGATGGTCTAAAACCCGTGCACCGGCGCATTTTGTTCGCCATGCACGAAACCGGAAACACCCACGACAAAAGCTATCGCAAGTCGGCCCGCCCCGTCGGGGATGTGATGGGTCAGTACCACCCGCACGGTGACAGCGCGATCTATGATGCACTTGTGCGCATGGCGCAGGATTTCTCGATGTCTCTGCCGTTGCTCGACGGGCAAGGCAACTTTGGCTCCATGGACGGCGATAACGCGGCCGCCATGCGCTATACCGAAGTGCGTATGGACAAGCCTGCGTCATACTTGCTGGCCGATATCGACAAAGATACAGTCGATTTTCAGGACAACTACGACGGCAAGCAGCAGGAACCGACGGTCCTTCCTGCCCGTTTCCCGAACATGCTGGTCAACGGTGCTGGCGGTATCGCGGTTGGTATGGCGACGAACATCCCGCCACATAACCTTGGCGAAGTCATTGACGCCTGCCTTGCGCTGATCGAAGAGCCTGATCTGACTTCCGAGCAGTTGATCGACTATATTCCGGGACCCGATTTCCCCACCGGCGGCATCATGCTGGGCCGTTCCGGCGCGCGCAAAGCCTACCTTGAAGGGCGCGGTTCTGTTGTCATCCGCTCCAAAACGCGGGTCGAGGAAATTCGCAAGGACCGCTGGGCGATTGTCATCGACGAGATCCCCTATCAGGTGAACAAAGCCACGATGATTGAACGCATTGCCGAAGCGGCACGCGATAAGAAGATCGAGGGCATCGCGCATGTTCAGGACGAATCCGACCGTAACGGCGTGCGGGTTGTCGTTGAGCTGAAGCGCGATGCGACTGCCGAAGTCGTGATGAACCAGCTATTCCGTTTCACACCGATGCAAACCTATTTCGGCTGTAACATGCTGGCGTTGAATGGCGGCCGTCCCGAGACGCTGACACTGCGCCGTTTCCTGACCTGTTTCCTCGACTTCCGCGAAGAAGTTGTCGCGCGCCGCACTGCATATCTACTGCGCAAAGCACGCGATCGCAGCCACATCCTGTGTGGTCTTGCGGTAGCCGTCACCAACATCGACGAAGTTGTCGCGACCATCCGCTCCTCCGCAGATGCGGCTGAGGCGCGTGAAAAGCTGATGACGCGCCGCTGGCCCGCACAGGACATCCTGCCCTATATCGCGCTGATCGACGATCCGACCCATACCGCGAATGAAGACGGCACCTATAACCTGTCCGAAATTCAGGCCCGCGCCATTCTGGAACTGCGCTTGCAGCGCCTGACACAGATCGGCGTCAAGGAAGTCACCGACGAGCTGGAAGAACTGGCCGGTAAGATCAAGGAATACCTTGAGATTTTGGGCAGCCGCGAGCGGATCATGGGGATCATCTCGGACGAGTTGCAGGAATGCAAAGACCTTTTCGCCGTGCCGCGCCGTACCGAGATTGTCGACTGGTCCGGCGACATGGACGACGAAGACCTGATTGCCCGCGAGGACATGGTCGTGACCGTGACTTCAGGTGGGTACATCAAACGCACTCCGCTCATCGACTTCCGCAGCCAGCGTCGTGGTGGCAAAGGTGTCTCCGGCATGGCGACCAAGGAAGAGGATGTCGTCACGACCCTCTTCGTCGCCAATACCCATACTCAGCTGCTGTTCTTCACCACCGATGGCATGGTCTACAAGCTCAAGACGTGGCGCCTGCCACAAGGCGGACGCACGTCCAAAGGCAAAGCAATTGTGAATATCCTGCCGATCCCTACAGGTGTGTCGATTGCCGCCATCATGCCGGTTGATCGGGATGAGGATGAATGGGATGATCTGCAGGTGGTCTTTGCCACCTCGGCTGGCACGGTACGCCGCAACAAACTGTCCGATTTCACCAACGTTATGCGCAACGGCAAGATCGCGATGAAGTTCGAGGACGAGCATGCCGAGACAACGCTGATTAACGCCCGCATCGCTTCGAATGAGGATGATGTGATGCTGGTCACGGATTCAGGTCGTGCGATCCGTTTCCCTGCAACCGATGTGCGCGTTTTCAACAGCCGCGCCTCTGTCGGGGTGCGCGGGATCAAGTTGAACGGGGACGACAAGGTTGTGTCCATGTCAATCATCCGCCACTTCGACGCCACAAGCGACGAACGTGCAGCATATCTCAAAATGCGCCGCGCAATGGCGGGCATTGCCGACGATGCGGAGACGTCTGACGAAGAAGCTGATCCAAATGCCACGATTGATCAGGCGCGCTATGCGGAAATGTCAGCGGCGGAAAACCTGTTGCTCACGATCACGGCGCAAGGGTCGGGCAAACTCAGCTCCAGCCATGACTATCCGGTGCGTGGCCGTGGTGGTCTCGGCGTGACGGCGATGGACAAGGCGATGCGCGGTGGTGCCATTGTCGCGTCCTTCCCTGTTGAAATGGACGACCAGATCATGTTGGCCACATCCAAAGGTCAATCAATCCGTGTACCAGTTGAAGGTATTTCCTTCCGGTCCCGTAGTGCCGGCGGCGTCAAAGTCTTCGATACGGGCAAGAATGAGATCGTGGTCAGTGTTGCCTGGATAGCGGATCAGGGCGATGAAGACGACAATACCATTGACGCGGAATAATCGCAGGGCTGCCGAAGTCGACTTATACTCTAGAAAAAGAAAGGCCCCCGGAACGGGGGCCTTAATTACGTTGTGTGCGGTATGTAACTCTCAGTCGGTGCTGATCGTCGTGTCATTATCGTCATTTGTCGCTACGATCCCAACAAGCATCAAAGCAGCGATACCGCCAACCAATCCGATACCACCAAGACCGGTCGCAAAAAGGCCACCGCCGGCTTCGTTCACGCCGCCAACTTCAATACAGTTTCGGGTTTTCACACCATCGGTCACCGTGAGAACAGCACCGCAGTTATAAATAGTGCCATCTTTGATCACCTCTATGGGATAATTCTGGTTCGCCAATGTCGCGGTCGCTGTCAGTGAGAGCGTGGCTGCTACAGCAAGAATTTTCTTCATCAGTAAGCTCCTGTTCAATTCAAGACCAAATTTCCGCCTTGTCGTAAGGTGAATCCTACCAAAAAGTTAACGCCGCCGGGGAAACTTGCCAGAAATTCTTGCAATTCGGCGGGATGCCGCTGCCAATTATCCGGCAAATAGGCATGACAGCGCACAAAAAATGGGCAGACCGTTGGCCTGCCCATTCTAAAATCATCTTACATTCGGGCCCGCATCATATGCAGGCGTACATGTCTAATCCAATCAAGCGTCCAAGGACGCGTGGATTAGTTTGTGCCTGTTGTGGAGTCGTCGTCGTCGTTGTTGTTGTCAACAACGATACCACCAACAACAACAACTGCTGCGATGATGCCAGCAATTGCTGCGCCGCTCAGGCCTGCGCCCAATGCGAATAAACCGCCGCCCGCGTCGTTGGCACCGCCAACTGTCACACAGCTGCGTGCTGTCTGGCCGTCTACAACAATTGTGTCAGCTGCACAGTTGTACAGAACGCCGTCTTTGGACAGCTCAACTGGGAAGTTAGGGTTTGCAAATGCTGTTGTCGCTGTAACGGAAAGCACTGCTGCGGCTGTGAAAAGTTTCTTCATTTTTAGCTCCTAGGGTTGGTCTAATGCTGTGGTCTGCGGCCTGCTTGCCGTTCGTCTAAATCTCTTGTCCCGCCCTGAACAGACGACACATGGTTTATGGTTACTCTGTTTTTGAGGTACTGTGAAGCAGATATTTAATTGGTGCCATTGGCCTCTGGGGTATCGTCACTATCTGCGACAACACCAACAATGGCGATGGAAACCAACCCCAAGCCGACCAGTGCTCCCGCGGACAGGCCACCTGACGAAAACATCCCGCCACCGCTGCTAGTACATTGCAAACGCGGGTGCGTTCCGCGGCAACTGTACAAGACGCCGTCAGCGCCTTGAACCGCAATAGGATATGCCGCGTTTTCGGTCGCGCCAACGATGCTGCCGGTTGTGTCGGCGCAAACTGTATTGATAAATGCGCATGTCGCAAATGCGGCGACGAAGATGGCTGACTTCATGTCAAACTCCCAAAACTCACTACTATACAAAACACCACTTGGTGTTGCTGTAGACAGTAGCCCGTTCATCGGGAAGATGAACCAATAGTTAACGTATGTTGGCTTACAGGCGGTAAATCGCCGAGAATTTGCTATTTAAATAAGACATCAGCGGTGCCTCACTCGGTTCAAACCCGCATGCGTTCTTAACCACTTCGCGCGGCTCGAAAAGACCGCCGTGTGTCTGCACATTTGAACGCAACCATCCCGTCGCGGCTGTTGTGTCGCCCTTGGCAAGGTCCTCATCAACGGCGGGTACCGCTTTGCGCAGCGCTTCGTTCAGACAACCTGCATAGACATTGCCCAACGAATAGGTAGGGAAGTATCCGATCAGACCGACCGACCAATGCACGTCCTGTAGCACACCATTTGATGACTTATCGACGGCAAAACCGAAGTCGGCTTCGAAGCGGTCGTTCCATGCGGCTTCCAGATCCTGCACCTGCAAGTCGTGGCTAACCAAAGCACGTTCGAGGTCGAAACGCATCAATACGTGCAGATTATATTGCAGTTCATCGGCCTCGGTCCGGATGAAACCGTCAGATACGCGATTCGCGATTCGGTAAAATGTTTCGGCGTCCGCGACGCCGAAATCACCAAAGGCGTCTGTCATTTGGGTATAGAGCCAGCCGGTGAACGCAGCAGAACGGCCAAGCTGGTTCTCGTATATCCGGCTTTGGCTTTCATGCACGCCCATCGACACCCCAGACCCCAGCGGGGTCAGCAGGTACTCGCGATCAATCCCCTGCTCATAGGCGGCATGACCCACTTCGTGGATTGTCGAATAGAAGCAGTTGAACGGATCATGCTCGTTCGTTCTGGTCGTGATGCGCACATCAAGACCAGAGCCAGACGAGAACGGATGCACCGCTTTGTCGACACGGCCATGGCTCATGTCATATCCAAAGGTGCGCGCGAGCTGGCGGGTCAGCTTCATCTGCGCGCCTTCGTCAAACGCGCCTTCCAGTTTCGGTGGGGCGTCCGCTTCGCGCACAGCTGCACGCAATTCGGTCAGGCCGGGTCGCATGGCACCGAACATCGCTTCAAGCTCCGCGCCGGTCGTGCCGGGTTCATAGTCTTGCAACATCGCGTCGTAGACATCGCCGCCGGTCGCCAGCGCCTGCCCCTCTTCACGCTTCAGCGACAAAACCTCGCTGAGTGTCGGAGCAAAGGCCGCGAAATCATCCTCGGCACGCGCTTCGGCCCATGTGCCCTGCGCTTCGGAGGTGACACGTGCGATGCGGGCAGCGAGGGCGGCGGGCACCTTGCTGCTGCGATCATAGCTCCGGCGGATATGGCGCAGATTTGCGCGGCCCACATCGTCAAGCGTATCGGATGCGATCGTATCCAACCATTCGCCGATCTTCGGGTCGGTGCGGCGAGCATGCAGCACCCCTTCCAACGCGGCCATCTCTTCGCCGCGCTGCGGGGCAGCCCCGCGGGGCATCATCGTCTCCTGATCCCATCCGAGGCGGCCCATAACCTGCGCCAGCGCCTGCGTTTCGCGCGTGTGCGCCATCAAATCGTCATAGGCTGTCATGTCAGGTTCCTCGGATACCGGTGGCAATAGGATAGGCGCTCAGAAAGCGGGCGCGCAGGATCAGTACCCAAAGGATCACGGCAAGTGCCTGATGCACAAGAGCAATGTGGACGGGTGCCGCGTAAAGGACTGTCATGATGCCCCAGATTACCTGAAGCGTCAGGACGGCCATCACAGCATTGAAGGCGAAACGCGTTTTGCCATGGGCGGACCCGCGGCCGCGTAGCCAGACCACGATACCAAATACGAACAGCAGATAGCCCGATACACGGTGCATAAACTGCACAAGGCCCGGGTTCTCAAAGAAGTTGCGCCAAGTGGGTTCGATGTTGAATGCATCCCGCGGGAAAACCTGCCCCTGCATCAGTGGCCAGTCAACGAAGTAACGCCCTGCATCAATACCGGCGACCAAAGCCCCGAGCAGGATTTGCAAAAAGGCAAAGTGCATGAGGCCGGTAGACAGTTTGAAAGGCTTGGTTTCCTTGGCACGACGGGCCTGTATCAAATCACGCTCCGGCCGCCCGAGCATCAGAGCGTACCACGTGATAAAACCAAGGATCACAAAAGCCAGCCCCAGATGGGTCGCCAGCCGGTAGCTTTTTACATCAAGCATACCCTCGCCGCTGGTCACGCCGGAGGCGACCATCCACCAGCCGATAGCACCCTGCGCACCACCCAATGCCCCCAGCAGGAGTAACCTTGGGGTCCAACCGACCGGTATTTGGCGTCGCAACAGGAACCACAAAAAGCCAACAGCCCAAACCAGCCCGATCACGCGGCCCAATTGCCGGTGGCCCCATTCCCACCAGTAGATCACTTTAAAATCAGAGAGCTGCATCCAGGAATTTTGCAGCTGGAATTCATCAATCTGTTTGTACTTGTCGAATTCCGATTGCCAGTCCGCCTCTGACAAGGGGGGCACACTGCCGGTGATGGGGCGCCATTCGGTAATCGACAATCCGCTGTCAGTCAGCCGCGTCATCCCCCCGACTGCGATCATCAAAAATACCAGTGCAAACAGGACAAACAGCCAGATGCGGATTGCTGTGCGGGCACCGCCCCTGCCCCGATCAATCACGCCGGTCTGCGCCACAGGTTTCTGCGGCTCCGGGATTGTCACTTCTTCAAAAAGTTTGCGTTTCTCAGCCATGTTCCGCCTCTAAATCGCTTGCCCCGCTGTGGTTATTGCAACTGGGCTGGAAGGTCTAGGGATGCTGCCGCGACATCTTGTGGCGGTGCGGTGTCAGTCGCGCTCTTTCCAGCGGACCATCTGACGCATCATGCCATGCAGCATCTGCACGTCTGCCCGCGTGAGCGGCATCCGTGACCACATGTTGCGCAGGTTCACCTTCATCGAGGTTTCCTTGTGCGCGGGATAAAAGAAACCGGCGTCTTCCATGCGTTCCTCGTAATGCGCAGCCAGATGTTCGACCTCTTGCCCGCTCGCCCAATCTGTGCCCGCAAGGCCATCCGACTGCGCAGTCACTTCGCCGCCCTGCCGCATCCATTCGTAGCCCATCAACAGCACGCACTGCGCCAGATTGAGCGAGGCAAATGCAGGATTGACGGGCACAGACACAATGGCATTGGCCCGCGCGATATCATCATTCTCAAGGCCTGCCCGCTCCGGTCCGAATAAAATTGCGACACGCTGGCCCTGAGAGATGCGCTTGCGCGTCTCGGCCATGGCGGCTTCGGGGCTGTAAACCGGTTTGGTCAGATCACGGTCGCGGGCGGTTGTGGCGAAAACAAAATCGGCATCGGCCAAAGCATCAGGTAGATCAGGGCACAGCCGCGCTTCGTCCAAAAGACGTCCGGCCCCTGATGCCATGGCAACTGCGGCGGGGTTCGGCCACCCGTCTCTCGGGGCCACCACACGCATATGATCAAGGCCGAAGTTCCACATGGCACGGGCCGCCGCACCGATATTTTCGCCCATTTGCGGACGGACAAGCACGATGGCGGGAATGGCGGGTTTTTCTACGGCGTCTGACATGATCCGCGTCTTAGCTGCGTGCCCCGTTTCTTACAAGGACCGGTCGGGAGGATCGCCCCCATAGCGCCTCCAAAGGAGTTTTCTTTTGCGCCGCCCTGCGCTAGTGCTGCGCGAAAGATGCCAAAGGATGCCATCATGGACACGCCAGAGACACCGCAGATCTACCTTATCACGCCGACCGATATCGAGCTGGGCAGCTACCCTGCACTTTTGGCCGATATTCTGGATACGACGGAGATTGCCTGCGTCCGCCTGAATTTGTCGAGCAAGGACGAAGACCGCGTGTCCCGCGCTGCTGACGCCTTGCGCGAAGTGACACATGCGCGTGATGTCGCTCTGGTCATCTCGGATCACATGTTGCTGGTTGAAAAGCTGGGGCTCGATGGCGTGCACCTTTCAGATGCTGCGCGTTCCGTACGCTATACCCGAAAGGAACTTGGCGACGATGCGATTGTCGGCAGCTTCTGCGGTCCGTCAAAACATGACGGCATGGCCGCTGGCGAAGGAGGCGCGGATTACGTGAGCTTTGGTCCGGTTCGCGCCGGCACATTGGGCGATGGCAGTTTTGCCGAAACTGATCTGTTCAAGTGGTGGTCAGAGGTGATCGAAGTGCCGGTGGTTGCCGAAGGTCTTTTGGATGCCGACATAATCCGTACCCTGACCCCCTACACCGACTTTTTTGGCGTTGGCGAAGAAATCTGGGCGCTGGATGATCCCAAAGCCGCACTTCAAGAACTTATAGCGGCAATGGGCTGACTTTAGGGTCGGGGATGCAGGGCGATACGCCCTGCCCCGTTTTTTACAGGAAGACGCGTTCAACCACCCACCATGCGCCGATGATGGCGATAATCAATGATCCGGTGATAGACACCGCGCGGAACATCACCGGGTATTCCCGAACTTCCTCTTCAATGCCGTCCAGTTTCGCCACACGCGCCGCGTGCAGCGCGATCCACAGCAGGATGGCGGCCATTGCGATCACTGTCAGCTGACCTACTTCAACGCCCACGTTAAAGCCGATCAATGCGGGAACGAATTGTCCTTCGGGCAATCCGAATTCGCCCAAAACCGAGGCAAAGCCCAACCCGTGCAGCAAGCCAAAGCCAAAGATCACGATCGGGCGCCAACGGCTCAGCCCCGGCGAAAAGATATTCTCGACCGCGACGTACACGATTGAGGCCGCAATTAATGGCTCCACGATCGAGCCCGGCACGTTGACCAACCCCAACGCTCCAAGCGCGAGTGTGACCGTGTGCGCAAGCGTAAATGCGGATACCTGCCACAAAAGCGGGCCAAGGTGGGTGGACAGGAAAAACAGGCCCAGGACGAACAGAATATGGTCCAGCCCCTGCGGCAGGATGTGGTCAAAGCCCACCGGAATATAGCTCACGAATGCCTGCCAGAATGTTTGCTCCGCGCCACCTGAAAGACTGATCTGCGGGCTGCTTTCGCCCCCTGCAAGGTAGCCTGTGAACGGCCCTTCAACGCCCTGCTGGCGCAAGACCATCGCCCCCGCCCCGTCGGGCCATGCGACCGTTACCGTTTGAGCATCTTCTGTGGTTGCTCCACTCAGGACCCATTCAGACACGCGTGGAAGTTCTATATCGACATCCTGCGGCACTGTGATTTTAACGCTATCCATCGAAACCGCTTCACCATCGACCGATACCAACGGCAGTGCATTCCAGCTTTCCAGCAGCTGCGGCGCGCGTGCGGCGATTTCGTCACCGGACAGCGCGCGCAAGGCATCGTAGTCGCTCGCGTTTTCGGCATCATTGGTATCATCCACAGCATCCAGATCGATACCGGCGAGAAAGGCCTCGAGGTTGATTTGAAGCACAAGTTCGGCCGTCCCGTCCGCTACAGTCAAATCACCGATTGTCGGCTGCACCTCATGCGCGCGCAGCCCGCTTGCAAAGCACAATGCCAGCGTTGACAATGCAGCAAGCAACGCCAGCTTGTAGGCGGTCATATTGAAGGTCTGTCTCATGTATCTCTCTCGATTATTTGCCGTCGCTGTGTCCCTGATCGCCCCTGTGGCGGCCCTGTCCCATGAATTCTGGATCGAACCGCTGAAGTATCAAGTCGATTCCGGGGAAACGCTACAGGCTAATTTCAAGAACGGACAGTTGTTCGAAGGAAATTCGCTGTCCTTTTTTGACCGCAGCTCTGCACGCTTTGAGATGATCGTAGACGGTAATGTGCAGGCACTGACGCCGCGTGCTGGCGATTCTCCGGCATTCGATGTGATTGCGCCTGAGCGCGACGCGCTGGTCACTGTGGTGCACGAAACAACCGCATCCAAATTGACCTACTCCGAATGGGAAAAATTTCTGAAGTTCGCTGAGCACAAGGATTTCACCAACGCTGCCGCAGATCACGCCGCAGCGGGCTGGCCGCAGGACAAGTTTCGCGAAAGTTATACCAGACACGCCAAGGCGCTCATCGCTGTGGGCAATGGTGAAGGAGCGGACGAAGCGGTCGGTATGGAGACTGAATTTGTCGCTATTACAAACCCTTACGCCTCGACCTTTGATAACAACATGAAGGTTTTGGTTCTCTACAAAGGCAAGCCGCGCGCGGATGCGCAGGTGGAAGTCTTTGATCGCTCACCAGATGACAGCGTGACAGTGACCCTGCACCGGACAGATGCCGATGGCATGGCAGTTGTGCCGGTTACCCCGGGTCACAGCTACTTGTTTGATGCGGTCGTGTTGCGCCCGGTGGCTGATCCCGTAGAAGGTCCCAACCCGCTTGTGTGGGAAACACTCTGGGCTGCGCTTACTTTTGCTGTGCCCGCTAAATGAACGACCAAGGCACATTGCATGATGACCCAGACGCCTGACATTCTTTGTATCGGTTCCGTTTTGTGGGACGTGATTGGCCGATCCGATGCGCAGATGCGACAAGGATCCGATATGCCCGGGCGCATTACACAGCTTCCGGGGGGTGTCGCACTTAATATCGGGATGGCCTTGTCACGCTTTGGTTTAACCCCCGCTTTACTGAGCGCGGTGGGCCGTGACACCCAAGGCGATGCCTTGATTACCGCTTGCAAAGCCCGTGGGCTAATTACCGACTATATCTACCGTTCCGATGATTTGCCGACAGATAAGTATATGGCAGTCGAGGGCGCGAACGGTCTGATCGCCGCAATCGCGGACGCGCATTCGCTTGAGGCTGCGGGAGACAAGATACTCCAGCCGCTGTCCGACGGTCTGCTCACTAGCCCCTACACCGGGGCTGTGGCCCTTGATGGCAACCTAACGCTGGATCTTTTAGGACAGATTGCACAAAGCCCGTTGCTGGCGCAGGCTGATCTGCGGGTGGCACCTGCTTCTCCCGGCAAGGCGATGCGTCTGATGCCGTTCATGCGGGCAAGCCGTGGCACGCTCTACGTGAACCTCGAAGAAGCGGGACTGCTTTGCCAGACGTCCTTTGACTCGTCAAAGGCAGCAGCAGAGGCAATGATGGGGCGCGGCGCGAAACGTGTTGTCGTGACCAGCGGTGCCGACCCCACAACAGTCGCGGACAAAGACGGCACCATCACCCAGTCGCCGCCACCCGTTACTGTTGCGCGGATTACCGGTGCCGGTGACACTTTCATGGCCGCACATATCGCATCCGAAATCAATGGCTTGGCAGCGGAAGAGGCGCTTCGCAGTGCACTTGATGCCGCCGCCCTCTATGTCTCAGGAGAGACCACAATATGACGTCCTTCCCACTTACGTTCAGCGCCGAAGTCGCACAGGCCCGCAAAGCGGGCACGCCAGTTGTGGCGCTGGAAAGCACCATCATCACCCACGGTATGCCCTATCCGCAGAACCTTGAGGTTGCACGCTTGGTCGAGGCGGATGTCCGCGACGCAGGTGCCACACCGGCCACCATCGCGGTCATAGACGGGGCGTTGCACATCGGTCTCGATCCGGAACAGTTGAGCACGCTTGCGCAGGCCAAAGGGGTTGCCAAGCTGAGCCGTGCAGACATGGCGGTGTGTATCGCTGCAGGCCGCACCGGCGCGACAACAGTCGCGGCGACAATGATCGCCGCCCATATGGCGGGTATCGCGGTCTTTGCGACCGGCGGCATCGGCGGTGTCCACAAAGGCGCCGAAGACAGCTTCGATATCTCTGCCGATCTGATGGAGTTGGCCCAGACCCCTGTCACCGTGGTCGCCGCTGGTGCCAAGGCAATCCTTGACGTTGCAAAAACGCTTGAGGTTCTTGAAACCCAAGGCGTGCCGGTCATTGCCTACGGGCAAGACAGCTTTCCCGCGTTCTGGTCCGCGGCGTCCTCCTTGCGCGCCCCTTTGCGCCTTGATGATCCGGCTCTTATTGCGCGTGCGCATCAAATTCGGGCCGAGATGGGATTGCCGGGCGGCCAATTGGTTGCCAATCCCATCCCGACCGAGGCGGAAATTCCAGCTGAGGAACTGGCACCGGTGATAGCCAAAGCGCAAGCGGATGCGACGTCCCACGGGATCACCGGAAAACAGGTTACTCCTTACCTGCTACAAAGGATATTCGAGCTGACCGAAGGGCGGTCTTTGACGGCAAACATTGCGCTGGTACGCAACAATGCACGTCTTGCGGCCAAGATTGCGTCGTCGTTGCACATAAATGATGCGTCATAGTTAACGTCAGAGACGTTTCCTCGCTAAAATCGCGGGGGTCGCCATTGCCGGGCCATAGCAAAGCCCCTACTTGTTTATGATGCTCTTAACGGACCAAAGCCCTCTATGAACACGCCTTTTGACGTTGATCCCGCACCTGCCCCACGCCGCAGCCTGATGGGGTCTTTGCGGGCCTCTTTCCTGACGGGTCTTGTCGTAATCGCGCCAGTCGGGCTGACGATCTGGCTGATATGGTCTGTTGTCGGCTGGATCGATGGGTTCGTGCTGCCCTTGGTGCCGAACGCCTATCACCCCGACCGCATGTTGCAGGACTTTCTCGGTCTTGATCCGTCCTCACAGATCAATGTGCGCGGTCTCGGGGTTGTTATTTTCCTTATGTTCACGATCATTGTGGGCTGGATGGCGAAAGGTTTTATCGGACGCTCGCTGATCCGCTCTGCCGAAAGCCTTGTGGAGCGTACACCGGTTGTGCGGACAATCTATTCCGGCATCAAACAGATATCCGAGACAATCTTTGCCCAATCAGAGCGCAGTTTTGAGAAAGCCTGCCTGATCGAATATCCGCGACGGGGTATCTGGGCGCTTGGGTTTATTTCGACCGATGCGAAAGGCGAAGTCGCCACCAAGACAGGTGCGCCGGATGAGGCGATGGTTTCTGTCTTTCTGCCAACAACGCCTAACCCGACATCAGGCTTTTTGTTGTTCTTTCCTAAATCAGACGTGATCGAACTGGAGATGAGCGTTGAAGACGCGGCCAAGCTGGTGATTTCAGCGGGCCTTGTCTATCCGGGTGGCAAAGGCGAGGCAGAAGCAAAACTGGCGGCGCTGGAACCGAATGACAGCGCAGCCTGAGGTACTAGCGGCTCGCGCCTTCCTTCTCAGCGCATCAAGAGAACATTGCCCGCAGATCGATACTGCTTTCCTTACCGATTTTCGACGAATGACTGTTCAGAAACTTTTCAGCCGCGTTTTGACCTGCGTACTTCAACGTAGAGATGATGGCAGGGTTCGGTACAGTTTTGGTGGTGACCGACAATTGTTCCATCAAATGATCATCCGCGATCATGTGGACGCGCACGCGCGCCATGCTATCAGATTGAATTTTTCCCTCGTCCAATAAGCGCTGTACGAAATCAATCGCCCGCAACTCTCGCAACAGGCTGGAGTTGAAGCTGATTTCGTTGATCCGGTTCTGAATTTGCTTCGGCGTGACCGGGAGGTCTTCACGCTCCAGCGGATTGATGTTGATCACGACGATGTCGCCGGGCAGATCGTCTGCAAACAGCGGGAAGAGTGCCGGATTGCCGGTGTACCCGCCGTCCCAGAATGCCTCGACCCGACCGGTTTCGCTGTCGTCAATCTCCACCGCCTTAAAAAGCGTGGGCAGGCAGGCCGATGCCATAATTGGATCCGGACCGATTTCATCGCCTGAAAACACCCTGATCTTGCCGTTGCGCACACGTGTGGCACAGATGAACAACTGCGGATCAATGCCGTTGCAAACCCGCTCATAATCGAACTGGGAAACGATATCGCTCAGCGGATTACGGTAGAATGGCCCGTAGCTGTAGGGTGACATCAGGTGCGCAATGGAATCCGCCATCGTTACCGGCCAGCTGTACTCCATCGCTTGGCTTAGCGTGCCCGCGCCGATGGGATGCAACCACTGGGTAAGCCCAAGGTCGGTTACACCGGCCACCTGATTCCACAGCCATTCAAGGTTCTCACGCGCACCTTCAGCACCCCCCGTGACCCAACCGGCCTTGAGCGCAGCTCCGTTTAACGCACCAGCGGAAGTGCCTGATATACCTGCGATTTCGATTTCCGGCTCTTGCAGAAGGCGGTCAAGAACGCCCCAAGTGAAAGCACCGTGCGCGCCCCCGCCCTGAAGGGCGAGGTTGATCCGTAGTTTTGATGTGCCTGCCATGTGCTGTTACAGCGCCGTCCAGCCGCCATCGACGCTGATGGTCGTGCCGGTAATCTGTGATGCCGCGTCCGAACACAAGAACGTCGCGGTGCCGCCGAGCTGCTCTGTCGTGGCGAACTCTTTTGAAGGTTGGCGTTGCAGGATTACCTGATCCAGCACTTCTTCGCGGCTCATGTCGTATTCCTTCATCGTATCGGGAATTTGTTTTTCCACGATTGGCGTCAGCACGTAGCCCGGACAGATCGCATTGCATGTGATCGGCTCTTTCGCGGTTTCAAGCGCCGTCACCTTTGTCAGGCCCACCACACCGTGCTTGGCCGCCACATAGGCCGCCTTGTACGGTGACGCTGTCAGACCATGCGCAGAGGCGATATTGATGACCCTGCCCCAACCGAACTGGCGCATCTTGGGCAGTGCGGCAGCTGTTGTATGAAAGGCAGAGCTCATGTTGATGGCAATAATCGCGTCCCATTTCTCCTGAGGAAACTCGGGGATGGGTGCCACATGCTGGATACCAGCGTTATTGACCAGGATATCACAGCGCCCCGCTTGGGTGATCAGGTTGCGGCACTGATCGCCTTTGGACATATCGGCTTGAATGTAGCGCGCCGTCACGCCCGTTTCATCCGTGATCTTTTGGGCCAGCGCATGGTCATCTTCATCGTCGGTGAATGAATTGAGAACTACGTTTGCACCGGCGCGGGCAAATTCCCATGCGATCCCCAACCCGATCCCGGAATTGGAACCCGTGATAACGGCAGTTTTGCCGGCCAGATCAATCGTGAAAGCCATTGGAAATCTCCTGTTGTTGTTTGCCACGCCTATCACGTAGGGCGTCTGTGTCGATAGAAACGCCACACGCTGCACGGTGCTCGCCATCAAAACATACAAAAAGAGCAAAAAAAAACGCCAGCACGAAGCTGGCGTTAAGTTATTGAGGCAGGTTTCATACAGGCAAGAAACCTATCGAGCAGTGACCCCTTTATAAGAGATCATCCGCCTTTCGCCAAGTATAAAGTTTGAACTGGACGCCTGCCGACATTAACCATAGGCCCAAGAAAACAAGGGCAGCGCGAGATTGTTTCGAATATGGCACTGAATTTTTTCCAAAAGCTGCGGGGCGTTGTGGCGCTTTCTTCACTGATTCTGGCGACGGGATTCGTGCAGGCCGAACCGATGCACGGGATATCTATGTACGGAGAGCCCGCCCTTCCACCGGATTTTGTGTCCCTGCCCTATACCAACCCGAATGCACCCAAGGGCGGTGCCATCACGCTGGGCAATACGGGCGGCTTTGACAGTCTCAATCCGTTCGTGCGCAAAGGGACGGTGCCGTGGCAGCTCCAGTTTTTCACCCACGAGAGCCTGATGGGCCGATCCTGGGATGAACCTTTCACGCTTTATGGCCTGCTCGCCGAATCGGTAGAGGTATCAGACGCACGCGATTGGGTTGAATTCACGCTCCGTCCCGAGGCTGCGTTCTCGGACGGCACCCCTGTCACCGTCGAGGATGTTCTGTTCTCTTACGAGTTGCTGGGGACTGAAGGACATCCGCGTTACAGTGGTCTTTATACCCAGATCGACAAGATGGAGGCGACTGGCCCGCGCAGCGTCCGCTTTTCATTCAAGGGTGACAACCGCGAACTGGCGTTGCTGGCAGGGATGCGTCCGATCTTGTCAAAGGCGCAATGGGAAGGCCGCGATTTTGCCAATGCGCCATTGGCGGAGATACCGCTTGGCACAGGCCCCTACACTGTTAGCAGCTTCGATGCAGGCCGTCGTGTGACGCTGACCCGCAATCCCGATTACTGGGGGGCAGATGTGCCCTTCCGGCGCGGCACCCACAACTTTGACCAGATCACGCTGGATTTCTACGGTGACGCGAACGTGCTGTTCGAGGCCTTTAAGGCAGGCGAGATATCGGCTGGCCGCGAATTCAACGCCGAACTGTGGGCGACGCAGTACAACTTTCCGGCCGTCCAGCGGGGCGAGGTAATCAAATCCACGTTCCCACACCGCAAACCATCCGGCATGACCGGATTTGTGATGAACACCCGTCGTGCACCGTTTGACGACTGGCGGGTGCGGGATGCGCTGATCCATGCGTTCAACTTCGAATTCATCAATGAGACGCTAACGGGCGGTGCCTTGCCGCGCATCACGTCCTACTTCTCCAACTCGGACCTTGCGATGCGCACCGGTCCAGCCGAGCCGGATGTTGCGGCATTGCTGACACCCTCTGCTGAAGATCTGCCCAACGGCGCACTTGAGGGCTATGCGCTGCCTGTCTCTGACGGGTCTGCCCGCAACCGCGCAGGTATCCGCAAGGCGATGGCCCAGCTTGAAGCGTCGGGGTATTCTGCGGCGGATGGTAAAATGCGGGGGCCGGACGGGACTGCGCTGGCTTTCAGCATTCTTGTCTCAAAAGGCAGCGCGCAGGATTTCTCGAATTCGGAAAAAGCGGCAGAGCTTTATGTGCGTGCCCTTGAACGCCTCGGGATTGATGCAAAGGTCGAGCTGGTGGACAGCGCACAGGTGGTTGAGCGGCTGAGTACCTTCGATTTCGACATCACGACCTTTCGTCGCGCCCTGTCCCTTAGTCCCGGCACGGAGCAGCGTTTCTATTGGGGGTCTGATGCCGCCATGCAGGATGGCTCCCGTAACATGATGGGTGTCCAAAGCGCTGCTATCGACGCGATGATCGATACGATGCTTAGTGCGCGTGCCGCCGAAGACTTCACCAGTGCCACGCGGGCTTTGGACAGGTTACTGACCGCCGGGCGCTATGTGATCCCGATCTGGCAGTTCAATGAAGGGCTGATCGCACACCGGGCAACGATGAAATATCCCGATAAGATACCTCTCTACGGGGATGGGCCAAATTACATGCCGGAAGTCTGGTGGCACGAAGACGCAACACAATAGGTGAGCGGGTGTCCGAGACTGGCGCGGGGATCGGCAAAGGGGGATTCATGCGGGTTGGCAACCGCGATCGACCCTGTTTACACGAGTGAAGTGACCCACAGGATCGTCGCATCTTCGGCGCTGGTCGAAACCACGTTATGTCCCATGGTCGCGTCGTAGTAGGCGCTGTCGCCACGCCGCAGCTCGACGGGTTCGTAGAACTCGGTAAACAAGCGCACCACACCGGTCAGCACATAGAGGAACTCTTCCCCGTCGTGCCGCACCCAGCCTTCAAATTCGTCCATCGAGCGCGCACGCACGCGGGCGCGGTAAGGCAGCATCTGCTTTTTGCGCAGCGTGTCGCCCAAAAGCTCGTGCTCGTACGTCGTGGTGGCTTTGGCTGATCCCTCACCAGATTTTGTCACGGCCATACGGCCATTGATCTTTTCCGCCGCCGGAGGTGTGAAAAGCTGCGGCACGGAAATCTCAAGTCCGACGGCCAGCTTTTTCAGCGCGTCATAGGTCGGCGACATCTGCCCGTTCTCGATTTTGCTTAGCGTTGATCGGGCCAGACCTGCCTGCCGTGCGGCTTGCTCAAGGGTCCAGCCGCGTGCCTTGCGCAACTCGCGGACGCGTGCACCTAGATCAACGGGCGGAGCGGAATCCGTTTCACCGCTTTCGCGGGCAATCCGGATCATGTTTGAGGGTGCGCTTTCAGTCATAGATGCTCCTATAGCTGTCCACCGCAAACCTTGCAACGCAGGCTAGGTTGGGCTAGCGCGTGATTATGACTTCGAACGCTGTCTCTGACCCGTCTTTCAATCTTGCGGCCTATGTTCTTGAAGCAGGCAGCCGGACCCCTGAAAAGGTGGCCTTGTCCCTGCTTGACGGGGAAGCGCATGAAGACTGGACCTACGAACAACTAATCGCGGCAGTGCGCGGCACAGCGACGGGGTTGCTTGAGACAGGGCTGATGCCGGGTGACCGCGTACTGATGCGTCTTGGCAATACGCCGGACTTTCCGGTGGCTTATTTGGCGGCCCTTGCGGCAGGTTTGGTCCCGGTCCCCACTGCCGCCGCTTTGACAGCGCAGGAAATCTCTAAAATCCTGCCACAGCTCAAGCCGCGTGCCATTTTGCATGATCCGGCAGTCCCCTGTCCGGACAGTGATACTATAATCACCCTCGACGCACTGCGCGCCATGCGCGACCTGCCGCCTTCAGCTTATCACATGGCCGATGCGAACCGTCTGGGCTATATCATCTACACCTCTGGCACCTCTGGCAAAGCGACGGCTGTCATGCATGCGCACCGTGCGATTACAGCACGGCGTATGATGTTTGACGGTTGGTACGGCTTGCAGGAGGACGACCGCGTTCTGCACGCGGGTGCGTTTAACTGGACCTATACACTGGGTACCGGTTTGATGGACCCGTGGACCATGGGAGCCACCGCTCTTATCCCGGTTGCAGAAACCGAAGCAACAACCCTGCCCGCGCTGATCGCGTCCCACAAAGCGACCATATTCGCTGCAGCACCGGGTGTTTACCGCCAAATGCTGCGCGATCAGGCTCCGTTATACCTTCCACATTTGCGGCACGGTCTGAGTGCCGGAGAAAAGATGACCGCACTGGTGCGCGAAACATGGGGCGAGGTGACAAACACGCCGGTGTTCGAGGCGTTTGGCATGTCCGAATGCTCAACCTTTGTTTCAGGAAGTCCCCAGACCCCTGCGAAAGAAGGTGCCATTGGCACAGCGCAACCGGGGCGCAAGGTCGTGATCCATACCGCTAAAGGCGACGCGCGTCCAAATACACCGGGCACAATTGCCATTCACCGGTCTGATCCGGGCCTGATGCTTGGATATCTTGACGATCCCGCCCTCACGGCCTCCAAATTTGACGGCGACTGGTTTCTCACCGGCGATCAGGGGATGATGGATGCAGACGGGCAAATCACCTATGTGGGCCGCACCGATGACATGATGAACGCAGGCGGCTTCCGCGTGTCTCCGCTTGAGGTCGAAGAAACCTTGCTGAACGCGCCCGGCGTGACAGGCATCGGGGTGACCGAGGTAGAGGTGAAAAAAGGCACAAACGTTATCGCAGCGTTCTACACTGCCGCAGCACCGATCAAGGAATACACGCTGACAGATTTCGCCAGCGCCGAGCTGGCGCGGTATAAGCAACCAAGACTTTACATTCACGTCGATGCCTTGCCGACCGGCGGCAACGGCAAACTGCAACGCGCCGCTTTGCGTGCTCTCTACAAGGCCTCCCGCTCATGACCAAAACGATCAAGCTTGATATCATGTCCGATCCGATTTGCCCCTGGTGCTATATCGGAAAGGCGCATCTGGACGTTGCTTTGGCGGACCATCCCGACCATCCTTTTGTGATCGAATGGCATCCCTTCCAGCTAAACCCCGACATGCCGGCCGAAGGCATGGGGCGGCGCGAATATCTGGAAGGTAAATTCGGTGGCAAAGAGGGTGCTGTGCGTGCTTATGCACCCGTGGTGGAGCATGCAGCGCAGGCGGGGCTCAGCATCAATTTCGAGGCCATGAAGCGCACGCCAAACACACTGAATGCGCACCGACTGATCCACTGGGCAGGCATCGAAGGACGTCAGACCGCTGCCGTCGCGGCCCTGTTCAAAGCATATTTCGTGGATGCCCGCGACATCGGTGACACCGAAGTGCTGGCAGATATTGCGGATAGCATTGAGATGGACGCGGCGGTTGTCACGCGACTGCTGGCCTCAGACGTGGATGCGCAGGATATTCGCGACCGCGATGCGCATAGCCGCAAGGTTGGTGTGAATTCTGTGCCTACATTTATCGTCGGCAGTAAGCACGCAGTGCCGGGTGCGCAGCCCCCTGAACTTTGGGCGAAAGTCATCGCAGAACTGGCCTCCGCCGACTGAAACTTCCGCGCAGGCTGCTTTTCAAAACTATGGTATTCGCGCCACAGCGGATATCTGACGCACAGGATTGGGTTTACCACGGTGCAATTGCTGCCGTACGATTCCACCCATAGGGGGCATTAGACCCTCGGGCAGAATATAGTGGGCAGATGGCTTTTAAGCAGGCGGTACCGGACGCGGTAAACAGAATACGTGTATCCCGAATAAAGTGTGACTTTCAGTCCGGCACTACCCGCTTCGTCGCGCGTTTGGCACCGGACGGCCAAACAAGCGGTGTCAAAGCGATTTGGCGCAATGAGATTGGCAAGGCCGAATATACGCCCGCACGGTTGCGCACGTGATCGGCGCGGCCCTCCCTCCTCGCGTAATCTTGACATATGGTCGGTTCGACATGTTCTGTCAGGATCATATCCGGTTTCTGCGTGACGTGTCGCGTATGGGAACGGAACTTATCGTCGGATGCACCACAGATGCGCATGCGCAACAAAACGGTGCGGATTGTGAGATGTCATTCGATCAACGGCGCGCCCTGCTGGAAAGCTGCCGCTATGTTTCAAGGGTAATCCCAGAGACAGACATCGCGCAGAAACGCACCGACATCGTGAACTACAACGTTTGCGCATTGGTCATGGGGACCGAACATCGCGGGCGTCTGGATACGCTTCAGGATGTGGCTCAGGTGTTATATCTGCCGCGTCGCACGCCTGTCGCACAGACGCGGATCGACACCAGAGCACGAAAATGGAAGGCAATCGCCTGAAACGGCGACCACCCTTTCTTTAATCCATCTTGCCAATATCTTACGCACAGTCTTCGATTTAGCTGGTCCGGGGATTGTAGCCCGCTCAACCTTCGGTTAGCTCTGACGCCAAGGCGCGTCAGATTTGTGGCGCCCGGCTAAAATCGGAGCGCGCACATGCCACATTCCTCCTTCTTGATGAGCCGTCTGGAATTTATCCTCCTGATTGCGGTGATGTTTGCAATTGTCGCATTTTCTATCGACTCAATGCTGCCTGCCCTGCCCGAGATCGCCGCAGAATTGACACCGGAAGATGCGAACCGCGCGTCCCTGATCCTCACCTCCTTCGTGCTGGGCATGGGGATTGGCACATTCATCGCAGGGCCGCTCTCTGACGCTTACGGGCGACGCCGGATTATCGCGGTCGGGATCGGGATCTATATCGTTTCGGCAGCAGTGGCATGGGCCAGCTCAAGCATCGAGGTGATGCTGATTGCACGTCTGTGTCAGGGGATCGGCGCGGCAGGTCCGCGGATCGTCTCTGTCGCTGTGGTCCGCGATCTGTTTGCCGGCCGCGAGATGGCAAAGATTGTGTCTGTTGTCATGATGGTATTCACGCTCATTCCGGCCTTTGCCCCTATGATGGGCGCCTTCATCATTGACGGCTTTGGCTGGCGCGCGATCTTTCTGGCATTCGTTCTGTTCGCCAGCTTTGCCGCAATCTGGATGGGATTGCGCCTGCCAGAAACGCTTGCCCCGACTGCCCGCCGTCCTATGCGGTTTTCATTGATCATCGCCGCCTTGGGGGAAATCTTTGCAAACCCTTCTGTTCGGGTTTCCATCCTTGTGCAGACGCTGGCCATGGCCATGCTTTTCAGCATTCTGCTGATGGTGCAGCCTATATATTATGAGGTTTTTGACCGTGCAGAGAGCTTCCCCTACTGGTTCTGCATTGTGGGCCTGCTCGCGGGATCAGCAAGCCTGCTGAACGCGGTTCTTGTGGTGCGTCTGGGTATGCGCTTTCTGGTGACTGCAACATTGGCTGCGCAGATTGTCATCTCGTCGCTGATGCTTGGCCTCGACCTTGCCTCCCTGCCCGACCCTTATGGCTTTGCCGCTTTTGTTGTGTTCCAAACTGGTCTGTTCTTTCAGGCGGGATTAACACTGGGCAACCTCAATGCCATCGCGATGGAGCCTATGGGCCATATCGCAGGCATTGCTGCCTCTGTTGTCGCGGCTGTTTCCACCACACTGGCTGCCGCACTCGCATCGCCCGTCGGCTTGATGTTCGACGGCACAATTCAACCGCTTGTGGCAGCAATTCTCTTGTTTGCTGTGCTTGGATTTCTCCTGATGCTGTATCTGGGGCGCATCGAGAAACGGGCCGGCCTGTAGCCCCAATTCAAGCTTTCTTCTTGGCTTTCTCTTTCGCGATAACATGCTCTGCCAAATCGCGTGCGATGGCAAAGCCGCCTTTGATCTTGTCTGCGTCCGTCTTCCAGTCGCGGCGCACGACAATTTTGTTGTCCTTCACCTTTGCCAATCCGCGCTGGTCCTGAATAAACTGCACCAACCCCTCGGGTGAGGCGAATTTATCGTTGTGGAACTGAACCGTGGCACCTTTGGGTCCGCCATCGAGCTTGGAGATACCCGCGCGTTTACACATCGCCTTGATCCGAACAACCAACATCAGTGTATTCACCTCTTTGGGCAAAGGCCCGAAGCGGTCAATCAGTTCGGCCGCAAAGCCCTCAAGCTCCACTTTCGTGCTGAGGCCCGACAAGCGGCGGTAAAGTCCCAACCGCACATCCAAATCAGGCACATATGCCTCCGGGATCAGGACAGGCACACCAAGATTGATTTGTGGCGCCCATTGCTCATCCGCTTCTGAAAGACCTTCCATCTGGCCCGACTTGATCTTGGCAATCGCCTCCTCAAGCATGGACTGGTACATCTCGAAGCCCACATCGCGCATCTGGCCCGACTGTTCTTCGCCCAGCAGGTTACCGGCACCTCGGATGTCCATGTCCTGACTGGCAAGGGTAAAGCCTGCACCAAGGGTATCAAGGCTTCCCAAAACGCGCAGACGTTTCTCTGCCAAGGGAGTCAGCTTGGAACGCGGTTTGGTGGTCAAATAGGCATAGGCGCGGGTTTTGGAGCGGCCCACCCGCCCCCTGATCTGATAAAGCTGTGCCAGACCAAACATATCCGCACGGTGCACGATCATCGTATTCGCCGTCGGGATATCGAGGCCCGATTCAACAATCGTCGTTGCAAGCAGGATATCGAATTTGCCATCGTAGAAGGCATTCATGCGATCATCAAGCTCACCCGCCGCCATCTGGCCGTGCGCGACTACATAAGTCAGCTCCGGCAGTTGTTCCTTCAGGAAGTTCTCAATCTCGGGCAAATCGGAAATGCGCGGAACCACATAAAAGCTCTGCCCGCCGCGATAATGCTCGCGCAGGAGAGCCTCGCGGAGGGTCACCGTATCGAATTCGCTGACGTAGGTGCGGATTGCCAGTCGGTCCACGGGGGGCGTGCCGATGATGCTCAAATCCCGCACACCTGTAAGCGACAACTGCAATGTGCGCGGGATCGGCGTCGCGGTCAGTGTCAAAACGTGAATATCAGTCCGCAAAGATTTCAGCCGTTCCTTGTGCTGCACGCCAAAATGCTGCTCTTCGTCAATGACGAGCAACCCAAGGTTTTGGAACTTGATACCCTTGGCCAGCAGCGCATGTGTGCCGATTACGATATCAACGGTACCTTTGGCCATGCCGTCTTTGGTCGCCGCCGCCTCCTTGGCGCTGACAAACCGGCTCAGCGTGCGCACTTCGATCGGGAAGCCGCGGAACCGCTCGGCGAAGCTCTTGTAGTGCTGGCGCGCCAGCAACGTTGTTGGTGCGATCACCGCGACCTGTACGCCGGACATCGCGGCGATGAACGCGGCACGCATGGCAACTTCGGTTTTACCAAAACCCACGTCTCCGCAAACCAATCGGTCCATCGGGTTTCCGCTAGTCATGTCATCGACCACATCCGCAATCGCGCGGAGCTGATCGTCAGTCTCGTTGTAAGGGAAACGTGCGGCGAAGGCGTCCCACATGCCTGGTGGTGGCTCCAGTACCGGCGCACGGCGCAGGGCGCGTTCTGCCGCGATACGGATCAGCTTGTCCGCCATCTCGCGAATACGTTCTTTGAGTTTGGCTTTCTTGGATTGCCATGCGCCACCGCCCAGCTTGTCCAGCAACCCTTCCTCATGCCCGTATTTGGACAACAGCTCGATGTTCTCGACCGGCAGATAAAGCTTTGAGTTCTCCGCGTACTCCAGCAACAGGCATTCGTGCGCGGCGCCGGCGGCGGTGATAACCTCCATCCCCAGATAGCGACCGATACCGTGATCCACATGCACAACCAGGTCGCCGGGGCTAAGGCTCTGCGCTTCGGTCAGGAAATTGTCGGCGCGTTTCTTTCGCTTTGGCCCCCTGATAAGGCGATCACCAAGCACGTCTTGCTCGGATATCACGGTCATATTCTTGGCTTCAAAGCCATGTTCCAGCGGCCAGACAGCCAGATGCAGCCCGCGCTTTCCTATCCGCGTGGCGTTCGGTATCGGAATCGCCTCCGAGACACCTTCATCTTCGATCAGGCCGGTCAGGCGCTCGCGTGCGCCTTCGGAATAGCTTGCGATCACGACAGGCCCATCCTGAAGCTTCGCTTTAATATGTTCTGCCAAGGCACCGAAAAGGCTGATGGATTCCTGCTGTCGTTCCGGTGCAAAGCTTCGCCCGATGCGCGCGCCCGCGTCAAGAACATTCGGTCCTGTCGGTTGTGGCAGAGGATTGAACTGTATGACGCGGTGATCGGCCGTTGCCAACAACCACGCCTCATCCGTCAGGTACAGACCTTCCGGCGGTGCCGGCTTATAGACGCTGTCCATCTTGGACCGGTTGGCCATGGCGAGGCGGCGTGTCTCGTATTGGTCGGCGATGCTGTCCCAGCGCGCCAGCCGCGATGCGATTACCTGGTCATCCAACGTGATCGCGGCCTGCGGGGCGTAGTCAAAAAGCGTGTCCATTTCATCGTGAAAGAATGCCAGCCAATGCTCTGCGCCTTGGTGCTTACGCCCCGCACTGATCGCCTCGTACAGGGGATCATCCGTGCCTGCGGCCCCGAATTCGATGCGGTAATTCTGTCGGAATCGTGTAATTGCAGGCTCATCCAGAATGACCTCGGACACCGGCGCGAGCTCGACCACATCCAGTTTTTCTGTGGTGCGCTGGGTGGCTGGATCAAAGCGTCGCGCCCCGTCCAGCACATCCCCGAAAAGATCAAGGCGTACCGGTCCCAGATCACCCGGCGGATAAATGTCGATGATGCCACCCCGAATGGCATAGTCCCCCGGCTCCATGACCGTTGGGCTTTGTACAAAACCCATCCGCACAAGAAAGGCGCGCAATCCCGCTTCGTCCACGCGGCTTCCCACCTTGGCGGACCAGGCAGCATCGCGCAGGACGCTGCGGGCTGGCACGCGCTGGGTAGCTGCGTTCAAGGTGGTCAGAAGAATGAACTTCTCTGGCATGCCGTGGACCAAAGCAGCAAGCGTTGCCATACGCTGTGCCAAAATGTCGGCGTTTGGCGACACGCGGTCATATGGCAAACAATCCCACCCCGGAAAGGTCACGACAGGCATGTCGGGTGCGAAAAATGCAAGTGCGGCTTGCATCGCTGCCATCCGTTTGTCGTCGCGGGCCACGTGCACCACAGGATTGCCACGGGCAACCTCATCCAGCACAGCGCGTGCATCAAAGCCTTCAGGCACTCCGGAGAGCGTAATTTTCGAGATATCTACCATGGCAGGTGAATTGGACTAAAGACCGGCGCTGTCAACCGCCCAATGGTCCGAGCGAGACATTCTGGTACATCCCCCAGAGTGCAGTCACAAAAATTGAGATCATGCCGATGATCTGGGTATAGAGCCGGTGCCGGTTGAGCCGCTTGTAAAGTCGCTCGCCCCCTTCATCATCTGCAAGGATCAGCCGTGCAGTTGAAAGGCTCAGCATCCCGACCAGCGACAGGGGAAATGCCAGCAGAAAGACAGCTTGAGCAAACTCCAACTGATACACAAAGCCCAAAAGCGCCAACGTGGTCAGGAAGAAGCAGGCAAACCCCGCAAGCCAAAGGCCTGAGACATGACCGATATAAAGCAACCGGTTCACGTTAATGCGCACCATATCTTCCAGATCGACTTCTGCCTGATCCCCATGCCTGCGCGCCCTCAGCACCATGTCGTAGGGCACGCCCAGCACCCAATGGCTGGCGGTCGACCAGACCACAGCAAGAACAATCCAGAACCAAAGGTTCGAGAAAGAGCGCATGTCGATCAGCTCAAAAAGGGTTTGATACCAGTCCAAAACAGGCCTCATCAGATCATTTGAGGGGGCATACCCAAGGTTGTGGGTAATTCCTACCCTTGAGCGGCCAGATTTTTCATGCCAAGCCTTGAGGCCAGCCAACTGAGGTATTTTTGCATGAATCCCGTCCAAGCGCCCTATCCCGCCACCCGTTTGCGCCGCACCCGTGTCACCCCCGCGGTGAGAGCGCTAGTGCGCGAAAATGCGCTTGAAGTCGGTGATCTGATCTGGCCGGTATTTGTGCGCTCTGGTGAAGGGATCGAAGAGCCGGTGCCCTCCATGCCCGGCGTTATGCGACGATCGGTAGACAAGATTGTTGACGCCGCAGCAGAAGCCGACGCTCTCGGGATTGGCGCGATGTGTATCTTTCCCTACACCGGAATAGAAGAGCGGACCGAAGACTGTGCGGGGGCCTGGGCGCCGGACAACCATGCCAACCGGGCCATTTCCGCAATCAAGGACCGTTTTCCACACATCGCCGTGATGAGCGATGTGGCGCTCGACACCTATAATATCAACGGGCATGACGGCTTTGTCGAAGACGGCATTATCGTCAATGACCGCACCGTTGAAGCGCTGGTGAAGATGTCACTTTCTCAGGCAGTAGCAGGTGTCGATATCATCGGGCCGTCTGACATGATGGACGGCCGTATTGCTGCTATCCGAGGCGCGCTTGAAGCGCAGGGTCATTCCGATGTGATGATCCTCAGTTATGCGGCGAAATATGCTTCTGCTTTTTATGGCCCGTTCCGCGATGCGGTTGGCGCATCGGGTGCATTGACCGGCGACAAGAAGACCTACCAGATGGATCCGGCGAACTCAGACGAAGCGTTGCGCCTTGTGGCACGCGATCTTTCGGAAGGCGCAGATATGGTCATGGTCAAGCCGGGCCAGCCCTATCTGGATATCTGCCGACGCGTCAAAGATGCTTTTGGGGCGCCGACGTTCGCCTATCAGGTGTCCGGTGAATACGCGATGGTCAAGGCAGCTGCCCAGAATGGCTGGATTGACGAAGAGCGTGTCATGATGGAGAGCCTGATGGCCTTCAAACGCGCAGGTTGTGATGGGATTCTCACCTATTTTGCACCAGCTGCCGCACGTCTGCTGCAAGGCTGATTTGGCTCGCGGGGGCTAGGCACGTCTGCGAAAGTCAGCGGCTGGCTGTTCGTTCTCCCGGGTCACAAATTCCGCTGCCTGTGCCATTAGATCGTTGGCGCTCGCGGTAAGACGGTTGGTTGCCTTTGCCATTTCGTCCATTGTGCCCGCGCTTTCTTTGCTCTCCTTTTCAACGGTCAGGATCGTGTTGCTGATGCTGCTGATGGTATCGGCCTGGCTTAGTGACCTGCCTGCAATGCTCTCGATCCTTGCCGAGATATCTTCGACGCCGGCTCTCACTGATTGCAACGACTCAACAGTATCTGAAACGTGCTTTACCCCCAGCTTTACGTGGTTTTGGCTGTCTCCGATCAGCCCATTGATATCGCGTGCGGCATCCGAAGACCGCTGTGCAAGGGCTCTCACCTCAGAGGCGACCACCGCAAATCCGCGTCCCGCATCTCCTGCACGTGCGGCTTCAACGCCGGCATTGAGGGCCAGCAAGTTTGTTTGAAAAGCGATCTGCTCAATCACACCGATGATGGCAGAGATTTCGTTCGCGGATTTGTCGATCTCTGACATGGCGGCAGATGCGCGCCCGACAACCTCGGCGCTGGTTTCGGTGTTGGATTTCACCTGTTGGACGGCGTTTGATGTGGAGGAGGCATCGGTCGCGGTCTCTCTGGCGTCTTGCGCCACGGATTGCATGTGGTTTGATGCCTGCTCGGCGCGGGCCGCCTGACCGGCAGCTGTTTTTGATGCACCACTGATTTTGTTTACGATGTTATGGGCCTCGGTCTGCATCTGAGAGCTTTGGCAAGACATTTTGCCCAAAGCAAAGTTCAGCGCCTGGGCAGTGGTGTTGAAGTCGGCGCGTAGATCCTCGTATTCCGCCGGAAATACAGTATCGATTTGCAGGCTGACATTCTTGTGGGCGAGCGCTTCCAGCCCCTGACCCAAGGACCGCACAACCATGCGCAGCTCTTCGGATTGCTGACGCGCTTCTTCTTCACGCTCCTGATCCAGTTCACGTGCACGCTGCTCTGCCTGTGCGACCTTGGCACGCTGCCGCTCAGATGTACTCAGCGCTTCTTCTGCGGCTTTCTGCGCCTCTTGCGCGGCCTTGTCGTTTAGTTCTGCGGTGGCCAAAGCCGCGAGGGCGTCGGTGCGTGCCTTCTCCGAGCTGGTGGTGGCAGCTTGCACATCGGCGATCTGGGACAGGTTTTCAGCAAGAAGGCGGTTGATTCCGACAATTGTTGTTATCAATGCGGTCGCCTCGATCAAAACGATGACCGCATGCAGCACGGTGCGTTCCAAATTCATTAAGAGGTCGGTCGATGGATAGATGAGCGCAGGGAAAAAGAGCGCCAGCGATAGGTGATGGAGCGCAATCGCAGCAGTTGCGACCACCATAGTGCGTACATCCCGCACAGACACAAGACAGGCAAGGAAGGCAAAAAATGCCATGTGACTGTCTGACTGCCACGAATGCCCAGATAAGGATGCGGTAAATGCGGCGGCCTGCCCGATGAGCGCTAGGCCGAGAATTATGTTCGACGACCGTGCTTTGCTTAACGCCCAAAGCGACATGCCGGCAAACACAACAGCCATCAATGGTGCACCCCAAATGCTGTTTCCGGCAAAGGCGTTGGTCACAAAGATAAGTGGAGCCATCGCGCATGTCATCCCGACAAGCAGTCTGGGCGCGGGGATTTTGATCAATTTAGACAACATGGTAGGTTCCTATAATCAATGGCTTAACTGCACAGAAATGCGAAACGGCGGGCATCAAGAACGCGCCACGCGCCTGAAAGCGTCAGGTTGTGCAGCAATGTCCCATCTCCGGTGGCAAAAACCGCCAGAGGTGCAGTAACAGGGCCGACAACCTGTCCGCCTGCCTGTCTCACGATTGCGGAGGCATCGCGGCCGATAACCAACATCAAGCTCGAATCTTGCGTGGCGGGACTGCTCGTTAAAGCGGCAAGTGGTCCTGTCAGGACGATCAGCGAAAGAACTGCCGCAACCAATACTTTTTCAACATAAGAAGTCATAGCGTCAGATAGGCGCTTGCGGGTTAAAGCAGCCTTAAGGCAGTAACAGGATTCAACAAAAATTCGTCGCAAGGCACCTTTCCGCGCAAACGCGCAAACCCCATGACAAGACGCGAAAAACCGCCTATAAAGCTGGGCAAGTCGGACAAACCGGCATCAGGCAACACATACGGGCAGATAGAATGAAAAATCCAACCCTTTCACGGCGGTTCTTTACCTTGGGCGCGCTTGCGTCCACCTCGGCACTTGCTGCTTGCGGCAACGGTGTGGGCGGACGCGGATCGCAAACCATAGACGCGCGTGTCAGAGCGACGCTGGACGAAATGTACCGCAGCTATCCAAACACGGTTCAATTGGCGCAAAAAGCCAACGGAATGCTTGTTATGCCACTGGTGACAGAGGCCGGTCTTGGTCTGGGCGGTGCCTACGGGCGCGGGGCACTTCTGGTCGATGACATCACAGTAGACTACTACTCGGTCCTAAAGGGAACGGGCGGTCTGCAAATCGGGGCGCAGCAATATGCGCACGTGTTGTTCTTTATGACCGAAGAAGCGCTCTTGGGTTTCCGCCGGTCGCCGGGATGGGCTGCTGGTGCGGATCTGGAGTATGTGATTTCGGACCGTGGCGACAGTGTTGAGGCCGCGACGACCACCGCGTTGGCACCTGTGCTTGCAGCTGTCTTCGGGCGTGCTGGTTTGCGGGTTGGTGCGACACTTGAAGGCACCAAATACACGCGCATCATTCCCTGAATACTGACTGGCGGTTGGCGGAGCACTTTCTGCTAGCCCCCTTACCCCTCAGCTACAGATACCAGATGGGAGACGGATCCGACCTTGCGGCGGAGCACTATTTGCGCGTCGCGTGTTCAGCTGCGTCTCTTTTCCTCCGGCCAGAGTTGCGCTATGCGGGTTCACACCCTGCGACCCGCAGTGGGCGGGCTTTTATCCCCGTGGTACAGACCTGACCGGAGCACCTTATGGCCTTGATTTTCCGCTGGCTTATCCGCCTTGCAGCCGTGCTGATTGTGCTGTGCGTGCTGACGGTTGCGACAGTTTACTGGCTCGCCGCACGGTCCCTGCCCGACTACACGGATGATGTCAGCGTGGAAGGGCTAAGCGCACCGGTCGAGATCGTGCGCGACAATGCGAATGTGCCGCATATCTTCGGTCAAACGGATGCGGACGTTTTTTTTGGGCTCGGGTTCGCGCATGCGCAGGACCGAATGTGGCAGATGATTACGATGCGGCGCACGGCGCAAGGCAGGTTGAGCGAAGTTTTTGGCACCGCCACGCTTGAGGTCGACAAACTCATGCGGCGTTTCGATCTTTATGCGCTCTCTGTGCAATCGGTTCAGGCGCTGGATGCCCGCACCACCTCAGCGCTTGAAGCCTATGCTGCTGGTGTGAACGCAAGACTGGCGCAGATCAACTCGGAGGCTTTGGGTCGCGGTGCGCCTGAAATGCTGCTTTTCAACGCGCCGATGGCACCTTGGCGACCTGCAGACTCGATTGCGATCACCAAACTGTTGGGTGTGCAATTATCAGGGCATCTTGCGGCAGAAGTCATCCGCGCACGTACGTCCCTCGCATTGCCCGATGAAAAACGTCTGCTGGATATCCTGCCCGACAGTCCAGGATCCGGCATCGCGGCGCTGCCGGAATATGCGGAGCTTGTGCCGGGTGTTTCCAAATTTGCCAACAACATACCTCTTAATCCGCATCCGCTGTCCCCCTTCAAAAAGCAGGCATTTGCGGGGGCGTCGAACGCTTGGGCAGCCGCACCTTCACGGTCAGCATCAGGTGGCACGCTGCTTGCCAATGACCCGCATCTGGGCTTCACCGCGCCCGCAGTATGGTACCTTGCACGTCTTGAGCTCGCATCCGGTGGTGTGATCGGCGGCACCATTCCCGGTATGCCGGTGGTTCTGACGGGGCGCAGTGCGGCCTTGGGATGGGGACTGACGTCATCCTATCTCGATGATCAGGATGTTTATGTTGAAGAGCTGAACCCGGACAATGCGCAGGAATACCGGACGCCGGACGGCTTTAAACCCTTCGTCAACAAATCCTCTATCATCACGGTCAAGGATGCAGATCCCGTCACCCTGACCCTGCGGTGGACCGATAATGGCCCCGTCCTGCCGGGCAGTCACTACAATCTGGCCAGCATCACGCCTCCCGGTCATGTCACAAGCCTCAACTGGACGGTGCTGAGCGCACGTGACACCTCGCTCGGTGCTGCCATGGCGCTGATGGAGGCGAAATCTGTCGACGAGGGTATTGCCGCTGCCGAAGATTATATCGCGCCCTCCCAGAACCTGACGCTGGTGGACCGCGAACAGATCGCGCTCAAGACCATCGGTGCGATGCCACGGCGTGACGCCAATCACCAGAGCCAAGGGCGGATGCCATCCCCCGGTTGGATCACTGCAAACCGCTGGCAAGGTATGATGCCTTTCGCTTCCAATCCTGAATTTGTGGCACCGGTCGGGGGCATCCTTGGCAATACGAATAACAAGACCGTGGATCGCCCCTTTCCGAACCATGTCTCCTTTGTCTGGGGCGACACCCAGCGCGTGCAGCGCTGGCAACGCCTGATGCAGACACGGCAGGTGCATACCCGGGACAGCTTTATCGAGGCCCAGCTTGATACGATCAGCTTTACCGCGCGCTCGCTTTTGCCGCTTATTGGCGCTGAGCTTTGGTTTACCGGCGAAGCTGCACCTGACGGGACACCGGAACGCCAACGTCAAAGGGCGTTGATCCTTCTGGCGGGTTGGTCTGGCGAAATGAATGAACATCTGCCAGAGCCCCTTATCTATGCCGCTTGGTTGCGCAGTTTGCAGGCGCGGCTCATTCAGGATGAACTTGGGCCGCTTGCAGAAGAATTCGACCACGTGCAGCCGCTCTTCATCGAACGCGTTTTTCGCGATGTAGATGGTGCGGGCGTCTGGTGTGATGTGCTTCAATCTGCCCGCATTGAGGACTGCGCAGAAATGGCGCGTCTTGCGCTTGATGACGCGCTTCTGTGGGTCAACGAGACCTACGGCACGCAACTGGAATCCTTGCGTTGGGGCGATGCGCATCAGGCGACCCATGACCATCAGGTGCTTGGGGATGTCCCTGTGCTGCGTTATTTTGTGAATATTCGCCAATCTACTAGCGGCGGTGACAATACCCTGCAACGCGGGCGCACCAAAGGCACCCTGCCCGATCCGTTCCAGAACGTGCATGGTGCGGGATATCGCGGTGTTTACGATTTTGCGGATCCGGATTCGTCTGTTTTTGTCACCTCTACCGGCCAATCGGGTCACTTTCTGTCGCGCCACTATGATGACCTTGCACAGCTTTGGCGGCGCGGTGAATACATCCCCATGTCGCTTGATGCTGATCTTGCGCGCGCAGCAGCTGTTGGTGTGACCACTTTGACGCCGGCATCTCAATGAACAGCGTAATCCTGTTCAACAAGCCATTCGGCGTGCTGTCCCAGTTCACGGACAAAGGCACGGAAGGCAGCGCGCGGCCGACCCTTTCCGCCTACATCAATGAACCTGGCTACTATCCTGCGGGGCGTCTTGATAAAGACAGCGAAGGCTTGATGGTGCTCACAAACAACGGCGCACTTCAGGCCCGTATTGCCCACCCTAAATACAAGCGCCCCAAGACGTATCTGGTGCAGGTCGAAGGCACACCGGATGAGGCTGCGCTTGAAGCTTTGCGCAAGGGTGTCGATCTCAAAGACGGCAGAACCGCGCCAGCCAAGGCGTCGCAGGTAGAAGCGCCAGAAGAACTTTGGCCGCGCGATCCACCTGTCCGCTTCCGCAAGACCGTGCCTGACGCGTGGTTGCGTCTGACTATTCGTGAAGGGCGCAACCGACAAGTTCGTCGAATGACGGCACACGTAGGACTTCCGACACTTCGTCTGATCCGCTGGCAGATCGGGGACTGGTCTCTTAACGATATGAGACCCGGCGCGTGGCGTTGGGCATCAGAGACCGGTGCCTGAGCCAAGCGTTAGCCAACCAGACGTGCAGTCCAGACCCCGCCCGTAGCTGAAACTGCGGTCAGGCATGTTCCCCAGACAAAATCCGTGAGCGTCATGCGCCACGTCCAATCCTTCATTACGGCGAGTGACGTAAATTCATACGTCCCGTAACACATGGCACCGATCAGCGCGGCATTGCCAAGCACCCAGAGCAGGCTTTTGCCCTGTTGAATTGCAGGCCATGAAACAAACCACAAAAGCACAGCCATATAGAACGCATAGAACATAAGCGCGGGGCCGATGCGAAATTGATCTAACAGCAACGGTCCGATATCACGTTCGAACGTGGGCTTGATTAAATAGCTGAGGCCGACATAGTCCAGCGCCAGGAACAGCGCGAAAGTCACGATATAGAGAATGAAAAGGGTCATGCGATAGCTCCAAAGGGTCTGCTACATATGAACCGAAACAGGCGCAGGGCAAATTCTGGCCAAGCAAAGCGTCGACCTGCAGATTACAGATTTTGGAATTGGGATTCCTGTTTGGCGGACCAACGCACAGTCAGGGCAAACCCTTCGTCGGTTTGCGCTTCTTTAACGACCACATCCTGCGCAAAAAGCCACGCGCGTTTCTTGCCCTCGGCGAAACCCAACAGGATATCGGCTTCGCGGACCGCACCTTGCAGCGCGGTGGCAATCACCTCCTGAAGATGCGGCAACCCTTCGCCGGAGATCGCCGAGATGGCCAGTACATCTTCATCCCTCTCAGCGCGCGCCCGTACCGCATCGGCGGCTTCGGCATCCAACAGGTCGATCTTGTTCCAGACCTCGAAACTGCGGGTATCCTTGGACACGCCGAGCGAGGTTAGGATGTCGTTCACATCGCGGGCCTGCTCTTCTGTCTCGGCATGGCTGATGTCGCGTACATGAACGATGATGTCAGCCGCCAGAACTTCTTCGAGAGTGGCGCGGAAGGCGGCGACAAGTTCTGTTGGCAAGTCAGAGATAAATCCAACAGTATCAGACAGAATAATCTCGGGGCCGTCCGGCAACACAAGGCTGCGCATGGTCGGGTCAAGGGTGGCAAAAAGCATATCCTTGGCCATTACCTCTGCACCGGTCAGGCGGTTGAACAGTGTCGATTTACCTGCGTTCGTGTAACCGACGAGCGCCACAATCGGGTACGGCACCTTGGCGCGTGCCGCACGGTGGAGTGCGCGTGTCTTCACGACCTTTTCAAGCTGGCGCTTCAAGCGCACAAGCTGGTCGTCGATCGCACGCCTGTCAGCCTCAATCTGGGTTTCACCCGGACCGCCGACAAAACCCAAACCGCCGCGCTGGCGTTCAAGGTGAGTCCAGGCCCGTACCAGCCTGGTCCGCTGATAGTTGAGTGCTGCCATCTCGACCTGAAGCACACCTTCTCTGGTGGCGGCGCGGTCACTGAAGATTTCCAGAATAAGCCCGGTTCGATCCAAAAGCTTTACGCCCCAGGCTTTCTCAAGGTTGCGTTGCTGCACCGGGCTAACGGGGCCGTCAACAAGCACCAGCTCAACCTCGTTCTGCTCAAGCAGATCGTGCATTTCCTTGATCTTGCCCTTACCGAACAATTTGCCTGCATCCACGCTGCGCAATGGCACGATGTCAGAGCCGACAACATCCAGCGCCGGCAGTGCACGCGCCAAGGATACGGCTTCGGCCAGTGCCGGGACGGGATCACGGCGGTCGGGATTGTTGCGGATGTCAGGATGCAGGACCCATGCGCGGGTTACGCGTGGGCCTTCGGTGTCATCAATCTGGAATGGCGCTTTGCTCAAGAAGCGTCTTCGCCCTCATATAGGCTGATCGGCTGGCTTGGCATGATGGTCGAGATGGCGTGCTTGTACACCAACTGTGACTGGCCGTCGCGGCGCAGCAAAACGCAGAAATTATCGAACCACGTGATAACGCCCTGCAATTTGACGCCGTTTATCAAGAAGATCGTTACAGGAACTTTTGTTTTGCGAACGTGATTCAGGAACGCATCCTGAAGGTTCTGTCGGTCAGACGCCATTGAATTCTCGCTTTTTTTCTTGCTGGCACCCCAAATGGGTCCCCCCCGTTAAGGCAACTATGACTGTGGGCGCAGGGAGTTTCCACCCCAAAGTTAGGAGAACTGCTGCGTTTTGACGCCGATCAGTGTCAGCTGTGCAACAACGCGCCTAAATCAGTTGCGCCACAAGTCCGGTGTGAGCAGCGCAATGATCGCCAGCGTTTCCAAACGTCCCAATACCATCGCAGCGCAGAAAATCGCCTTGGCTGTTGTGCTCAGCTCGATCAGACGGATCGGCACGTCAGCTGCAAATTGCGTCAGCGGTCCGGTCGTGGACAGGCTGGCCACCGCAAGGACCAGAGCCTGTTCAAAGCTGCTGCCTGCAAGTGTCAGGGCCAGCATCACCGCCGCAAGCGAGATTGCAAACAGCATGAAGAAGATCCAAGCGATGAAAGCGCCATTACTTTGCAGGCGCCGACCGGCAGCACCGGCACCGCTGACCGAGTTGGGATGTACAAGCCGCTCCATCTCTCTCGTGCCGTTGAGATACAGGGCAAACACCCGCAAGAGCTTTACGCCTCCTGCCGTCGTGGCCACGCCACCACCAGTCAGTGCAAGCCCCATCAACACAAGCCCTGGAGTGTTGAGGCCGGACCAGTTTTGCGCGGCATCCCAATGCTCCGAGACAAACCCGGTTGTGGTCAGGAACGACAGAACCGTAAATACCGATCCCCAAAGCGCAAACCCGGCATCCGACACGTTTTCCATCGCAGCCACATCGTAAGCGCCCAGAAAATGACGAGCGAAGATCACGGCGGGAACCGCAAGCGTGATGAAGATGCCGATACGGAATTCAGGGTCTGTCATCAGCCCGCCCTGCGTCGCGGTCACGGTGTCCTTGGAAAAGGTCAGGCGTGACAAGGCAAATAGCATAAACAGCAGCATCACCGCTTCGCCAGTGACACCGATGGGTGCGTTCTGGACCCCGCCTATCGGCGAAATACCTGACGTCGCCATCACGGACATGGCATGACACAGAGCTGTCAGCGGCACTTCCCCGCCCCCCAGCAACAAAAGGCATAGGAGCAGTGTTAATCCGGCATAGATCGGGAACAGCGCTGTCAGCGTGCGCTGCAGGCGCTTGCGCGCGTTTATCGGGGCCATGCGGTTGTATTCGTCCGTATCGCGCCGTCCCGGTTCAGCCTGTGCCGTCACCTCAAAGCCGCCAAGGTGCAGCGGCGCGAGGATTGCGGCCGCCGCTACCCACATCAAAAGCCCGCCCATCCAGCCGACCTGCGCGCGCCAGAGATGCAGCGTGCCGCTCAGCCGTCCGGGGTCCTGAAACATGGTCGCACCCGTGGTCGTCATCGCACTGACCATCTCGACGTACGCATTGAGGAACCGCGTGGTTGGCAGTGCTTCAACAAATGGCACCGCAAAATAAACCGGCAAGAAAACAAA
Source organism: Sulfitobacter noctilucicola (assembly GCF_000622385.1). Taxonomy (NCBI): domain Bacteria; kingdom Pseudomonadati; phylum Pseudomonadota; class Alphaproteobacteria; order Rhodobacterales; family Roseobacteraceae; genus Sulfitobacter; species Sulfitobacter noctilucicola. The sequence continues at coordinate 3,295,660 of NZ_JASD01000008.1, forward strand.
CGCACAAAAGAGCGACAACAGCGGCCCAAGCGGCCTTTGCCTGTCGCGCATCCCGCCGCGCACGACTGCCATCATCAAAAACACTACGATCCCCAACAGACCGGCATAGAAAAACGCCCGCGCCGCGTTGTGGTTTTCGACAGAGATCGCATGCACTGCCGGCACCATCATCGCCAGCGCGCTGATGCCGAACAACTGCAAGAACATCGGCAGGTGCAGCAGTTCTGTGCGGATATAGCTTTCGCGGCTCACGCGTGGCCCTTTCGGCTTAGAAGAAGTCGATGGAAACTTGCAGAAGTTGCTCGACCCGCGGTACGTCTTCCGCCAGTGCAAAGACCGCGATTACGTCACCTTCTTCGACGCGGGTGTTGCCCAAGGGACGAATGACCTTGTCGCCCTTGCGCAGCATACCGACAAGCACGCCCTCGGGGAAATCGATTTCGGCCACGGTTTTGCCTGCAATGGGTGAGGTCGACAGCACCTCAGCTTCGATGACTTCCGCCTCCGCATCCCCGATGGAGTAGACCGCACGCACCCGCCCGTGACGGATGTGCCGCAGGATCGATGATACGGTTGTGGCACGCGGATTGATGTAGGCGTCAATGCCCAGCGGGGTCATCAGCGGGACCAACGTGGGATCGTTGATCAGTGCGATCACGTAATCACAACCTTCGGCTTTGGCGCGCACACAGGCCAGCATGTTGGTTTTGTCGTCGTCCGTGATGGCGAGCATTGCATCTGCCCGCGCAATTCCCGCCTCTGCCAAGAGCGCCGCATCCAGACCGTCGCCGTTCAGGACGATGGTTCGCTCCAGTGCTTCGGCGGCGCGCTCCGCGCACCCACGGCTCTTCTCGATGACCTTGGTTCGCAGACGCCGTGGATCACTTTCCAACGCCTTGGCCACGGCAAGGCCTACGTTACCGCCGCCGACCAAAACCACCCGTTCCTGTTTTGAGGTTTTCTTGCCGAAAATTTCCATCGTGCGCGGGATGTCGTCGCGGTGACAGAACACATAGCAGTCGTCGCCGACAAAAAGCTGGTCTTTGGATTCCGGTGCAAAAAGCGTACCGTCGCGTCGCACCCCCACAACCACGGCCCGTAAGGTAGAAAACAGATCGGTGAGCTGGCGCAGGGGCGTGTTCACCACCGGACACTCGTCTTCAATGGTGATGCCCAGAAGGTGCGCCATCCCGTCCATAAAGGTCTCGGTGTCAAAGGATGCAGGTGCCCGCAGGCGTTGCAATGCGGCGGCGGCCACTTCCTTTTCAGGGCTAATCACCACGTCAATCGGCATGTGATCGCGGCGGTAAAGGTCCGAATAAATCGCTGTGAGGTAAGACTGGCTGCGCAGACGCGCGATCTTGCGGTTGATCCCGAATACCGAATGCGCCACCTGACATGTGACCATGTTTACTTCGTCGGAATGGGTGGCGGCGATTATCATTTCTGCATCGCGGGCCCCTGCCCGGTCCAGAACGTCTGGATAGCTGGCAAAGCCCGCGACGCCCTGTACGTCAAGCGTATCGGTGGCACGGCGCACCAGATCGGGATTGCTGTCGACCACTGTGACATCATTGCGTTCGCCACTCAGATGGCGGGCAATCTGCCAGCCAACCTGTCCTGCACCACAGATGATAACCTTCATGCGGGGTCCTTTGCATGGGAGAATAAGGGGGAGCTGCCGCAAGGCCGCACCCAACGCGTTGCAATTGTTAGAGGCTATGACGGCGCGCAAGGCAAGGGTCAATCCTGTTGCCTTTGTGTCGATGAAGGTGCAGCATCACGCTATGAAACCAATGATCCTCATTGCCACTGTCGGACTTGGCGCGCTTGCGGCCTGCGCCTCGCTTGATACGTATTACAAACCCGGTACCAGCGTTGCCACGCTGAACCGCGAGACAACAGCCTGTCAGGTGAAAGCGCTGCGTGACGTGCCGGTGACCCAGCAGATCAGACGCAATCCACCCATTTTTGTGCCCGGCGAACGGGTTTGCAATGCCGAGGGCAAATGCAAGACACGGCCTGACCGCTATATCGACGGCGGGATAGAGACCTATGATCCGAATGAGGGCCTGCGCTTGCGTGTGGAGCGCCAATGCATGGCCGACAAGGGCTTTGCGCCCGTGTCGATCCCTGCCTGCCCGGATGCTGTGGCCCGATCTGCACCATCCCGCGCGACCACACGGCTTCCGGCGCTGACCGAAGGCTCTTGCGTGATCCGCAACCCGGACGGCAGTTTCCAGATCGTCACACGCGGTTAACTAAGCGAGAGAATAGCCAGCGCCGTCTATTCGGCGTCGGCTTCCTCATCCACATGGGCCACGCGCACACCGGATTTCGCAGATGTTACCACGCCAAGGGACTTTAGCTTGCGGTGTAAAGCAGATCGTTCCATCCCGACAAAATTCGCCGTTCGCGAGATGTTGCCGCCGAACCGGTTGATCTGGGTCAGCAGGTATTCACGCTCGAACGCTTCACGCGCTTCCCGCAGGGGCAAGGTCGCCAGTGCAGAGGATAGCACAACGCGCCCGTCTTCTTCGCCGCGCTCTTCCTCACCCGGCAGTTCGCGGGCTTCAATTGCACCCGTGCCGTCGCCAAGAATGAGCACCCGCTCCACCAGATTTTTCAACTGTCTTACGTTTCCGGGCCAGACCATTGTCTGCATCAATGCTGTCGCATCCTCGCTTAAGGTGCGCATGGGCAAACCTTGGGAGTTGTGACATTCGGTGATGAAATGCTCTGCAAGCAATGGAATATCCTCGCGACGTTCCTCCAGTGAGGGCACGAGGATCGGGACCACATTCAGGCGGTGATACAGCTCTTGACGGAAAGTCTCATCGGCGATGGCCGTCTCAAGGTTTTTATTGGTGGAGGAAATTACACGCAGATCAACGCGAACCTTGTCGTTGCCGCCTACGCGGGTGAACTGTTGATCCACCAGCACACGCAGGATCTTGGATTGTGTGCCAAGCGGCATGTCCGCGACTTCGTCAAAATAGATCACCCCGCCGTGCGCCTGCTCAAGCAGCCCCGGCTCGATACCGCGTTCTGGTGTCTCACGGCCGAACAGCACTTCTTCCATACGGTCCGGCTCGACACCTGCGCAGTTGACGGTAACGAAAGGAGCAGAGGCGCGTGCAGAATTGGCGTGGATGTAGCGTGCGGCAACTTCCTTGCCCGATCCCGCAGGTCCCGTCAGCATAACACGCCCGTTGGACTTGGTCACCTTATCAAGCTGACCAATCAGGGCGCGGAATGCAGCCGATTGCCCCAGCATCTCGGCTGCGGAAGTGTCGCGCCGCTTCAGCGTCTGGTTTTCACGACGCAAGCGAGAGGTTTCCATCGCGCGGCGGATTACCACCAAAAGCTGGTCGATGTTAAAGGGCTTTTCGATAAAGTCGTATGCGCCCTGCTTGATCGCCGCCACAGCAATCTCGATATTGCCGTGACCCGAAATGATGACAACAGGCACGTCAGGATTATCCCGTTTGACGGTCTTGAGGATATCAATCCCGTCCATGTCGCTGTCCTTGAGCCAGATATCGAGGATCATCAGCGCCGGAGGCTCTGCGTTGATGGCCGCCATTGCGTCATCGGAGTTGCCCGCCAGCCGCGTGGCAAAACCCTCATCCTCTAGAATATCCGAAATCAGCTCGCGGATGTCGCGTTCATCATCGACAATTAAAATATCACTCATGCCTGTCTCCACTCGTTTCTTTATTTTGGGGGGATGGGGTCAGCGGCAATGTTACCACCGCCATGGCCCCGAAATGGGTTTGGCCCTCGAATACGGGCGCATTGTCGAGGCTCAGCGTTCCGCCGTGTTCCTCTATGATCTTTTTCACGATCGGCAGGCCCAGACCGGTGCCTTCGCTTCGCGTTGTGACGTATGGCTCAAACAGCGCGGCGCGGTCTTCGGGCAGGCCGATGCCATTGTCTGCAATCGTAATAGAAGCCGCTGTATCCTGTGCCTTCATACGGATCTTGATCTGAGGTTCCAAATCGTCTGGAGCGCCCTTTTGTTGCAATGTTTCAATGGCTTCACCTGCGTTCTTAATCAGGTTTGTCAGCGCTTGAGAGATCATCGTACTGTCGATATCAGTCATCACCGGATCATCGGGTAAATCTGCACTTATCTTGACAGCGGGCTGGCCTGCCTGCTGCAGGAACACTGCGTCACGGACAAGTTGGGTAAGGTCCTGATGCGATGTTTCAGGCTCCGGCATGCGGGCGAACTTTGAAAACTCGTCAACGATACGCCGCAGGTCACCGGTTTGGCGAATGATGACGCCAGTCATCTGCTCAAGGCTCTCGCTGTCCTCGCCCAGTTTGGGCGCAAAC